>NZ_JBYSYE010000003.1:0-278448 GCF_058782925.1 Pseudomonas sp. FW305-E2 | reverse complement strand
CGTGTTCGCGGGCAAGCCCGCTCCCACAGGGAAGGCGCCAGCTTTTAGAAATTGAGCAAGACAGTTGCTCCCACAGGGGTTGCTCAGGCCTCGTGGCAGATGTGCCCATCGACCAAGGTATAACGCACTGCACCTGGCAGGCAGTGGCCGATGAACGGGCAGTTCTCGCCACGGGAGAACCATTGTTCGCCAGCAACGGTGGACGCTTGCGGGTCGAACAGCACCAGGTCGGCCGCGCCACCCACTTTCAGCTCCCCAGCCGGCAGGCGCAGGGCGGCAGCCGGGCCGCTGCTCAGGCGGGCCAGCAAGGTCGGCAGGTCGAGCAGGCCGTCTTGCACCAGGGTCATGGCCAGTGGCAGCAGCAACTCGACGCTGCTGATACCCGGCTCGGTGGCGCCGAACGGGGCCAGCTTGGCGTCGCGCTCGTGCGGCTGGTGGTGGCTGGAGATGGCCTGGATCACCCCCGACTTCACCGCCTCGCGCAATCCGTCACGGTCGGCAGCGGTGCGCAGCGGCGGCTGCACGTGGTACAGGCTGGAGAACTCGCGCAGCGACTCGTCCGTGAGGATCAGCTGGTACAGCGCTACATCGGCGGTCACAGGCAGGCCCAAGGCCTGGGCCTGGGCGATCAGCCGCGCGCCACGGGCGCTGGTGATCTGGCTGAAGTGCGCACGCACGCCGCTCTGTTCCACCAGCAGCAGGTTGCGCGCCAGGGCCACGGTTTCGGCGCTTTCCGGGATGCCCGGCAGCCCGAGGAAGCTGGCCATGGCACCTTCGTGGGCCAGGCCGCCCTGGGCCAGATCGCGGTCCTGGGAGTGGAACACCACCGTCAGGTCGAAGGTGGCGGCATACTCCAGGGCGCGGGCCAGGGTACGGTTGTTGGGGATTTCCTTCAGGCCGTTGCCAAACGCTACGCAACCGGTGTCACGCAGGGCCACCAGTTCGGCCAGTTGCTCACCCTCCAGGCCCTTGGTCAGGGCGCCGACCGGGTAGACCTTGCTGTTGGCGGCTTCGCGGGCGCGGTCAAGGATAAGTTCGGCTACCGCCGAGGTGTCCAGCACCGGCTTGGTCTGCGGCGGGCAGCACAGGCTGGTAACACCGCCGGCAACGGCAGCGCGGGTTTCACTGGCGATGTTGCCTTTGCGGCTGTAACCCGGCTCGCGCAGGGACACGCCCAGGTCGACCAGGCCGGGCGCAGCGACCAGGCCATCAGCCTGGATCGTGCGGCTGGCGCTGAAACCAGCCGGTGCGGCGCCGATGGCGACAATGCGGCCGCCGTCCAGGTGCAGGTCGGTGACCTGGTCCAGGCCACTGTTGGGGTCGATCACCCGGACGCCAAGAATACTGATGGTCACTGGGCATTCTCCTGGTCCAATTGACGTTGCGCGTTCTGCCCGCTCATGGCCATGGACAGCACGGCCATGCGCACGGCGATACCGTAGGTGACCTGGTTGAGGATCACCGAGTGCTTGCCATCGGCAACCGCCGACTCGATTTCTACGCCACGGTTGATCGGGCCCGGGTGCATGACGATGGCGTCAGGCTTGGCCCCGGCCAGGCGCGCGGTCGTCAGGCCGAACAGGCGGTAGAACTCGCCTTCACTGGGCAGCAGGCCACCGGCCATGCGCTCACGCTGCAGGCGCAGCATGATCACCACGTCGACGTCTTTCAGGCCTTCGGCGAGGTCGGTGTAGACCTTCACGCCGTACTGCTCGATACCGATCGGGATCAGGGTTTTCGGCCCGATCACACGGATGTCCGGGCAACCCAGCGCTTTGAGCGCGAGCATGTCGGAACGGGCCACACGCGAGTGCAGGATGTCGCCGACGATCGCCACGGACAGGTTTTCGAAGCTGCCTTTGTGACGGCGGATGGTGAGCATGTCGAGCATGCCCTGGGTCGGGTGCGCGTGGCGGCCGTCACCGCCGTTGATCACGGCCACTTCCGGGCACACGTGCTCGGCGATGAAGTGCGCGGCGCCGGAGTCGGAGTGGCGTACGACGAACATGTCGGCGGCCATGGCTTCGAGGTTGCGCAGGGTGTCGAACAGGGTTTCGCCCTTGCTGGTCGAGGAGGTCGACACGTTCAGGCTGATCACGTCGGCCGACAGGCGCTGGGCTGCCAGTTCGAAGGTGGTACGGGTACGGGTCGAGTTCTCGAAGAACACGTTGCACACAGTCTTGCCGCGCAGCAACGGGACTTTTTTCACAGCCCGGGCACCGACTTCCAGGAAGGAGTCGGCGGTGTCGAGGATCTCGGTGAGCAGTTCGCGAGGCAAACCGTCAAGCGAGAGAAAGTGGCGCAGCTGGCCCTGATCATTGAGCTGCAGCGGGCGCTTGGCGTCGATTGGCGTCATCGCGGGGGACTCTTAAAGGGCGGAAGCGGAGGCGAGGTCCTGGCGCTCGAGGGCGAGCGGTGCGGGTCCGGTCAATTTTACCCGTTCATGGGCACCCAGCGACAGGGTGGCGCCGAGCACGTTCGGGCGAATCGGCAGTTCGCCGGCATCCAGGTCCAGCAGGCAGACCAGGGTGACGCTGGCCGGGCGGCCGTAATCGAACAGTTCGTTGAGCGCCGCGCGGATGGTGCGACCGCTCATCAGCACGTCATCCACCAGCACCAGGTGCTGGCCTTCGACTTCGAACGGCAACTCGGACGGGCGCACTTGTGGGTGCAGACCGTTCTGGCTGAAGTCGTCACGGTAGAACGACACGTCCAGGGTGCCCATTGGGCTGGTGTCGCCCATGGCATCCTGCAGGGCCTGGGCAACCCAGACGCCGCCGGTGCGGATACCGATGTAACGGGGCTCGGTGATTGCCCGGCGCGCCAGGTGGGCACGAAGGTCGACAGCCATCTGCCGGATCAGCTCGGCGGGATTGGGTAGGCTCATTGCGGGCTCCTCGGAAGGGTGCGCCGGGTGGACCCGGCGGCAAAGATGATCAGGTATTGGCCTCCAGCCAGCCTTGCAGCAGCAAGGCAGCGGCAATGGCATCGACCGGATTGTCGCGGTAGCTGCCACGCTGGCCGCCACGGGCCATGCGCTCGCCTTTGGCCTCGAAGGTGGTCAGGCGCTCGTCGTGCGTGTGCACGGGCAGGTTGAAGCGGCCGTTCAGGCGGCGGGCGAACTTTTCGGCGCGGGCGCTCATCTCGCTGGGCGTACCGTCCATGTTCAGCGGCAGGCCGACGACAATGGCATCTGGCTTCCATTCGGCAATCAGCTTTTCCACCTGGGCCCAGTCCGGTACGCCGTTCTGCGCCTTCAGGGTGCACAGTTCGCGGGCCTGGCCGGTAATCACCTGGCCGACGGCCACGCCGATCTGTTTGCTGCCATAGTCGAAGCCCAGCAGCAGGCGTAGCTCAGCCATCAGGCGTGGCCCGCCTGGCTGGTCAGCAGGTGCAGGTTGATCCCCAGGCTGGCGGCCGCAGCCTCAAGGCGCAGGTCGCTGGCCATACCGAAGACGATTTCCGGGTCGAACGGGCAGTTCAGCCAGGCGTTGTCGGCCAGTTCCGCTTCCAGTTGGCCCGCTTCCCAACCGGCATAGCCCAAGGTGATCAGGCTCTGTTTCGGGCCCACACCGGCGGCGATAGCCAGCAATATGTCCTGTGACGTGGTCAGCGACAGCCCTTCCAGCGCCACGCTGGCCTGGAAACTGCACTCGCTGCTGTGCAGCACGAAGCCGCGGTCGGTTTGTACCGGGCCACCCTGGTAGATCGGCACCTGCAAGGTGCTGGCCGGCGGCGTTTCGTCCGGGCGCAGCTGCTCGAGGATGTCGGCCAGGCTCAGTTCCTGTGGTCGGTTGACCACCAGGCCCATGGCGCCATGCTCATTGTGCTCGACGATATACGTGAGGGTCTGGGCGAAGTTCGGATCGGCCATGTGCGGCATGGCGATCAGGAACTGGTGCTTGAGGTAGCTGGGTGCGAGGGTTTTCATGGGGGATAGTGTGGCGCCAGGTGGCGAGACTGACAAGGTGGGCTTTGTGTCGCTTGTGCCGGTCCCCCTTCGCGGGCATGTCCGCTCCCGCCGGTACTCCACAGGCTTCAGCGCCGGTGAGCAACCTGTGGGAGCGGGCGTGCCCGCGAAGAGGCCGGAACAGGCAGGAAATCAGTTACTGGACAAACGGTCCCCACGGGCAAAGCGCCAGGTGCGGATGATCTCCAGCCGGTCGAACTCGGCCAGATCACCGGTAAACGGTGCAAACGGCGCGGCCAGCCGCACGATGCGCTGCGCCGCCTGATCCAGCACGGGCTGCCCGGACGATTCCAGCACCAGTACCTCGTACAGCGAGCCATCGCGGTTGATCGACACCATCATGCGCAAGTTGCCGTAGATCTGCTGTCGGCGTGCTTCATCGGGGTAGTTCAGGTTACCCACGCGCTCGACCTTCTTGCGCCACTCTTCCTTGTACCAGGCGCCCTTGTCGCGCATGGTCGACGCGGCGTTCAGGCGATGGATGCGTGGGCGCTTGGCGTACATTTGCTGCTCGTTGGACAGCTCCGCCTCCAGGCTGGCGATCTGGCTGGACAACTGCGAGCTGTCGAAGTCCGGCGCCGGTGTGGCTGGCTTGGGCTGTGCTTTGCTTTCCTTGGGTTTGGGTTCGACCTTGTGCGGCTTGGGCGCAGTAGTCACCACCGCCGACTTTTTCGGGGTAGGGGGTGGTACCACCTCGGGCCTGGCCGCAGGCGGTGGGGTGATTTTGTTGATCTTGCTGTCCTGGAACGGCGCCAGCTCGGTGGTCTTGGGCACCGCTTTCTTGTCCAGGGTGCCGCTGCCTTGCTGGTTGTCCTGGGCCTGGAAGTCAGCCTTCTCGGGCGGTTTCTCGCTCTTGAAGGTGGCCAGGGTGATGTCCATGGTGTGGCGGATTTCGGCAGGCTTGACCACGGTGAAACCGACGCCAAGGATCAGCGCCAGGTGCACCAGCGCAGCCAGGAACAGGGTGAAGCCAAGCCGGTCCGCAGGGCGAACACGGGGAGGCAGCAGGTCGGCAGGGACGTCAGCGGGCAGCGTCATCAGGTATCCAGCAACCGCAGGGCGGGGCAGCAGCTCAGTCGAATAGGACCGGCATCATACCCCACTCTACGGCTTTACTTCGCGTTGGCTGTCAGCGTGCCTTGAGCTTGCGATCAATGGCATCCATCAGTTTGCCACCGATATCGGTGTTGTAGGCGGCATCGATCTCGCGGATACAGGTGGGGCTGGTGACGTTGATTTCGGTGAGGTAGTCGCCGATCACGTCCAGGCCAACGAACAGCAGGCCCTTCTCGCGCAGCGTCGGGCCGACCTGGGCGGCGATCCAGCGGTCGCGCTCGGTCAGTGGGCGGGCTTCGCCACGCCCGCCCGCGGCCAGGTTGCCACGGGTTTCGCCGCTGGCCGGGATGCGTGCCAGGCAATACTCCACTGGCTCGCCATCGATCATCAGGATGCGCTTGTCGCCGTCCTTGATTGCCGGCAGGTAGGCTTGGGCCATGATCTGCTGGGTGCCCAGTGCGGTCAGGGTTTCCAGGATCACCGACAGGTTGGGGTCGCCCGCCCGGTGACGGAAGATCGACGTACCGCCCATGCCATCCAGTGGCTTTAGGATCACGTCGGCATGCTTGGCGGTGAATTCGCGAAGGATGTCCGGGCGGCGGCTGACCAGGGTCGGGGTGGTGCATTGCGGGAACAGCGTGGCGAACATCTTCTCGTTGCAGTCGCGCAGGCTTTGCGGGCGGTTTACCACCAGTACGCCGTCGTTCTCGGCTTGTTCCAGCAGGTAAGTGCTATAGACGAACTCCATGTCGAAGGGCGGGTCCTTGCGCATCAGGATCACGTCCAGCTCGGCCAGCGGGCTGTCCTGCTCCTCGCCCAGTTCGAACCAGCGTGCAGGGTCGGCAAACACCGTCAGCGGGCGCATGCGGGCGCGTGCCTTGCCTTCGCCCTGGTACAGGTCTTGCTGTTCCATGTAGAACAAGCTCCAGCCGCGTGCCTGGGCGGCCAGCAGCATGGCCAGCGAGCTGTCCTTCTTGTAGGAGATGGACGCGATGGGGTCCATTACAATGCCGAGGCGAACGCTCATGGGGGGTCCTCTTGGCGGCAGGTGGCCGCGGTGGATCGAAAGAAAAGTGGCTCAGGGTGGCGCCGGGAACGCCGCCGGTCAAGGGGCGCGGCAGATGGAATGGCCACCCGGAGTGTGCTAAAAATGCAGCTGCAAGCCTTGAGCTACAAGCCTCAAGAAAAGAGCATCCATGCGCCGAGCTGCTTTCTTGCAGCTTGCCGCTAGCAACTTGCGGCTTCAATCCTACTGGTAGGCGTCTATGGAACAACCCCTGAAGGTGATGGTGATCGACGATTCCCGCACGATCCGCCGCACCGCGCAGATGTTGCTCGGTGAAGCGGGCTGCGAGGTAATCACCGCCAGCGATGGCTTCGATGCCCTGGCCAAGATCGTCGACCATCAGCCCAGCATCATTTTTGTCGATGTGCTGATGCCACGCCTGGACGGCTACCAGACCTGCGCGGTAATCAAGCACAACAGTGCCTTCAAGGACACCCCGGTTATCCTGCTGTCGTCCCGCGATGGGCTGTTCGACAAGGCCCGCGGCCGGGTGGTCGGTTCCGATCAGTTCCTGACCAAACCGTTCAGCAAGGAAGAACTGCTCGATGCGATCCGCGCCCATGTGCCCGGGTTCGCCACACCTCAACAACACGCACCCTGACCGAGCCCCGCCATGGCGCGGTCCTACTTTCCTGATGGGGAAACAGCATGGCCCGAGTTCTGATTGTCGACGACTCGCCGACAGAGATGTACAGATTGACCGAATGGCTGGAAAAGCACGGCTACCAGGTGCTCAAGGCCAGCAACGGTGCCGACGGCGTGGCCCTGGCCCGGCAGGACAAGCCCGACGCGGTGCTGATGGACATTGTCATGCCTGGCATGAACGGCTTCCAGGCCACCCGCCAGCTCAGCAAGGACCCGGAAACCAGCGCTATTCCAGTGATCGTGGTAACCACCAAGGACCAGGAAACCGACCGTATCTGGGCCACGCGCCAGGGTGCCCGTGACTTCCTGACCAAACCGGTGGAAGAGGAGGCGCTGATCGCCAAGCTCAAAGAAGTGCTGGGGGCTTGACCACCCGCCCGCAAGGCGCGTCGCTGACCGCCTTTGAGTTGTTGCTGGACATCGACCGGCGCTGCCGCCTGCTGGTCGCCGACCAGCCGCCGCAGGACAACCGCGTGCAGCAGTGGAGCGGCATTGGCTTTCGCATTGCCGGGCAGTGGTTCGTCGCGCCCATGGGCGAAGTGGCCGAGGTGCTGCGCGAGCCGCGCAGTAGCCGCGTCCCCGGCGTGCAGCCGTGGGTGTGCGGGGTGGCCAACCTGCGTGGCCGGCTGTTGCCGGTGATGGACCTGAGCTGCTTCTTCGGCCTGGGCCACGCCGCACCGGGCAAGCAGCGGCGAGTGCTGGTGCTGGATCACGACGACCTGTTCGTCGGCTTGCTGGTCGACGAGGTGCTGGGCCTTCAGCACTTTGCCCTCGACAGCCTGCAGCTGTCGCCGCCGCAGCCGCTGATCCCTGCCGCTGCACGCTTTGTGCAGGGGCATTTTCCGCGTGAACGTAACTGGGCGATCTTCAGCCCCTTTGCCTTGGCCCAGGCGCCAGGCTTTCTCGATGTGGCGTTATAGGACCTGCGAACGTGAACAAGCCTGCCACCCCCGTCACTGCCACCACCGTGAGCCCACGTACCCGCAGCATCGCGCAGATCACCGTGCTGTTCCTGATCCTGATCCTTTCGATCATCTTGCTGTTCGCCAACTTTGCTTACCTGAATACCCAATCCAACTACGACAAGCAGTACATCGGCCATGCCGGCGAGCTGCGCGTGCTGTCGCAGCGTATCGCCAAGAACGCCACCGAGGCGGCCACCGGCAAGGCCCTGGCTTTCAAGCTGCTGTCGGATGCACGCAATGATTTCGAACGGCGCTGGGGCTACCTGCGCCAGGGTGACAAGTCCACTGGCCTGCCGCCTGCGCCACCTTCGGTGCGTGACGAGATGGAATCGGTACGCCGCGACTGGGAAAACCTGCGCAAGAACACCGACATCATCCTGGCCAGCGAGCAGACCGTGCTGTCGCTGCACCAGGTGGCAGCGACCCTGGCCGAGACCGTGCCGCAGTTGCAGGTGGAATACGAAAAAGTGGTCGAGATCCTGCTGCAGAGCGGTGCCCCGGCCAATCAGGTTGCAGTGGCCCAGCGCCAGTTGTTGCTGGCCGAACGCATCCTTGGCTCGGTCAACACCGTGCTGGCCGGTGACGACAGCGCCGCCCAGGCGGCCGATGCCTTCGGCCGTGACGCCGGGCGCTTTGGCCAGGTGCTGGAGGGCATGCTCAATGGCAATGCGACAATCCAGATAACCCGCGTCGAGGACGCCGATGCGCGTGCGCGGCTGGCCGAAATCGCCGAGTTGTTCCAGTTCGTTGCCGGTTCGGTGGATGAAATCCTCGAAACCTCGCCCGAACTGTTCCGTGTGCGGGAGGCTGCGGGCAACATCTTCAGCCTTTCGCAAACCCTGCTCGACGAAGCGTCGCACCTGGCGAACGGTTTCGAGAACCTGGCTGGCGGGCGCACCCTCGACACCGTTGGCGGCTATGCCCTGGGGCTGCTGGCGCTGGCCTCGATCATCCTCATCGG
Organism: Pseudomonas sp. FW305-E2; assembly: GCF_058782925.1. NCBI lineage: Bacteria > Pseudomonadati > Pseudomonadota > Gammaproteobacteria > Pseudomonadales > Pseudomonadaceae > Pseudomonas > Pseudomonas sp. FW305-E2. The sequence continues at coordinate 269,785 of NZ_JBYSYE010000003.1, read as the reverse complement.
CCTGGTCATGGTGCGCACCACCAACCGCCAACTGCGCGAGACTGCAGAAAAGAACGAACGCAACCAGCAGGCCATCATGCGCCTGCTCGACGAAATCGAAGAGCTGGCAGATGGCGACCTGACGGTGACCGTATCGGTGACTGAAGATTTTACCGGCGCCATTGCCGACTCGATCAACTATTCCGTGGACCAGTTGCGCGACCTGGTCGCCACCATCAACCACAGTGCAATGCAGGTCGCTGCCGCTGTGCAGGACACGCAGAACACTGCGCGGCAACTGGCCAAGGCCTCCGAGCACCAGGCTGCACAGATCAGCGAGGCGTCCGAGGCGGTGGGCGACATGGTCGAGTCGATCGATCGGGTTTCGGCGCATGCTTACGAATCGGCCAAGGTGGCCGAGCGTTCGGTGGCCATCGCCAACAAGGGCAACGAGGTGGTGCACAACACCATCAACGGCATGGACAACATTCGCGAGCAAATCCAGGACACCGCCAAGCGGATCAAGCGTCTGGGCGAGTCCTCCCAGGAAATCGGCGACATCGTCAGCCTGATCGACGACATTGCCGACCAGACCAACATTCTTGCCCTGAACGCCGCTATCCAGGCCTCGCTGGCCGGTGAGGCCGGCCGCGGATTTGCCGTGGTTGCCGACGAGGTGCAGCGCCTGGCTGAGCGCTCATCGTCTGCCACCCGCCAGATCGAGGCGCTGGTGCGTACCATCCAGGCCGATACCAACGAAGCGGTGATCTCCATGGAGCAGACCACCGCCGAAGTGGTGCGTGGCGCACGCCTGGCCCAGGATGCCGGGGTGGCGCTGGCCGAGATCGAAGGGGTATCGCAGAACCTCGCCGACCTTATCCACAGCATCTCCGACGCTGCCCAGTTGCAGACCTCGTCGGCCGGGCAGATCTCCCACACCATGGCGGTGATCCAGCAGATTACCGCGCAAACCTCTGCCGGCTCCGGTGCCACCGCCGACAGCATCCGCCACTTGGCCCGCATGGCCAGCGAGATGCGCCGTTCGGTGTCCGGTTTCACCCTGCCACCACCGACCGAGCCGCGTTAAGGAATAGTGACCATGGCTTCTGCAGTAAGCCCCGAGCGTCACGAAACAGTGGCGCTGGCCTGGACCAAGGCCGCCATCCTCGATTGCCTGGGCCAGGCACGGCAGGCGCTGGAGCGCTTTGCCGGCGAGACGGGCGACCTGTCGATGATGGCTTTCGTGGTCGACAACCTGCACCAGGTGCACGGCTGCCTGCGCATGCTCGAACTGCGCGGCGCCACGCGCCTGGCCGAGGAGCTGGAGCTGTTTGCCAAGGCGTTGGCCGACGGCCAGGTCAGCCCCCGGGGTGATTGCCTGGGCGCATTGTTCCGCGGCCTGGAGCAGTTGCCCTCGTACCTGGAGCGGTTGCGCGGTGCCCGCCACGACCTGCCACTGGTCATGCTGCCGTTGCTCAACCAGCTGCGTGCCTGCCGTGGGGAGGAACCGCTGGCCCAGGCCAGCCTGATGACCGGCGCCGCCCAACGCTTCGCGGGTGACGATGATCTTGCCAACCTCGACCTGTCGCTGGGCAACTGGCGTGACCAACTGCAGGCCGGGTCGGGGCGCGATGCGCTGCGTTCGGTGGTGACTGCACTGTGCGATGACTTGATGCGCATCAAGGAGCGGCTGGACCAGTTCGGGCGCGGCGACCGTCAGCACCGCGAACAGCTCGATGCGCTGCTGGCGCCGTTGCGCCACGTGGCTGACACCCTGGCGGTACTGGGCTTTCAGCAACCGCGGCGGGTGATCATCGACCAGGTGCTGGCGTTGCAGGCATTGGCTCAGGGCGAGCGGGCGGTGGACGACGCGGTGTTGATGGACGTGGCGGGGGCCCTGCTGTACGTGGAGGCCTCCCTGAACGGCATGGTCGGCCCTTTGGAGGAAAACGGCCAAGGCAGCCTGCCGGGCTCGGACCTGGCCGAGATACGCCAGCTGGTGCTGAATGAATCGCTGAACGTGTTGCAGCAGGCCAAGGATCTGATCGGCGATTACCTGGAGTCCGACTGGCCGCGGCAACGTCTGCAGCCCTTGCCGGGGCTGTTGCAGCAGATTCGCGGGGCACTGGCCATGTTGATGCTGCCCGCCGTGGCCGAGCTGTTTGTCGGCTGCGCAAGCTATGTGCAGCGTTGGTTGCAGCACCTGGAGGAAGAGCCGCCGGTTGATGAGCTGACGCACTTGGCTGAGGCGCTGAGCGCTGCCGAATGCTACCTGCAATGGCGGGCAGCCGACCCGCTGGCCGATGGCCAACCCTTTATCGAGATGGCGCGGGCCAGCTTGGCGGCGCTGGGTGTGCAGTGCGCGGTGGTTGGGGCCAGCGCAGACCTGGACGGCAGTGGCGACGGCATCGATGACGAGCTTCGCGAGGTGTTCCTTGATGAAGCGGGCGAGCTGCTGCCGGAAATCGAGCGCCACTGGCTGCGCTGGCGTGCCGACAACCAGCAGCGCGAGGCGCTGGGCGAAGTGCGTCGCGCGCTGCATACACTCAAAGGCAGTGGCCGCATGGTGCATGCCGAGGCGGTGGCTGAACTGGCCTGGGGCGCCGAGCACCTGCTGAACCGGGTGCTCGAGGGCCGCAGCGTGCTCACCCCGGAAGGGGTTGTAGCGCTGCAGCAGGTGTTCGTTCACCTGCCTGACTTGCTGGCCGACTTTGCCGCCGGCCAGTTGCCGCAACTGACTGAAATCGAGCAATTGGCCGGGCACCTGCACAGCCTGGCCGAAAACGATGCCCCGGCGGCTGCCGGTGTCGATGGCCTCGATCCGCAGTTGCTGGGCATTTTTCGTACCGAGGCGCAGGGCCATCTGGCCAGCCTTGAGGTTTATCTGCAAAGCGCCGGCGGCCAAGACACGCCGGTCAGTGATGACTTGCAGCGTGCCTTGCACACGCTCAAAGGCAGTGCCGCCATGGCCGGGGTGATGCCGGTCGCCGAACTGGCCACCGCCTTCGACCGCCTGGCCCGTGAATACAAGGGTCATCAACTGCCACTGCAAATGGCCGAGATGGAGTGGCTGGAAGCTGCGCGGTCGTTGTTCCATCTGGGCTTGGCGCAACTCGATAGCACACCGCTGGCCGCCATTCCCGGCGCCGCGGAACTGATCGAGCAGGTGGGCCAGGCCGTGGACGGCCGCCTGGCCAGTCTGCATGAAGACTCGCACCCTGCCGGCCGCAGCAAGCGTGATCCGCAGTTGGTCGCCAGCTTCCTGGCGCAGGCCATGGACATTCTGCTCGATGCAGAGACGTTGTTGTCGCGCTGGCAGCAACAGCCCGCCCAGCGCGACGCACTGGATAACCTGCTCGACCAGATGACCACCCTAGGGCACGCTGCGCACCTGGCCGACCTGTGGCAGATGGATGAGGTGTGCGAGGCGTTGCTGGACCTGTATGGCGCGGTGGAGGAGGGCAGCCTGCCTGCCGATTCCCGCTTCTTCAGCCAGGCCCAGCGGGCCCATGAGGCCTTGCTGGACATGCTGGACGAAGTGGCGGCCGGGCAGGATATTCCACCCCGCCCGGAGCTGGTCGACAGCCTGCGCAACCTGCTGGACCAGGCCCTGGCGCCGGATGCCACCGGCCTGGTGGGCATCGATACGGTCACACCGCTGCACCCGGACATGGACCTGGCCGATACCTTGGGGCTGCCGCACCCGCCGTTGCAGCCGCAGGTGGCAGAGCCGCTTGCCGAGGCGCCGGAAAGCCCCGGCGAAGAGCTGCTGGAAGTGTTCCTGGAAGAAAGCTCGGACATCGTCGAGAGCGCCGCGGCGGCTCTGGCGCGCTGGCAGGCCGACCCGCGCAGCAGCGTCGAGGTGGACAACCTGATGCGCGACCTGCACACCCTCAAAGGCGTGGCGCGCATGGTCGAAATCACCCCGATCGGCGACCTGGCCCACGAACTGGAGTTCCTCTACGAGTTGTTGGCTGCGGGTAGATTGCCGCCAAGCGCGCCACTGTTCGCACTGCTGCAGAACTGCCACGACCGGCTGGCGCATATGCTTGACGCTGTGCGCCTGGGGCAGCCGCTGCATGCCGCCACGGCGCTGATCGACTACATTCGCAACTTCAGCAGCGCCGCACTGACAGACACTGCCGCAGGCCAGGGGCCGCCAGAAGCTGCAACCGCCGAAGTTCCGGCAGCAGCACCAGAGCGGGCACCGGGTGACATGGTCAAGGTCGACGCCGAGCTGCTCGACGACCTGGGTAACCTGGCCGGCGAGCACTCGATCATCCGTGGGCGCATCGAGCAGCAGGTCAACGACGCGCAGTTCGCCCTCAACGAGATGGAGACCACACTCGAGCGCATGCGTGATCAGTTGCTGCGTCTGGATGTCGAGACCCAGGGGCGAATCTCCAGCCGGCAGCAGTTCGAAGGCGATGCCTATGACGACTTCGACCCGCTGGAAATGGACCGCCACTCCCAGCTGCAGCAGCTGTCACGGGCCCTCTTCGAGTCTGCCTCGGACCTGCTCGACCTGAAGGAGACCCTGGCTCAGCGCGCTCAGGAGGCCTACAGCCTGCTGCAGCAGCAGGCGCGGGTGAACAGCCAGTTGCAGGAGGGCCTGACTGCCACCCTGATGGTGCCGTTCGAGCGCCTGGTGCCGCGCTTGCAGCGCGTGGTGCGGCAGGTGGCCAGCGAGCTGGGCAAGCAGGTGGAACTGGTGGTTGGCAATGCCGAGGGCGAACTGGACCGCAGTGTGCTGGAACGTATGGTGGCGCCGCTGGAGCATATGCTGCGCAACGCCGTTGACCACGGCCTGGAAAGCCGCGCAATGCGCCTGGCCGCCGGCAAGCCGGAGCAGGGCACCATTCACCTGAATTTGCTGCATGAGGGCGCCGATATCGTCATCGAAATGACGGATGATGGTGCTGGCGTGCCTCTGGAAGCAGTGCGGCGCAAGGCCATCAAGCGCGGCCTATTGGACCCGCAGGCGCAGTTGAGTGACCACGAAATCCTGCAGTTCATCCTGCGGCCAGGCTTTTCCACCGCCGAAAAGATTACCCAGATTTCCGGGCGCGGGCTGGGCATGGATGTGGTGCACGAGGAGGTCAAGCAACTGGGTGGCTCGATGAGTATCGAGTCGGCGCAGGGCAAGGGGGCGCGTTTCCTGATCCGCCTGCCGTTCACCGTGTCGATCAACCGTGCGCTGATGGTGCACCTGGGCGATGAGCAGTACGCCATTCCGCTCAATACCATCGAGGGCATTGTCCGCGTGCCACCTGCCGAGCTTGCGGCGTGCTACCAGCTGGACTCGCCGCGCTATGTCTATGCCGGCCACGAATACGAGCTGCGCTACCTGGGCGAGTTGCTGCAAGGCCTGCCGCGCCCGGCGCTGCTTGGGCAAAGTGTGCCGTTGCCGGTGCTGCTGGTGCATTCCAAGGAGCAGTCGTTTGCCATCCAGGCCGACAGCCTGTCGCCCAGCCGCGAGATCGTGGTGAAAAGCCTGGGGCCGCAGTTTGCCGCGGTTGCCGGGTTATCGGGGGCGACACTGCTGGGCGATGGCCGGGTGGTGCTGATTCTTGACCTGCTGGGCCAGCTGCGCGGCCAGCAGCGACGGCTGGCCCGCTTGCCCGGTGGCGGTAGCCAACGCCAGTTGCTTGGCCCGGCACCGCGCCGTGCCTTGCTGGTGATGGTGGTGGACGATTCGGTAACCGTACGCAAGGTTACCAGCCGCCTGCTGGAGCGCCACGGCATGAGCGTGCTCACAGCCAAGGATGGCGTCGATGCCATGGCCCTGCTGGAAGAGCACCGGCCCGACGTGTTGTTGCTGGACATTGAAATGCCGCGCATGGACGGCTTCGAGGTGGCCACACGCATCCGCCGTGACGCACGGTTGAAAGACTTGCCGATCATCATGATCACCTCGCGTACTGGGCAGAAGCACCGGGACCGCGCCATGGTCATCGGTGTCAACGAATACCTGGGCAAGCCGTACCAGGAGTCGCTGCTGTTGCAGAGCATCGCCCATTGGAGCCAGGCCCATGCTTGAACTGATTTCCGGCCAACGCAGCAGCCTGACCGGGCTGTTGCTACCGTTGGGGGACCGCACGCTGGTGTTGCCCAACGTGGCGGTGGCCGAGTTGAGCGGGCAGCGTAACCTGGTGTGCCAGCATGGCGACCCCGCCTGGCACCTGGGGTGGATCAACTGGCGTCAGCAACGCCTGCCGTTGATCGGTTTCGAGGCCGCATGCGGTGGTGAGACACCGTGCGGCGAGCGGGCTCGCGTGGTGGTGCTCAATGCGTTGGGCGATACCGGTTTGCGGTACCTGGCGCTGTTGCTGCAGGACATTCCGCGCTCGTGCAAGCTCGACAGCCAGCTGAACTACGTGGATGTGGCGTTGGGCAGGTTGGAGCTGGCGGCGGTGCAGGTGGGTGAGCAGGTGGCGCGGGTGCCGGACCTGGTCGCCTTGGAAAGGCTGGTGCGTGACGCGGATCTGCAACCTGATCTTGGTTAGGATGTGAGGCGCAGGGCCTGGTCGTCTGGGGTGGGGACTTGTGTCGCGATAGGGCTGCGCAGCAGCCCCGGCGGTTCATGCAGTGGCAATGACAGCCTGGGGCCGCTTCGCGCCCCCTTCGCGACACAAGGCCGCTCCCACAAAGAACGAAGCCATCAGCATCACAACAGGAACCCTGCCCACCTCAGGAGGTCTGTGTTTGCATGTATTACGGTGAACGCTTCAACGCCTGGACCCACCTGGTCGGTGCCGTCCTCGCTGCTATTGGTGCCATCTGGCTGATCGTGGCCGCGGGCCTGCAAGGCGACCCGTGGAAGATCGTCAGCTTCTCCATCTACGGCGGCACGCTGCTGTTGCTGTACAGCATCTCCACCCTGTACCACAGCACCCGTGGGCGGGCGAAAGTGATCATGCGCAAGCTCGACCACCTCTCGATCTATCTGCTGATTGCCGGCAGCTACACGCCGTTTTGCCTGGTCAGCCTGCGCGGCCCGTGGGGATGGAGCCTGTTCGGCGTGGTCTGGGGGCTGGCGATCATCGGCATGTTGCAAGAGATCAAGCCGCGCTCCGAGGCGCGGATCCTCTCGATCATCATCTACGCGGTGATGGGCTGGATCGTGCTGGTGGCAGTCAAGCCACTGCTGAACTCGCTGGGCACTGCCGGCTTCGCCTGGCTGGCTGCCGGCGGCGTGTTCTACACCGTCGGCATCATCTTCTTCGCCTTCGACAGCCGCTTCCGCCACTGGCATGGCATCTGGCACCTGTTCGTGATCGCTGGCAGCCTGATGCACTTCGTGGCGGTGTCGTTCTACGTGCGCTAGTTAAAAATCGCCCCACAACTGCTGTGCCACCGACAGCGCCACCACCGGCGCGGTCTCGGTGCGCAGCACGCGCGGGCCAAGGCGTGCTGCGTGGAAGCCGGCGGCTTTGGCCTGCTCGACTTCGGCCTCGCTAAGGCCGCCTTCGGGGCCGATCACGAAGGCCAGTGTTGCGGGCTTTTCATGGCTGGTGAGCGGCTCGGCCACCGGGTGCAGGACCAGTTTCAGGTCAGCCTTGGTGCTGCTCAACCATTCGGCCAGAGGCACGGGTGGGTGAATGACTGGCAAGGTAGAACGCCCGCATTGTTCACAGGCGCTGATCGCCACTTGGCGCCAGTGGGCCAGGCGCTTGTCGGCGCGTTCGTCTTTCAGGCGCACTTCGCAGCGTTCGCTGACGATCGGGGTGATTTCGTTGGCACCAAGCTCAGTGGCCTTCTGGATCGCCCAGTCCATGCGCTCGCCACGGGAGAGGCCCTGGCCCAGGTGCACATGCAGCGGTGAATCGGCCTGGCCGGCAAAGGCCTGGTCAAGGCTGACGCGGACAGTTTTCTTGCCCACCTCGAGCAACTGACCACGGTATTCCTGGCCGCTGCCATCGAACAGCTGCACGGCGTCGCCGGGTGCCATGCGCAGCACGCGGCCAATGTAATGGGCCTGGGCCTCGGGCAGGTCGTGCTCGCCAAGGCTCAGGGGGGCGTCGATGAAGAAGCGGGACAGTCTCATGGGTTTGCTCGGTAAATAGAGAGACGCAGATCCCCTGTGGGAGCGGGCGTGCCCGCGAATCAGGCGCCGCGGTGCCTGGCAAGGGCTTCGCCCTTGTTCGCGGGCTCGCCCGCTCCCACAGGAAAAGTGGTGTGGCGAATTGCCGGGCCTAGCCCGGGTCGCGGAAGTCGGGGTGGAAGTTGGCCGGCACTGCGACACTGATGCTATCGCGGGTGGCGATATCAATGCCTTCGCTGGCCACTTCGGCAAGGAAGTCGATCTGCTCCGGGGTGATCACGTACGGCGGCAGGAAATACACCACGCTGCCCAGCGGTCGCAGCAGGGCGCCGCGGGTCAGGGCGTGCTCGAACACCTTCAGGCCACGGCGCTCCTGCCAGGGGTAGGCAACCTTGCCTGCCTTGTCTTGAACCATTTCGATGGCCAGGGCCATGCCAGTCTGGCGTATTTCGGCAACATGAGCATGATCGGCCAAATGTGCAGTGGCTGTGGCCATGCGCGTGGCCAGGGCCTTGTTGGCCTCGATCACGTTGTCCTGCTCGAAGATATCCAGGGTCGCCAGCGCTGCAGCGCACGCCAGCGGGTTGCCGGTGTAGCTGTGCGAGTGCAGGAACGCGCGCAGTGTCGGGTAGTCGTCGTAGAACGCCTGGTACACCTTGTCGGTGGTCAGGCAGGCGGCCAGCGGCAGGTAGCCGCCGGTCAGGGCCTTGGACAGGCACAGGAAATCCGGGCGGATGCCGGCTTGCTCGCAGGCGAACATCGTGCCGGTGCGGCCGAAGCCCACGGCGATCTCGTCATGGATCAGATGCACGTCGTAGCGGTCGCAGGCCTCGCGCAACAACTTGAGGTACACCGGGTGGTACATGCGCATGCCACCGGCACCCTGTATCAGCGGCTCGACGATCACGGCGCTGATCGAGGTGTGGTGTTCGGCCAGGGTCTGCTCCATGGCCTGGAACATGTTGCGCGAGTGCTCTTCCCAGCTCATGCCCTCGGGGCGCAGGTAGCAGTCAGGGCTTGGCACCTTGAGGGTGTCGAGCAGCAGCGCCTTGTAGGTTTCGGTGAACAGCGGCACATCACCCACCGACATGGCGGCAATGGTTTCGCCATGGTAGCTGTTGGTCAGGGTGACGAAGCGCTTCTTGTCCGGTTTGCCGATGTTCTGCCAGTAGTGGAAGCTCATCTTCAGCGCCACCTCGATGCACGACGAGCCATTGTCGGCATAGAATACCCGGTCGAGACCGGCCGGGGTCATGGCGACCAGGCGCTCGGACAGCTCGATCACTGGCTGATGACTGAAACCGGCCAGGATCACGTGCTCGAGCTGGTCGACCTGGTCCTTGATGCGCTGGTTGATGCGCGGGTTGGCATGGCCGAAGACGTTGACCCACCAACTGCTCACCGCATCCAGATAGCGTTTGCCCTCGAAGTCTTCCAGCCACACGCCTTCGCCGCGCTTGATCGGGATCAGCGGCAGCTGCTCGTGGTCTTTCATCTGGGTACAGGGGTGCCACAGGACCTTGAGGTCGCGTTGCATCCACTGATCATTGAGGCCCATGGGCACTTCTCCTGGCTTTGCGGCGTGGTTCGACCGCGTAAGCCTAAGCAATGCCGCAGGGCAGAACAACCGCTGCCGTTCAATGGCGGTGGGTGCCGGTCCATTCCAGCTTGCGGATATGCACGGTGCCGGCGTGCGAGGTGGAGATGGTCAGGCGCCGAAAGGGGCCGTCAATCACCTGGTAGTAGGGGTGTGTAGCGATCGGGCCCGGGCGAGCGTCCCGGAAGCCGCTACCTTCGAGGGTGAGCCAGTAAAAAATGCGAGGGGATGGCGCAACCAGGTCATAGTCGATGTTCTCGGCATCGAACAACATGTGCAGGTCTTCGCTCAGAAAGTCGCTGACTACGTAGTATTCCAGCCGCAGGGACTCGACCTCTTGAGCGAACGCAATCGAAATTTCGCTGTGTTCACCAATGACCAGCTCGGTACCGTCCTCGCCCTTGAAGGCTTCGTGAAAGCCGATCCAGGACGTGCTGCTGGCGTGGAAGCTCAGGCCTGAGGCTGTGCGAAGTGTCTGCCTGTGTAACAGAAGCTGCCGCTCCACTTGGTTGAAACGCTCCTCGAAGATCATGCGCAGCCCCCCCTGGCGGGCTTTTGGCCATCTTCGCCAGCTTCGTCTACCACCCTGTGACATGGCTACTGGCAAAAATGTCAGTTGCCAAAAGGACTTGATGTCACTGCGCTGGCAGGGTGACCGGACCTGACGTATTCTTAACGCATCTTCCCGGGGCATTCCTGCCTCTCCCCGTTTCTGTAACCTCTGACTCGGAGTTCGCCGACATGGCTGCTGCTTGGGTGCGCCTGTGCGCGTTGGTATTGATTGGTGTCTCCAGCGGCGCTGCGCTGGCAAAAGACAAGACGCCCACGGCGATTGTCGTGGGGGGTGGCCTGGCAGGCCTGACGGCAGCCTACGAGCTGCAGAACAAAGGCTGGCAGGTGACCCTGCTGGAGGCCAAGGCGGGCATGGGCGGGCGTTCGGGCCTGGCCACCAGCGAGTGGATCGGCAACGCCAAGGCACAGCCGGTGCTCAACCAGTACCTCGACCGTTTCAAGCTTGAAACACTGCCGGCGCCCGAGTTCGTGCGTACCCCGGGTTACTTGATTGACGGCGAATACTTCAGCGCCAGCGATCTGGCCACCAAGCAACCGGCCACTGCTGAGGCGCTCAAACGTTACGAGAAAACCCTTGATGACCTGGCCCGTTCGATCGATGACCCGCTGAACCCGCAGGCAACCAGCACGCTGTTCGCCCTTGACCAGATCAACGTCTCCACCTGGCTGGACAAACTGCAACTGCCGGCCACCGCCCGTCAGTTGATCAATCAGCAGATCCGCACCCGCTACGATGAACCGTCGCGCCTGTCGCTGCTGTACTTCGCCCAGCAGAACCGCGTGTACCGCGGCGTCAGCGACCGCGACCTGCGCGCCGCGCGCCTGCCCGGTGGCAGCCCGGTGCTGGCCCAGGCTTTCGTCAAGCAGTTGAAAACCATCAAGACCAGCTCGCCGGTTACCGCCATTGTCCAGGACAAGGATGGTGTCACGGTAAAAGTCGGCAGCGTCGGCTACAAGGCGGATTATCTGGTCATGGCTGTGCCCCTGCGCGCGCTGGCCAAGATTCAGATGACCCCTGGCCTGGACAGCCAACACCTGGCGGCGCTCAAGGGCACCAATTATGGTTGGCGCGACCAGATCATGCTCAAGTTCAAGAAACCCGTATGGGAAAGCCGCGCACGCATGTCGGGCGAAATCTTCAGTAACGCCGGCCTCGGCATGCTGTGGGTCGAGCCGGCGCTCAAGGGTGGTGCCAATGTGGTGATCAACCTGTCCGGCGATAACGCTCGCCTGCTGCAGGCCTTTGGTGAAAAGCAGATGGTCGACCAGGTGCTGATCCGTCTGCATGCGTTCTACCCACAGGCCCGTGGTGCTTTCACCGGTTACGAGGTCAAGCGATACAGCGCGGACGCTGGCACGGGTGGTGCCTACCTGGCCTACGGCCCGGGGCAGATCAGCAAATACTGGCGCCTGTGGGAACGTCCGGTGCAGCGCATGACCTTTGCCGGTGAGCACACGGATGCCCTGTATCCGGGCACTCTGGAAGGCGCCCTGCGCAGTGGCCAGCGTGCGGCCAGCCAGGCACAGGACCTGTTGGCCGGCAAGTCGTTCGACCCGGCCAAGGCGCTGCCGGTTGCGGCGGCGGCAGGTGCGGTGGCCGCCAAGGAGAGCAAGGGCGGATTCTTCTCCAATATGTTCGGCGGTTCGTCCGACAAGGGCGACAAAGCTGACAAGGCGCCGGCCAAAGCTGAGCCTAAGCAGGCCGAAGAGGCCAAGCAGGACAAGCCAGGCTTCTTCAAGCGCCTGTTTGGCGGGGCGCAAACGCCAGAGGCGAAGGCTGAGCCAATTGCCAAGGCTGAGGAAGTGGCGCCTGCACCTGCGCCCGCTCCACAGGCAGCTCCGGCTCCTGCAGCACCTGCGCCTGTGGCCAAGGAAACGGCTGCCAAGCCTGCGGCAACCAAAGCCGCTCCCGCCAAGCATGCGCCCGCGCACAAGCCAGCCCACAAGCCTGCCGAGACGAAGAAGGCGACAGCCAAGTCGGAGCCTGCGAAGAAGGCTGTAACCAATACCCAGGCCAAGGCGGGCTGATCGATCGACAGTGTCGGCCTGTTCGCAGCCTAAGGGCCGACACTGCAACCCGAACTCTCCTACTATCGTTAATGTTTTCTTAATGGTCAGCTAACAGAATAAATATCGGATTCCTCGATAATCCAAAGCAATTTTTTCCGCTTTTCTTCGATACGTTACGCGTTAGTCTGTGCATAGCTTTCACGGGGAAACACGCAACATGCAACTGCGCAATTCACCTTCTCGCTACGGCGTGGTCAGCATCATCCTGCACTGGGGCGTGGCGCTGGCAGTTTTCGGCCTGTTCGGCCTGGGCCTGTGGATGGTCGGCCTCGACTACTACAGCCCTTGGCGCAAAGCTGGCCCGGACCTGCACAAGAGCATCGGCCTGGTGCTGCTGGCGGTGATGCTGCTGCGGGTAGTCTGGCGTTTCATCAGCCCGCCACCACCGGCACCCACCAACCACGGCGCAATCACACGCCTGGCGGCCAAGCTGGGCCACCTGGCCCTGTACCTTGGGCTGTTTGCGGTGATGGTTGCCGGTTACCTGATTTCCACCGCCGACGGCGTCGGCATTCCGGTGTTCGACCTGTTCGAAGTGCCGGCACTGATCAGCGACCTGCCTGACCAGGCAGATGTGGCGGGTGTGGTTCATTTGTGGCTGGCTTGGGGGCTGGTGATTTTTGCCGTGCTGCATGCCCTTGCCGCGCTCAAGCATCATTTCATCGACCGTGACGCGACCCTGACTCGCATGCTGGGCCGTAAAGCTTGACTCTCAACCTCAATTACACAGGAAGGAACAGGATGTTGAAAAAGACTTTTGCCGCTCTGGCGCTCGGTACCGCTCTGCTCTCTGCTGGCCAGGCCATGGCTGCCGAGTACAAGATCGACAAGGAAGGCCAGCACGCGTTCGTTGACTGGAAAATCAGCCACCTGGGCTACAGCTTCATCCACGGTACTTTCAAGGATTTCGACGGCAACTTCAGCTGGGACAGTGCCAAGCCTGAAGCCAGCAAGATTAGCGTCGACTTGAAAACTGCCAGCCTGTGGTCGAATCACGCCGAGCGTGACAAGCACATCGCCAGCGCCGACTTCCTCGACGTGAAGAAGTACCCGGACGCCAAATTCGTTTCCACCAGCGTCAAGTCGACTGGCGACAAGACTGCTGACGTGACTGGCGACCTGACCATGCACGGTGTCACCAAACCGGTGACGTTCAAAGCTACCTTCAACGGTGAAGGCAAGGACCCATGGGGTGGTGAGCGCGCAGGCTTCAACGCCACCACAACGCTGAACCTGAACGACTTCGGCATCAAAGGCCCAGGCGCTACTTCGCAGACCCTGGACCTGGATATCAGTGTTGAAGGTGTGAAGCAGAAGTAATTTCTGCTGGCTGAAGACCGAGGGGGCCGCTTTGCGGCCCTATCACGACACAAGGCCGCTCCCGCAGAGAATTTCTTGATCTCTGCAGGAGCGGCCTTGTGTCGTGATAGGGCTGCCAAGCAGCCCCCTCGGTACTTCTATCAGCCCTTGCGGGTCAGCAGCGCCGGGCGCTCACCGCGTGGGCGGCTTGGCAGGTCATCCAGTTGCTCAGGCGTCGGGAAGCGGTCCAGTTTGGACTCCTTGCGAATGATCACTGGCTGTTTTTCCGGCTGACGCGGGTTGCGCACGGCCGGCTCTTGCCGGGCAGCATCGTCACGCGCAGGGCGACCACGGCCACCGCCGCCATCACGACGGGCACCGCCACCGTTGTTGGCGCGGGGCGGGCGTTTTTCTCCGCCACCACTGCGTGGCTGGCCGCCATTGCGGGCTTGGCCTTGGCCGCCAGCGTTGCTGCGTTGACCATTGCCTTGCCCCTGACCTTGGCCAGCACCACCTGGGCGACGGTTGCGGCCCTGGTTTTTGCCCTGGTACGGACTGACATAGTCGGCGCGGTTACCGAAGTTATCGACCTCGTCGTCCAGGAACTCTTCCGGGTCGCGGTCTGCTGGCGGTTTCGGCACGCCGTTATTGCTGGCCTGCTGTGGGCGTGGCTTCTTGTCACGCGGCTTGCGCGGCTGCTGCTGCTTGTCGCCGCTCTTTTCCTTGTCGTCCGGCTTGGCCGCAGCTTGCTGCCTGGCTTTGCCTTTGTCCTTGCCTTTGTCCTTGCGGCCGCCGTTGCTGTCTTTGGCACCTTCGCCGCGGGCTTGCTGGTTGCGGCCTCCGCGGCCGTTGTTTTGCGGGCGCTCGCGTGTTTCAGGCTTCTCGGCTTCGACCTGGCTGGCGTCGAAGCCCATCAGGTCGCCATCCGCGATGCGCTGCTTGGTCACCCGCTCGATGCTCTTGAGCAGCTTCTCTTCATCTGGCGCGACCAGGGAAATAGCTTCGCCCGAACGACCGGCACGGCCGGTACGGCCAATGCGGTGGACGTAGTCCTCCTCGACATTCGGCAGCTCGAAGTTGACAACGTGGGGCAACTGGTCGATGTCCAGGCCGCGGGCAGCGATGTCGGTGGCGACCAGTACGCGCACGCTGTTGGCCTTGAAGTCGGCCAAAGCCTTGGTGCGGGCGTTCTGGCTCTTGTTGCCGTGGATCGCGGCGGCGGTCAGGCCTTGCTTTTCCAGGTACTCGGCCAGGCGGTTGGCACCGTGCTTGGTTCGGGTGAACACCAACACCTGTTCCCAGGCGCCCAAGGTGATCAGGTGCGCCAGCAGGGCACGCTTGTGGCTGGCAGGCAGCCGGTACACCCGCTGCTCGATACGCTCGACGGTGGTGTTCGGCGGGGTGACCTCGATACGCTCCGGGTTGTGCAGGAGCTTGTCGGCGAGGTCGGTGATGTCCTTGGAGAAGGTGGCCGAGAAAAGCAGGTTCTGCCGCTTGGCCGGCAGGCGGGCGAGCACCTTCTTGACGTCGTGGATGAAGCCCATGTCGAGCATGCGATCGGCTTCATCAAGTACCAGGATTTCCACGTGGGCGAGGTCGACCTTGCCTTGGCCGGCCAGGTCGAGCAGGCGGCCTGGGCAGGCGACCAGTACATCAACGCCTTTGGCAATGGCCTGGATCTGCGGGTTCATGCCAACGCCGCCGAAGATGCAGGCGCTGACCAGTGGCAGGTCACGGGCATAGACTTTGAAACTGTCATGCACCTGGGCTGCCAGTTCGCGGGTCGGTGTCAGGACCAGTACGCGAGGCTGGCGCGGGCCATGGCGCTGCGATTTGTCGGGATGGCCGGCCGGGAACAGGCGCTCGAGAATCGGCAGGGCGAAGCCGCCGGTTTTACCCGTACCTGTCTGTGCGGCAACCATCAGGTCGCGGCCTTGCAACACGGCGGGAATGGCCCGCTGTTGCACGGGGGTCGGCTGGGTGTAGCCCGCAGCCTCGATAGCGCGGACAAGAGCCTCGGAGAGACCGAGGGAAGCAAAGGACATGGGCGATCCTGTTCTCGTGTGGGCTGGGCCCGTTGGGATGTTCTGCCTGGCGCGACGGGCATCGGTGAAATGCGATCGCGTCCGGTCCAGCTGGGCTTTCACTGCACATCCGGGAAACGGAGGCTGGACGCGAAGGGGCGTCGGTACCGATCGGGATGCCTGTTGCGAGGCCGAGCGTCCGGGCGTGAGCCGGGCGGGAAGGCCCGAGTATAACAGAGCTATCGCGCTGTGCTGCTTTCCTGCTGCTCAACGGCGTTGAGAATGTTTCCAGTGTCGCTTGTATAGCGGTTGCTGATCGCTGCGTAGGCCGGTTCCTGCTTGAACCGCTGCAGCTCTTCGGCAAAGGCCACGGCCAGTGCTTCGCGCCCAGGCTTGCGCACCAGGCCCAAATACTGTGCCTGGCGGCTGACTACCAGCGGCAGTTCTTCGACTTGCTGTTGCAGGCCGAGCTGGCGGAGCAGGTAATGCCCGACCCTGCGGTCGGTGATCGCCAGGTCGATACGGCCCAGCACCAGCTTGCCGAAGTTGGCTTCGTGGGTGGGTGCGGCTTCGCGCTTGAAGTGCGGGGCCTCGGTGAACGCTTGACCGTAGGCGTAGCCGGGCGATGTGCCGACGGTGAGGCCGGCGAGGTCGTCCAGGTGGGTGACGGCATGGCGGCGCGTGCGGCTTTGGAACAGGACGAATTCGACCTCCGACATGGGTTCGGAGCCGTACACCATGTAGGGTTGGCGCGCGTCCGTCTGGAAAATGTCGAGAATGCCATCGGCAAGGCCCTGCTCAGCCATCGCCAAGCAGCGCTTCCAAGGCAGGAATTGCCACTCCACCTCGACGCCGAGGCGTGCGAAGACCTGGCTGGCGACTTCGTAGTCGATGCCGCGCGGTTGGCCGTTGTGCTGAAACACATAAGGTGCCCAGTCGTCGGTTACCAGGCGCAAGCGTTCGCCCAGAGCCAACGGGCTCAGGCAAACGAGCAGGAGGATCCAGAACAGACGGGCGATATGTGGCATGGCCGGAGATTACGCGCTCGGCCGGTATACGGTAAAGGCATGCACGATGTAGGAGCGGGCGTGCCCGCGAACACCGGCGAAGCCGGTGCCAACGATCGGGTTGCTCTCTTCGCGGGCGCGCCCGCTCCCATAAAGCCGCGCAAGACAATGAATTTTGCGGGCACATCAGGCGTGAGTGGTTCGCAGCAGATGCGCCTCGATATCCTTGCGCCGCTCGCCCAGCGATAGCCGTAGCCCCGGATGGCGCAGGCACTGACGCAGCCGCTCGGGCTCCATGTAGCCGTAGCGGTCATTGAGGTTTTCCAGGGCCTTGTCCCACCAGGCGGACGCGCAGGCGCGGTCAAACTCATTGGGGTAGGGGTAGCAGCCATAGAGCAATTCGCGGGCGAACTGGCGCTCGTGGCTGGGCAGGGTCAGGCTCAGCGCCTTGTAACCCAAACGGTGGAGGGTGGGTGGCCGCGGCAGTTGGTCGTTGACCCGCGCAACGTCGGCCAGGGCCGAGGGGCTGAGTGGGTCGTGGTCGTGCTTGCGCAGCCAGGCCTGGATCTTGGCGCGGAACTGCGCCTTCCGGCTCCAGTAGTGATGGATGACATCGGTACACTCGGCCAGCTCCAGGTTGCGGTAGGCCGCTACTGCCAGGCAGAACTCCTCAAGGGTATAGGCCTCGCGAGCCAAGGGGTAGAATTCGTCCATCATGGCGATGGAGCGGTCCAGGGTGCCGCAGTCCTCGGCAGTGAGGCCGATAACGCCGGAATTGATGAGCGGCATCTGGCAGTCGGCCAGTCCCCGGGACTCGAGAAGGGTCAGCAGGTTCTTGTACAACAGGCACTTCTGGTTAGCGCCGTAGCGTGTGCCGATAGCGTTGCACAGCAGGCGGTTGGGCGCTACACGGGCGAACAGGTGCAACGGCGAAGTGCGGAAGAAGGTGTCTGTGTCGATCAGCACTGCCAGCGGGTGTTGCTGCAGTACCTGGCGCAACAGCACATGCTTGCTGCGAAAGTGATAACCGTGCGGGGCATTCCATGCCTGGCGCGTGGCCTCGTCCAGCAGGTGGACGGTGACGGGCAGCTTGGCGTAGGGCTGCGCATTGTCGGTGTAAACCTGGATGTCCATGGCCTCGCCGGCTGCGCTGCCCAACTGGGCGAGGGCGCTGACGATGCTGAAGCAGGCTTCCTGATGGTAGGTTGCCGGGCCAAAAGCCAGGTATACAAGCTGTGGGCGCGAAGGTTGGGTGTGCTGCATGGCAGGCAAGACCTGTTTAACCCGAAAATGAATAAGGCTTTAGTCTATGACCAAAGCCTTAATCATTTCTTAAGCAGACTTTGCCAAAAGATTTCAGCGCGGCAGCTTCAGGTTGTTCCAGATCGCCAGGCTCGGTTCAGCCTGGTTCAAGGTATAGAAGTGCAGGCCCGGCGCGCCGCCTTGCAACAGCTGTTCGCACATGCGGGTAATCACTTCTTCGCCAAAGGCCTGGATGCTGGCGGTGTCGTCGGCATAGGCTTCCAGCTGCTTGCGGATCCAGCGCGGGATCTCGGCGCCACAGGCATCGGAGAAGCGGGCCAGCTTGCTGTAGTTGGTGATCGGCATGATGCCCGGTACCACCGGAATGTCCACGCCCAGCTTCTGTGCACGCTCGACGAAGTAGAAGTAGCTGTCGGCGTTGAAGAAGTACTGGGTGATGGCGCTGTCGGCACCGGCCTTGACCTTGTGCACAAAGTTGGCCAGATCCGCCTCGAAGTTGCGCGCCTGCGGGTGCATTTCCGGGTAGGCAGCCACTTCCAGGTGGAAGTGATCAGCGGTTTCCTGGCGGATGAACTCGACCAGGTCACTGGCATAGCGCAGTTCACCACTGGCCATGCCCATGCCCGACGGCAGGTCACCACGCAAAGCGACAATGCGTTTGATGCCGGCGGCCTTGTACTCGGCCAGCAGGGCGCGCAACTCGGCCTTGGTGTCGCCCACGCACGACAGGTGCGGCGCGGCAGGTATCTTCACTTCGCTTTCCAGCTGCAGCACGGTATTGAGCGTGCGGTCGCGGGTCGAGCCACCGGCACCGTAGGTGCAGGAGAAGAAGTCCGGGTTATAGGTGGCCAGCTGGCGGGCGACGCCCATCAGCTTTTCGTGACCGGCGTCGGTCTTGGTTGGGAAGAACTCGAAACTGTAGCGGCGTTCTTGTGACATCAGGCGTTCCTCTGGCAACAAGCGTCTAACGGCAAGCTGCAAGTAAAAGCCAGATCGGTGATGGCCGGTCTGGCTTGGGCGTCGTTCAAGATCTGTGTTTCTGGAGCTGCAAGTGGCAACGGCACGGTATGCCTTTGCTTGCCACTTGCAGCTTCAAGCTTGCCGCTTAGTAGCGGTAGGCGTGCGGCTTGAACGGGCCTTCGACGGTCACGCCGATGTAGTCGGCTTGCTGTTTGGTCAGCTGGGTGACCACGCCGCCGAAGCCGCGGACCATTTCCAGGGCCACTTCTTCGTCGAGTTTCTTCGGCAGCACTTCAACGGTCAGGCGCTCGGCTTTCTTTTCGGCCGGCAGGTCAGCGAACTTCTGCTCGAACAGGAAGATCTGTGCCAGAACCTGGTTGGCGAACGAGCCGTCCATGATGCGGCTTGGGTGGCCAGTGGCGTTGCCCAGGTTGACCAGGCGGCCTTCGGCCAGCAGGATCAGGTAGTCGTCGTTCTGCGGGTCGAAGCTGCCAGCGCCGGTACGGTGGACCTTGTGAACCTGCGGCTTGACCTCTTCCCAGGCCCAGTTCTTGCGCATGAAGGCGGTGTCGATCTCGTTGTCGAAGTGGCCGATGTTGCAGACTACGGCACGCTTTTTCAGGGCCTTGAGCATGTTGGCGTCGCAGACGTTGACGTTACCGGTGGTGGTCACGATCAGGTCGATCTTGCCCAGCAGAGCCTTGTCGATGCTGGCTTCGGTGCCGTCGTTGATACCGTCGATGAACGGCGAGACCAGCTCGAAGCCGTCCATGCAGGCCTGCATGGCGCAGATTGGATCAACTTCGGAGACCTTGACGATCATGCCTTCCTGACGCAGGGACTGGGCCGAGCCCTTGCCCACGTCACCGTAGCCGATCACCAGGGCCTGCTTGCCCGACAGCAGGTGGTCGGTACCACGCTTGATGGCATCGTTCAGGCTGTGACGGCAGCCGTACTTGTTGTCGTTCTTGCTCTTGGTGACCGAGTCGTTGACGTTGATCGCCGGGACTTTCAGCTCGCCCTTGGCCAGCATGTCCAGCAGGCGGTGTACGCCGGTGGTGGTCTCTTCGGTCACGCCGTGCACACGGTCCAGTACCTGCGGGTACTTCTTGTGCAGCAGTTCGGTCAGGTCACCACCGTCGTCGAGGATCATGTTGGCGTCCCATGGCTGGCCATCTTTCAGGATGGTCTGCTCCAGGCACCACTCGTACTCTTCTTCGGTTTCACCTTTCCAAGCAAATACCGGGATACCGGCGGCGGCGATCGAGGCGGCGGCCTGGTCTTGAGTCGAGAAGATGTTGCAGGACGACCAGCGCACTTCGGCACCCAGGGCAACCAGGGTTTCGATCAGCACGGCGGTCTGGATGGTCATGTGGATGCAGCCCAGGATCTTCGCACCCTTGAGCGGTTGCTCGGCCAGGTACTTGCGACGCAGGCCCATCAGCGCAGGCATTTCCGATTCGGCAATGATGGTTTCGCGACGGCCCCAGGCGGCCAGGGAGATGTCGGCGACTTTGTAATCGGTAAAACCAGCAGGCATGTTTGCAGCGCTCATGAGAGCCTCCATTCGTAATGTGCGAATGGGCGCCGTTGTGCGTTAAGCGCTCGCGGGAGCGAGCAACGCCCCATCCGAGCCTGACAGGCCTAGCCTGCTGCAGCGCCCCTCGGACAGGTGGCGGGCATGGCACCGCTGTGGGCAACCATGTAAAACGGCGCAGATTATAGCTGCCCCCGCCGGCTTGCCCAAGGTTTTCCGTCGATTAATCGCGACGATAGTCGATGTTCAATGGAGCGAAGGCAGCCGCTCTGCCATCATTGCTACACGTTAGCCAAGCAGGTCAGGAGTACAGATGAACTTTCACACCCGCAAGTGGGTTAAACCCGAAGACCTCAACCCCAATGGCACCCTGTTCGGTGGCAGCCTGTTGCGCTGGATCGATGAAGAGGCGGCGATCTACGCCATCGTCCAGCTGGGCAACCAGCGTGTGGTGACCAAGTACATGTCGGAAATCAACTTCGTCAGTGCTTCGCGTCAGGGTGACATCATCGAGCTAGGCATCACCGCTACCGCGTTCGGCCGCACCTCGATCACCCTCAAGTGCGAAGTGCGTAACAAGATCACCCGCAAGAGCATTCTGACTGTCGACAAGATGGTGTTCGTCAACCTGGGTGAGGATGGCTTGCCGGCAGCCCATGGGCGCACCGAGATCAAGTATGTGCAGGACCAGTTCCCGGATTCGGCAGTCGAATAGATTCTGGTTGCCTGTGCCGGCCTCTTCGCGGGTGAACCCGCTCCTACAGGCGTACGCGACCCGTAGGAGCGGGTTTACCCGCGAATGGGCCGCAAAGCGGCCCCGGCATTCTCAGGGCTGGGCGCTGACCTTGCGCACCACCCGCCCAATGCTCAACCCCTGCACCAGAATCGACGACAACACCACGATGTAGGTGATCGACAGCAGCAGGTCCCGTTCCTCGCCCAGCGGTAGCGACAGTGCAAGTGCCACCGACACGCCACCGCGCAGGCCGCCCCAGGTCAGCACCCGCACCGTGCCTTTGGGCACCGGGCGCCAGCGCCGCAGCAGCACGATCGCCGGGGCCACCGTCAGCAGGCGCGACAGCAGCACTGCCAGCGCCAGCACGCCGCCGGCCGCCAGGTGCATCCAGTTGAACGGCAGCAGCAACAGCTCCAGGCCGATCAATGCGAACAGCAGGGCATTGAACATGTCGTCGATCAGCTCCCAGAAACCGTCCATGTAACGGCGGGTCATGTCATTCATCGCCAGGTTGCGCCCCAGGTTGCCGATGATCAGGCCTGCCACCACCATGGCGATCGGTGCCGACACATGCAGTTCGTAGCACATCGCCGAACCACCGATTACCAACGCCAGGGTCAGCATGACTTCCACCTGGTACTGCTCGACACTCTTGATCATCCGGTAGGTGGCGTAGCCGATCAGGCCACCGAACACCACGCCGCCAATGGCCTCGCGGGCGAACAGGATCGCCGTGTCGGTCATGCTCGGTGTTTCACCCAGCTGGATGATGCCCAGCAACACGGTGAATACCACGACTGCCGTGCCGTCGTTGAACAGTGACTCGCCGACGATGGTGGTTTTAAGCGGTTTGGGCGCATTGGCAGTACGCAGCGCGCCAAGCACGGCAATCGGGTCGGTTGGTGAGATCAGTGCACCGAACAGCAGGCAGTAGATCAGGGGGACCTGCCAGCCGAACAGGGCAAACACCCAATGCGCCAGGTAGCCGATGACCACGGTGGCGATCAGCACGCCTAAGGTGGCCAGCAGGCCGATCGGCCAGCGGTAGCTGCGCAGGTCGCTGAGGTTGACGTGCAGGGCGCCGGCAAACAGCAGGAACGCCAGCATCCAGTGCATGAGCAGGTCGTTGAAGTCGATCTGGTTCATCAGCCCTTCGACGCGTTCTTCCAGGCCAGGGAAGCCGATAAGGCTCAGGCCCTGCAACATCAGGGAAAACAGCAGCGCCGTGACCATCACGCCGATGGCGGGGGGCAGGCCGATGAAACGGTAGTTCACATAGGTCAGAAGTGTGGTGAGGCAGATAAACGCGGCAACTAATTCAAGCATCCCGAATCCTGTAACAGTGGCTTCCAAGTCGTTACCCGAGTGACTCGGGCAGTTCTTTGATGACCTGGCACGGGGTTCGGGGCACAGGGTTTGACCGAATTAGTCCAAATCGTTCCCGTGACAGTCTGCACTGGTTACCCTGTGGGAGCGGGCGTGCCCGCGAACACCGGCAAAGCCGGTGCCATACACCGAGTTGCATTCTTCGCGGGCATGCCCGCTCCCACAAAGCCCCCCTGAACGCTATATATTCACAGCCATGAAAAGCCATAAGGACAAGAAGGCGTGTTGGCAACATCTCTGGTGCTGGTTGCCGCCCTGCTGCATGCAACCTGGAATACCCTGATCAAATTCAGCGGCGAGCGCTTGCTGGTCATCGCCAGCATGGACACGGTGGCGCTGGCCTTCGCGGTGCTGGCGGTGCCCTTCATGGATGTTCCGCCTGCTGAAATCTGGCCTTGGTTGGTTGCTTCGGCACTGGCTGAGCAGTTGTACCGTTATTTGCTGATCCAGGCCTACCGCGTGGGCGACCTGGGGCTGGTCTATCCTCTGATGCGCGGGCTGTCACCGTTGGTGGTGCTGGGGCTGACCCTGGCCTTTGCCGGGGAATCGCTGAGCCAGCAGCAGATCATCGGTATCCTGTTGATCCCCTGTGGCATGGCCTGTCTGTTGTGGCAGGGCGGCGGCGGTGACCGGCTACCATGGTCGATGCTGCCGGTGGTTGCCTTGATTGGCCTGTGCATTGGTTGCTACACCTGGTTCGACGGCCAGGCCGTGCGCCTGTGGGGCAAACCGTGGGATTACCTGGTCTGGCTGACCCTGCTCAGCGCCTGGCAATTCCCGTTGTTGGCGAGCGTAGCGCGGCGGGCGCCATTCGTACTGTTCTGGCGAACCCAATGGCGCCTTGGGTTGGCGGTAGGGTTCTGCGTATTGTTCAGCTATGCCCTGGTGCTGTGGGCCATGCACCTGGGGTCTGTGGCCGAAGCGGCGGCACTGCGGGAATTGAGCGTGATCCTGGTGGTGCTGCTGGGTATGCGCTACCTCAAAGAACCTTTTGGCGGGCCGAGACTCCTAGCTTGCGGGCTGGTATTGGCCGGCATGCTGGTAATGAAGCTTTGACCTGAAGACTGAACAAGGAGTCCTGTCCATGACTGTTGCCCTGTGGTGCATCCTGATTGCCCTGCTGTTGAACCCGCTTTGTGCCTTGATCGCCAAGGCGAGCAGTGGCCGCTTCGGCCTCAAGGACAATCACGATCCGCGAGCCTTCCTCGATACCTTGTCGGGCCTGCCACGGCGTGCCCATGCTGCGCAGCAGAATGGCTACGAAGCGTTTCCGGCATTTGCTGCGGCGGTGCTTGTGGCGGATATCGTCGGCAATGCCGAGCAGGTGACCCAGGATGTACTGGGGGTGATGTATATCACCAGCCGCTTGCTTTACATCATCTGCTACCTGGCCGACTGGGCTGCCTTGCGGTCGCTGGTGTGGCTTGCCGGCTTGGCACTTATCGTGTCGTTCTTCGTGGTTTCCATCTGAAACCGAGTGGCCTTCTTCGCGGGCAGCTCCCGCGAAGAAGGCAGCAACGGTCAAGGTACCTTGGGCACCTCAGGCAGTGGCTGGCCCTTGGGCCACAGCATCCAGATCTGCCCTTGCTGCTTCATGTTCCCGGCCAGTTCGCCGGCTTCTGGCCCTGTGCCCCAGAACAGGTCAGCGCGCACTTCGCCGGTAATCGCCCCGCCGGTGTCTTGCGCGCCAACCGGTCGTACCACCGGCGAGCCGTCCGGGCGTGTGGTAGACAGCCACAACAAGCTGCCCAGGGGAATCACCTTGCGGTCGATGGCCACGCTGTAGCCGGCGGTAAGCGGTACGTTCAGCGAGCCTCGCGGGCCTTCGTTGCTGTCCGGGCGGGTGCTGAAGAATACATAGCTGGGGTTGCTGGCCAGCAGCTCTGGTACGCGCTGCGGGTTGGCCTGGGCCCAGGCGTGAATGGCGCCCATGCTCACGTCTTCTTTTTTCAGCTGACCCTGCTCCACCAGCCAGCGGCCGATCGGCCGATAGGGGTGGCCGTTCTGGTCGGCGTAGCCCAGGCGCAGTTGACGACCGTCTTCCAGTTGCACCCGGCCAGAACCCTGGATCTGCAGGAACTGCAGGTCCATCGGGTCGGTCAGCCAGGCCAGCACCGGTGCCTGGACGCCGTTACGGTTGATGACCTCGGCCGTGTCATAGGGCTTGAGCACCCGACCCTCCAGACGGCCGCGCAGGCGTTTGCCCTTCAGTTCGGGGTACACGCTGGCCAGGTCGACCACGATCATGTCATCAGGGATGCCGTAGACCGCCACATGGTTGGTTGCCGATTGGCTCAGGCTGCCAGGGTAGACCGGCTCGTAGTAGCCGGTAATCAGGCCGTTGGCATTGTTTTCTGCAGAGCGCAGGCCGTACACCTGCAGGTTCTGTTCAAGGAAGGTTCGCACTTGGGCGGCGCTGGCTGTGGCGCTGCCGGCCGCTTCGCAGGTGGCGGCCCACACCGGGTCGCGCTTGAGTTTTTCGCAGCCGTTGCGCCATGCATAAAAGCCGGCCAGCAGGTCTTCATCGCTGACGGCCGGCAAGTCTTTCCAAGTGGCCGGGGCATAGGTGGCGACAGCGTGGGGCTCGGGCTTGGCGCTCTCGCCGCCGTTGCAGCCGGCCAGCAAAGCCAGCACCGGCAGTGTCCAGGCCAGGTGGCGCAGGGCAGATTTCATGTGTGCATTCCTGTCATGAGCGAACATGAAGGTTCGCCCCTGTCTTTTATGTGGCTATTGGTGTTTGGCCCAGTGGCAGCGATACTGGCCGCCCATTTGCGTAGGCCGAAGTGAGCGTGATGTTGAAGCGATTGACCGTTGTTCTGCTGGCTGCACTTGCCCTGGTAGGGGCTTTGACGGGGTGTGACCGGGTTGACCCGAACTCGCCGCTGGGTAAACGCAAGGTGATCTTCAAGGACATGCTCAAGACCAGCGAAGACCTGGGTGGCATGCTGCGTGGCCGGTTGCCGTTCGACGGGGTGAAGTTTGCCGACGGTGCGCTGAAGCTGGACAGCCTGTCGCATCAGCCGTGGCAGCATTTTCCACAGGTGCGCGATGGTGGTGACAGCGCCGCCCGCGCCGAAGTGTGGGAGCGCCAGGCGCGGTTTCATGACCTGGCCCGGCAGCTTGAGGGCGTCACCGGCGAACTGGTCGATGTCACCCGCAATCAGCCACTGGATGCTGCGCAACTGAAGGCACCGATGGACAAGGTCGAGTCTGCGTGCAAGGCCTGTCATAACGAATTTCGTAATCATTGAATGGCTGTGCTGTTCGCGCAAACCTTCGGGGCTTGTACAAATTCCTGTGGGAGCGGCCTTGTGTCGCGATAGGGCCGCTCAGCGGCCCCAGTATTTCAGCAAAAATGCATGCATAGCTGGAGCCGCCGCGCGGCCCTATCGCGACACAAAGCCGCTCCCACAAAGACCAGGCTTGCTGGCCAGATGCCTTAACGGTCGAGATCGTCGACCGCTTCCTGCAGCTCTTTACGCGAATCGGCCAGTTTGTCCTTGCGCTTGTTGATCTTCTCGGCGTCGCCTTTCTTCTCGGCCTTCTTCAAGTCCTTTTCCCGCTGCGCCACTTCGTGACGTGCATCGAGCACCTTCTGCTCACGTTCCTTGCGCAGGCTGGCGTCGGTGCAGTTGTCCACACCGCGCAGAGCTTCTTCCAGCCCTGCAACCTGGCCGCTGTTGCCGTGGTCACGGGCAATTTTCAGCTGGTTTTCGATGGCGCTGCGCTTGGCGGCGCAACCGGTCAGCCCGGCGTCCGGCTGGGCAGCCTGAGCAGTACCCGCAGCCAGGCCCAGTGTTGCGAGCAGGAAAAGAGTCGAAATACGTTTCATGAAAAGCCTCCTGAACGGGGCGGGGCAGCAAAAGTTGGGGGAAATCCTGCCTTGGTTTTGCCCATTTAGAAACCCTTGGTGAGGTTTTCTGCTCGAGTCTCAGGTTTTTCCTACGCACTATTTGGTAAAAAATCATTGCTCAATGCGCTGGGGTGGGGGCCGGAAACCTTCTATGCCGGTTTCGGCCAACTGTGCGGCGATGGCTTGCACCTCAGAGGCCGCGAAAAATTCCACAAGTTGGCGCGAGCGTTTTGCGCCGATGCCGGGCACAGTTTGCCATTGCCCGGCGCTGCGTGAAGCCAGCGCCTGCCAGTCGCCAGTCAGTGGCAAATGCTTGCCAATGGGCACGCCAAGGGCGCGCAGCCATTGATCGAAGGGGCGTGAGCGGGCTTCGTCGAAACTGCCCAGCAGGTGTGCCGCGGTGAGTCTGCTGATGCCGGGGGCCTGCTGCAGGCGCTCGGCATCGAGCTGCAGCCAATCGGTCATGGACGTTACCAAGCCCGCTTCGACCAGCCGACGCCATGTGCCGGGCCCGGTGCGGGGCAAGGCCAGGCCCTGTTTACCGCCAAGCCAGGTGAGGCGGGCAATGAATTGCTCATCACAGCCCTCGCTGGCTTGCCAGCAGCTGTGGGCATGATAGCGGTCGGGCGCAGGCGCGGCGACCGCCTGGCGTTCGACCGTGCGATGCACCACTTGCTCCAGGCGTGGAATGGTCAGCCCGGCCAGGCTGATGGCCACCTGGTCGCCGGGGCGGATGTCGAGGGTGTGCCAGCGCGCCAGCGAACCCAGGCTTACCTGGGTAATCCGTCGGTCGTCCAGGGTGACCGGCAGCAAGTGCAACACGGGCGTGACCCTGCCGGTGCGGCCAACCCGAAAGCGCACGTCGCGTACTTCGGCCAAGGCTTGTGCATAGGGATACTTCCAGGCCGCGATCCAGTAGGGCGCCTTGGCCTGCCAGCGCTCGGCAGGTGGCCGACTGCTCTGGCGCAGGATTACACCGTCGGTGGCGAAGGGCAGAGCAGAGCGATACCAGTGCTCGCGCCAGTGTGCTGCATCCTCCAGCGTGTCGATGGCGATGCTGTAAAGCTGGCTGTCCGGAAACCCCAGCCGTGCCAGCTGGGCGAGGCGTTCGGCCTGTTGCTCGGGGCCGTGCGGCCAGCCCCACACGAACAGGCCGATAGCGTTGCCTTGTGCGCCAGTCAGTTGCTTGCGTGCGAGCAGCCCGGCCACGGTACCCCGGGCGTTGGCGCTGCCTGCCTTGGCTTGCACATGATCGCTCAGGCGCAGATACAGCTCACCTTGCAAGTGCAGGTCGAGCGCCTCAGGCAACTGCCGAGTGACAGCGTCGAGTTGCGGGATGTGTCGGCTCCAGTCATGGCCGTTTACGCCGTCCCCCCGGCTGGTCAGCTGCACCAATCGGCCCTGTTGGTAGGTGAGGGAAACGGCTACGCCGTCGACCTTGGGCTGTACCCACACGCCGCTCTTGCCGGCCATCCATCGCGCCACGGCCTGGCGGTCTGCCAGCTTGTCGACGCCGGTATGCGGCACGGGGTGGGGGACCGGGCCGCGAGCGCTGGCCAGAGGGGAGGGGCTGGTGCCAACCGCGAAGCACTGCTGCAGGTGGTTCAGGCGCTCGCGGCTCTGGTCGTACAGTTCGTCGGCCACCAGGGCTATGCCCTGGCGATGGTAGTGCTCGTCCCATCGGGCAAGCGTGGCGCGGAGTTGCGCAACTTCGGCCTTGGCCTGTTGCGGGCTCCACTGTGGGCATGAGGCAGCCCTGGCCAATGGGGCGTTCAGTGCAAATAGCAGGGCGAACAACAACAGGTACGGCATGGCCTGGCATCCTTGCATGGCGGGGAAGCGCTTAGCGTAGGCAGGTAGCGGGGCGGACGGTGCGTGCAGTTGTCAGGTGATATTTCGCGGGTGCTCGTCTCCCATCCCGAGGTTGCGCAAAAAACCAGCGCGGCGCTCGATCTCACAGGCGATGAAAATGCCGTGACAGGCACAAAAAAGCCCCTGCCGATCGCTCGGCAGGGGCTTTCGTCCAGCGCTGCAGGAAAATTTACAGGCCGGCAGCGTCACGCAGCGACTGGGCGCGGTCGGTGCGCTCCCAGGTGAAGGTGGTGAAGGTGTCGTCGCCGACAGTCTTCTGCTGCGGGGTGCGGCCGAAGTGGCCGTAGGCAGCGGTTTCCTGATACATCGGGTGCAGCAGGTCGAGCATGGTGGTGATGGCGTACGGACGCAGGTCGAAGCATTCGCGCACCAGCTGGATGATCTTGTCGTCGGAGACCTTGCCGGTACCGAAGGTGTTGATCGAGATGGACGTCGGCTGGGCTACGCCAATGGCGTACGACACCTGGATCTCGCAACGCTCTGCCAGGCCGGCGGCGACGATGTTCTTGGCCACGTAGCGGCCGGCGTAGGCGGCGGAGCGGTCGACCTTGGACGGATCCTTGCCGGAGAACGCACCACCACCGTGGCGGGCCATGCCGCCGTAGGAGTCGACGATGATCTTGCGGCCGGTCAGGCCACAGTCACCCACCGGGCCACCGATGATGAAGTTGCCGGTCGGGTTGATGTGGTACTGGGTGCCCTTGTGCAGCAGTTCGGCAGGCAGGGTGTGCTTGACGATCAGCTCCATCACGGCTTCTTGCAGGTCTTTCTGCGAAACCTCCGGGTTGTGCTGGGTCGACAGCACCACGGCGTCGATACCGACCACTTTGCCGTTCTCGTAGCGGCAGGTGACCTGCGACTTGGCATCCGGGCGCAGCCATGGCAGCAGGCCGGACTTGCGTGCCTCGGCCTGGCGTTCTACCAGACGGTGCGAGAAGCAGATCGGTGCAGGCATCAGGACTTCGGTTTCGTTGCTGGCATAGCCGAACATCAGGCCCTGGTCACCGGCGCCTTGGTCTTCCGGCTTGGAGCGGTCCACGCCCTGGGCGATGTCTACCGACTGTTTGCCGATGATGTTCATCACGGCGCAGGTGGCGCCGTCGAAGC
Organism: Pseudomonas sp. FW305-E2; assembly: GCF_058782925.1. Lineage (NCBI taxonomy): Bacteria > Pseudomonadati > Pseudomonadota > Gammaproteobacteria > Pseudomonadales > Pseudomonadaceae > Pseudomonas > Pseudomonas sp. FW305-E2. The sequence goes on along the minus strand of NZ_JBYSYE010000003.1, from coordinate 240,478 downwards.
CGACGTCGGAGCTGTTGTAGCCGATGTCGATGATGACTTTGCGCACCAGGTCTTCCAGGTCGACCCAGGCCGACGTGGTGACTTCGCCGGCGATGATGGCGACACCGGTCTTGACCAGGGTTTCGCAGGCTACGCGGGCGTATTTGTCCTGGGCGATGATGGCATCAAGGACAGCGTCCGAAATCTGGTCGGCGATCTTGTCCGGATGCCCTTCGGACACGGACTCGGAGGTGAAAAGGGAGTATTCGCTCATCTCGAAGGTTCCTGAAATTTACCGATGGTGTATGTCGCCAGCCGTCCGCTGAAAATGGCGGACCTGGATCTGGAAACCGTTACGCAAGCCCACGTACAGGCTGTCCGCATGGGCCAGCCCGGCAGCGTTGGCCCAGCGCGCCAGGTCATCCTGTTCGAAGCCCAGCCAGAGGTCGCCGCAGGCTTCGCGCGCCCACCCCTGGTCATGGCTGCACAGTTCGGTGACCAGCAGGCTGCCGCCTGCCTTCACCCGTTTGGCCAGCTGGCGCAAGGCCAGGGCCGGGTCGCTGAAATGGTGCAGCACCATGTTCAGCACAACGCAGTCGGCGGCCACATCCGTTGCACCCAGTGCGTCGGCCAACTGCAGGTTCACGTTGTCGAGCCCTTCGCGCTGGCACACCTGGCGCGCAAGCTCGAGCATGGTAGGGCTGTTGTCCAGGGCGGTGACCTGGGCGAAGCGCCGGGCCAGGTCGGGCAGGAAGCCACCGTCGCCGGGCCCGACTTCCAGCGCGCTGGCGGCCGGGTCGAAATGCAGTTTGTCGAGCAGCGCCAGCAGGCTGTCGCGGTACTGCGGAAGGCCGGCGATCAGGTCCTGCTGGGCACGGAATTTCTCTTCCACGCGCAGGAAGAAGTCCTGGCTGGTGGCCGCCCGGCGCTGCTGGACATGGGCTATGCGCGCCTGCACATCGGGCGGCAGGGCCAGGTCGTCGACTTCTTCGAGCAGCGCCGCGTGCAGCCGCCCCCCCAGGCGCAGGCCATCGGGCAGGGCACGGCGGTAGAAGATGGCGTTGCCTTCGCGGCGGGTTGCCACGAGGTCGGCCTGAGCCAGCACCTTGAGATGATGGCTCATGCCTGACTGGCCGATGTCGAAGATCTGCGCCAGTTCCAGCACGCCGAACGAGTCGTTGGCCAGTGCGCGCAATACGTTCAGGCGCAACGCATCGCCACTGGCTTTGCACAGGGCGGCCAATGTTTCGCGTTGCTCGGGGATCGATTGCGCACGCAGATTCATGGGGCGGCAGTCTAGACAGGCATCGATGCCCTAGCAAGGCCAATATCAAAAAGTTTTGATATTGGCGATGAGCTGCAAGCCGAAAGCCTCAAGTGACACGCTTTGGGGCGCCCCGAGTCGCGCTCTGCTTCTTCAGTTGCGGCTTAAAGCTGGCGCTTGGCGCTTAAATGTTTGCCCCAAGCGCCCCCAGTGGGCGAAAATGGCCGCCTTTTTCGTGACACCACCTATTCAAGCCCCCTAGGAGATCAGCGATGCCCAGCCGTCGTGAACGTGCCAACGCCATTCGTGCCCTCAGCATGGATGCCGTGCAAAAGGCCAACAGCGGCCACCCAGGTGCCCCCATGGGCATGGCGGATATCGCCGAAGTGCTTTGGCGCGACTACCTGAAGCACAACCCGAGCAACCCGAGCTTCGCCGACCGTGACCGCTTCGTGCTGTCCAACGGCCACGGTTCGATGCTGATCTACTCGCTGCTGCACCTGACCGGCTACGACGTCACCATCGATGACATCAAAGGCTTCCGCCAGCTGCACAGCCGCACCCCGGGCCACCCGGAGTACGGCTACACCCCAGGCGTTGAAACCACCACCGGCCCGCTCGGCCAGGGTATCGCCAACGCCGTGGGCTTCGCCCTGGCAGAAAAAGTACTGGCTGCCCAGTTCAACCGTGACGGCCACACCATCGTCGACCACAACACCTACGTGTTCCTCGGCGACGGCTGCATGATGGAAGGTATCTCCCATGAAGTCGCCTCGCTGGCCGGCACCCTGGGCCTGAACAAGCTGATCGCCTTCTATGACGACAACGGCATCTCCATCGATGGCGAAGTGCACGGCTGGTTCACCGACAACACCCCCGCGCGCTTCGAGGCCTACAACTGGCAGGTGATCCGCAACGTCGACGGCCACGATGCCGAAGAAATCAAGATGGCCATCGAGACCGCCCGCAAGAGCGATCGCCCGACCCTGATCTGCTGCAAGACCACCATCGGTTTCGGTTCGCCGAACAAGCAGGGCAAGGAAGACTGCCACGGTGCCCCGCTGGGCAACGACGAAATCGCCCTGACCCGCCAGGCCCTGAACTGGAACCACGGCCCGTTCGAAATCCCGGCCGACATCTACGCCGAGTGGGATGCCAAGGCCGCCGGTGCCAAGGTTGAAGCCGAGTGGAACCAGCGCTTCGACGCCTACGCCAAGGCCTACCCGGAGCTGGCTGCCGAGTTCAAGCGCCGTGCCAGCGGCGAGCTGCCGGCCGACTTCAGCGAAAAGGCCCAGGCCTACATCAATGAAGTGGCTGCCAAAGGCGAAACCATCGCCAGCCGCAAGGCCAGCCAGAACGCCCTGAACGCCTTCGGCCCGCTGCTGCCCGAGTTCCTCGGTGGTTCGGCCGACCTGGCCGGCTCCAACCTGACCCTGTGGAAAGGTTGCAAGGGCGTCGAAGCCAATGACGCCAGCGGCAACTACGTGTTCTACGGCGTGCGCGAGTTCGGCATGACCGCCATCATGAACGGCGTTGCCCTGCACGGTGGCCTGGTGCCTTACGGCGCGACCTTCCTGATGTTCATGGAATACGCCCGCAACGCCGTGCGCATGTCGGCCCTGATGAAGCAGCGCGTGATCCACGTGTACACCCACGACTCCATCGGTCTGGGCGAAGACGGCCCGACGCACCAGCCGATCGAGCAGCTGACCAGCCTGCGCAGCACCCCGAACCTGGACACCTGGCGCCCGGCCGACGCGGTGGAATCCGCCGTGTCCTGGAAAAACGCCCTGGAGCGCAAGGACGGCCCATCGGCGCTGATCTTCTCGCGCCAGAACCTGCAGCACCAGGACCGCGATGCCCAGCAGATCGCCGACATCAGCCGCGGTGGCTATGTGCTCAAGGACTGCGCCGGCGAGCCTGAACTGATTCTGATCGCCACCGGTTCCGAAGTGGGCCTGGCTGTTCAGGCCTTCGACAAGCTGACCGAGCAAGGCCGCAAGGTGCGCGTGGTTTCCATGCCGTGCACCAGCGTGTTCGATGCCCAGGACGCTGCCTACAAGCAGTCCGTGCTGCCGCTGGAAGTCGGTGCGCGCATCGCCATCGAAGCTGCCCACGCTGACTTCTGGTACAAGTACGTCGGCCTGGAAGGTCGTATCATCGGCATGACCACCTACGGTGAGTCGGCGCCGGCTTCGGCATTGTTCGAAGCGTTCGGCTTCACCCTGGAGAACATCCTCGGTACTGCCGAAGAGCTGCTGGAAGACTGATGTAACAAATGGAGGGCAGTGACGCCCTCCAGGTCGTGCAAGGGGAGGGCTTTGCCCTCCATCGCGACGCAAGGCCGCTCCCACAGAAACGGTGCTGTCCTCCGGATGGCGCGGTCCCTGTGGGAGCGGCCTTGCGTCGCGATGGGCCGCAACGCGGCCTCAAAGCCATCATGCGTTAGCGAGCCAACCAATGCCCCACCCGCGTCCCTACAAAGTTGCACTCAACGGTTATGGCCGTATCGGCCGCTGTGTCCTGCGCGCGCTGTTCGAGCGGGGGGCAAAGGCCGGTTTCGAGATCGTCGCGCTGAACGATCTGGCCGATCAGGCCAGCCTGGAATACCTGACACGCTTCGACTCCACCCACGGGCGTTTTCCCGGCGAGGTCAAGGTCGACGGCGACTGTCTGCACATCAATGGCGATTGCGTGAAGGTAATGCGCAGTGCCACCCCCGAAGGCATCGACTGGGCTGCGCTGGGCATCGACCTGGTGCTGGAGTGTTCCGGTGCCTATAACACCCGTGCCGATGGCCAGCGTTTCCTCGACGCCGGTGCGCCAAGGGTGCTGTTCTCGCAGCCCATGGCCAGCGAGGCCGACGTTGACGCCACGGTGGTCTACGGCATCAACCAGGCCTGCCTTACCGGCAGCGAGCGCCTGGTGTCCAACGCCTCGTGCACCACCAACTGCGGCGTGCCGCTGCTGCGTGTGCTGGACCAGGCGTTCGGCATCGAATATGTACAGATCACCACCATCCACTCGGCGATGAACGACCAGCCGGTGATCGATGCCTATCACCACGAAGACCTGCGCCGCACGCGTTCGGCCTTCCAGTCGGTGATTCCTGTGTCCACTGGCCTGGCGCGTGGCATCGAGCGCCTGCTTCCGGAACTTGCCGGGCGAATCCAGGCCAAAGCGGTACGTGTACCGACCGTCAACGTCTCGTGCCTGGACATCACCCTGCAGACTGCCCACGACACCAGTGCGGCCGAAGTCAACCGAGTGCTGCGCGAGGCTGCGCTGGAAGGTCCGCTTAAAGGCTTGCTGGCTTACACCGAGCTGCCGCACGCCAGTTGTGATTTCAACCATGACCCACATTCGGCGATTGTCGATGCCAGCCAGACGCGTGTTTCCGGGCCTCGCCTGGTAAACCTGCTGGCCTGGTTCGACAACGAATGGGGTTTTGCCAACCGTATGCTCGACGTTGCCGAACACTTTCTGCACGTCGTTCACCCAACCCGCACCAAACAGCCCTGAAGGACTGCATTCATGACCGTGTTGAAGATGACCGACCTCGACCTGCAAGGTAAGCGCGTACTGATCCGCGAAGACCTCAACGTGCCTGTGAAGGACGGTGTGGTAGCCAGCGATGCGCGTATCCTGGCAGCGCTGCCGACCATCAAGCTGGCCCTGGAGAAGGGCGCAGCGGTAATGGTCTGCTCGCACCTGGGCCGCCCGACCGAAGGCGAATTCTCTGCCGAGAACAGCCTCAAGCCGGTCGCCGATTACCTGAGCAAGGCCCTGGGCCGTGATGTGCCGCTGGTTGCCGACTATCTGGACGGTGTCGCGGTACAGGCCGGTGAACTGGTGCTGTTCGAGAACGTGCGCTTCAACAAGGGCGAGAAAAAGAACGCCGACGAGCTGGCGCAGAAGTACGCTGCCCTGTGCGACGTGTTCGTCATGGACGCCTTCGGCACCGCCCACCGCGCCGAGGGTTCCACTCACGGTGTAGCCAAGTTTGCCAAAGTCGCTGCTGCAGGCCCGCTGCTGGCTGCCGAACTGGACGCCCTGGGCAAGGCCCTGAAGGCCCCGGCCAAGCCAATGGCGGCCATCGTTGCCGGCTCCAAGGTTTCCACCAAACTGGACGTGCTGAACAGCCTGAGCAGTGTTTGCGACCAGCTGATCGTCGGTGGCGGTATTGCCAACACCTTCCTGGCCGCTGCTGGCCACCCGGTGGGCAAGTCGCTGTACGAGCCTGACCTGGTCGACACCGCCAAGGCCATTGCTGCCAAGGTCAGCGTGCCGCTGCCAGTTGATGTGGTGGTTGCCAAGGAGTTTGCCGAGACCGCCGAAGCCACCGTCAAGGCCATCGCCGACGTTGCTGCCGACGACATGATCCTGGACATCGGCCCGCAAACCGCGGCCAACTTCGCCGAGCTGCTGAAATCGTCGAAAACCATTCTGTGGAACGGCCCGGTGGGCGTGTTCGAATTCGATCAGTTCGGCAACGGCACCAAGGTACTGGCCAAGGCCATCGCCGACAGCGCCGCGTTCTCCATCGCCGGTGGCGGTGACACCCTGGCAGCCATCGACAAATACGGCGTCAGCAAGGAAATCTCCTACATTTCTACCGGTGGTGGCGCCTTCCTCGAGTTCGTCGAGGGCAAGGTCCTGCCAGCTGTGGCAATCCTGGAAGAGCGGGCCAAGGCCTGATGACGTCGGCGCTTGGCAAAGGGAGTGGCCTGGTGGTCAAACAATTGCCTGTGATGATGCTGGCCGGTCTGCTGAGCGCTTGCGCGGGCAGCCCGGCCTCGGATGCCGACCCGGCGCAGTCGCACAAGGGCGGTTGCTATCAGTCCGAATGGCAGGCCGAGACTGTGCCGGTCATCGGCAAGCGCGTGGGCCCGGAAGGCCTGGAAAAGTACGACGAAGACCACCAGCGCAAGGCGCCGGGTTGCCCTTGATCGGGTAATAGGCAACCTGAACGTTGATTTGTGGTCTTGAGGAAGGGCTGCACAGCAGCCCCAAATCGAGGAAACTGAATGAAAGCGCTTTTGGCCGTGACGGCCCTGGCGACACTGGCAGGATGCTCACTGCTGCAGCCGGCGCAACCGGCCCCGGCAGACAACTGGACCCGTTGGGTCTGCGACACCCAGGCTGAGGTGCTTTGGCGCTTCGCCGATGCGCAACGTGACCAGGTTGACGTGCGCCTTGGCGGCGGCGACCAGGTGTACCGGCTCAAGGCTGAACCGGGTGCCTCGGGTGCGCTGTACAGCGATGGCATGCTGGCCTTCCACACCAAGGGCGAAGAAGGCCTGGTGTACTGGGTGGCAACCAACGATCTGATTGGGCGGGGCTGCAAGGCACCGTGACTGGCCGGGCCGCGAGGGTGGCCCACACTACTTGAACAGCAACCGCCCCTGCGGCAGGCTTGCACGAAACAAACGACGCTTGTCGGGAGAGAGATACACAATGGCACTCATTAGCATGCGCCAGATGCTGGACCACGCCGCCGAGTTCGGCTACGGCGTACCAGCTTTCAACGTCAACAACCTCGAGCAGATGCGCGCCATCATGGAAGCGGCCGACAAGACCGACTCCCCGGTGATCGTTCAGGCTTCGGCCGGTGCCCGCAAATACGCGGGTGCGCCATTCCTGCGCCACCTGATCCTGGCTGCCATCGAAGAGTTCCCGCACATCCCGGTGTGCATGCACCAGGACCACGGTACCAGCCCTGACGTCTGCCAGCGCTCGATCCAGCTGGGCTTCAGCTCGGTCATGATGGACGGTTCGCTGGGTGAAGACGGCAAGACCCCGACCGACTACGAGTACAACGTCCGCGTTACCCAGCAGACCGTTGCCATGGCTCACGCCTGCGGCGTTTCGGTTGAAGGCGAACTGGGCTGCCTGGGTTCCCTGGAAACCGGCATGGCCGGTGAAGAAGACGGGATCGGCGCCGAAGGCGTGCTGGATCACAGCCAGATGCTGACCGACCCGGAAGAAGCCGCCGACTTCGTCAAGAAGACCCAGGTCGACGCCCTGGCGATCGCCATCGGTACCAGCCACGGTGCCTACAAGTTCACCAAGCCACCAACCGGTGACGTGCTGGCCATCGATCGTATCAAGGAAATCCACAAGCGCATCCCCAACACCCACCTGGTGATGCACGGTTCGTCCTCGGTACCGCAAGAGTGGCTGGCGATCATCAACCAGTACGGCGGCGACATCAAAGAAACCTACGGTGTACCGGTCGAAGAAATCGTTGAAGGCATCAAGCATGGCGTGCGCAAGGTCAACATCGATACCGACCTGCGTCTGGCCTCTACCGGTGCCATGCGCCGTCTGATGGCGCAGAACCCGAGCGAGTTCGACCCACGCAAGTTCTTCGGTGAAACCATCAAGGCCATGCGCGACGTGTGCATCGCTCGTTATGAGGCCTTCGGCACCGCGGGCAATGCTTCGAAGATCAAGCCGATCTCTCTGGAAGGTATGTACCAGCGCTACCTGAAAGGTGAACTGGCCGCCAAGGTCAACTGATCGACAGGTAACCCTGAAAAACCCGCAGTGATGCGGGTTTTTTTATGGGCGATGGAAACCTGTACATAATTTCCGCAGACCGACCGTTAGTCGGCTACCGTACAGTTTAACCATTGATAGCGTTCTGATTGCATTGCGTGTTGCAGCCTCAGGACTAGAGTACTAATGGATCCAACCGTATTTTGAAGTCGGTCACATAACAGAGAAGCAGCATGGATGGCGCTTACCCTCAACAGCAGCCACTGGATGGCAGCTCAGTTCTTCTGGTGGTAGACGACTACCCCGAGAACCTCATCAGCATGCGGGCCTTGCTGGCCCGGCAGGATTGGCAAGTATTGACGGCGAGCTCTGGGATAGAAGCCTTGAGCGCGTTGCTTGAGTACGAAGTCGACCTGGTGTTGATGGATGTACAGATGCCGGAAATGGACGGCTTCGAAGTCGCCCGGCTGATGCGCGGCAATCAGCGTACTCGACTGACCCCGATCATTTTCCTCACCGCCAACGAACAGTCCGACGCGGCCGTGCTCAAAGGCTACGCCAGCGGCGCCGTGGACTACATGTTCAAACCGTTCGACCCGCAAATACTCAAGCCCAAGGTCCAGGCGCTGCTCGACCAGCAGCGCAACCGACGCATGCTGCAGCAGCTCAGTCGCGAACTGGAGGCGGCCAGGGCATTCAATGCGTCCATCCTGGAGAATGCCGCCGAAGGCATTCTGGTGGTTGATGCCCATGGCATCATCAGTTTTGCCAATCCGGCCATTTCCCGTTTGCTGGCGGCACCGGTGCAACAACTGCAGGGCACCCCATTGCTCGACGTTGTGCAACTGACCAGTACCAGCCTGTGGCGCGAGTCGGACTTCTACAAGGCCTACCAGGGGCGGCAAATCTTCCGCGTACATGATGCCCAACTGCGGACCCAAGGGGGGGAGCTTGTGCCGGTGGCGCTGTCCTGTGCGCCGTTGCCGGCCGACCAACAGGCCATGGTGGTGACCGTGCTGGACATGTCGGTGGTGCGTAACTTGCATCAGCAGCTGGAATACCAGGCCATTACCGACCCGCTCACCGGCCTGCTCAACCGCCGTGGTTTTTACCAGGCTGCTGAAGGTGCTCTGTTGCGCAACGAGCGCTCGGACAAGGCGCAGGCGCTGATGTACATGGACCTGGATGGCTTCAAGCGCATCAACGACTCGCTCGGCCACGACGCGGGCGACCGGGTGTTGCGCTGGGTGGCCGAGCAGCTCAAGGACTGCCTGGGCAGTGAGGCCTTGCTGGCGCGTATGGGCGGGGATGAGTTCACTGCACTGTTCGACAGCTTGCCCTACCCGGAGCAGGCCGGGCGTTATGCCGAACGGTTGCTCGAGCGTGTTTCCATCAGCCATGAGGTCGACGGGCTCGATGTATGCCTTGGGGTCAGCATCGGCATTGCCACCTACCCGGACTGTGGCGCCAATGTTGAAGGCCTGCTGCGTTCGGCCGATGCAGCGATGTACGCAGCCAAGCAAGCGGGGCGCCAGCAATACCGCTTCTACGACCAGGAACTCAACGGACGGGCGCGCTCGCGATTGATGCTCGAGGACAGCGTGCGCATGGCCATCGAGCAGCAGGACTTTACCTTGGTGTATCAGCCACAGGTCGCCTTCCACGATGGCCGCCTGCGTGGTTTCGAGGCCTTGCTGCGCTGGCAGCACCCCAGCGTTGGCGATGTACCGCCGGGGCTGTTCATCCCGTTGCTGGAAGAAGCGCGGCTGATCAATCGCCTGGCCAGCTGGATCTACCGCCAGGGGGCCGCGCAGCGGCAGGCCTGGTACGACAGGTTTCCGCCGGACCTTGTGCTCGGCATCAGCCTGAGCCGCGCGCAGTTCGTCATGCCTGGCCTGGTCGAGGAACTGCAACGGGTCATCCAGCTTTACCAGCTTGTCCCGACGCAGTTGGAGGTGGAAGTGGCGGAAACGTCGCTGATGTATAACATCGACGCGGCCGTCAAACAGATACACCGCTTGCGTGAGCTGGGCGTGAGGGTGGCCCTGGATGACTTTGGTGCGGGTGACTGTTCGTTGCGCATGCTGCGCGACCTGCCTATCGACACCCTCAAGCTTGACCGGCATCTGGTGGCCCGTCTGCCCGATTCGGCGGTAGATGCTGCGTTGGTTCGCAGCGTGATCGGCCTGTGCGCCGACTACCGTATCACGGTGATCGCCGAGGGTGTGGAGACCCCGGCGCAGGCCGCCTGGCTCAAGGCCAATGGTTGCGAATACGTTCAGGGTTTCCTGGTGGCTTATCCGATGACCGCTGCTGACGCTAGCGGCTTCCCGGCAATTTTCTCCTGGCCAGGGCCGTGATTGGCTAGAATCGGCATTCGTTACGCCGAATACAGCGCCATGACCGTACTACGTTACTTGCAAGCCTACCCCCCGCACCTGCAGGCGCAGGTGCGGCAGATGATCGACAGCGACCGCCTGGGTGAATACCTGCAGCGCCGTTACCCTGACCGCCATGACGTGCAAAACGACAAGGCGCTGTATGGCTATGCCCAGGATCTGCGCCAACAGTACCTGCGAAGTGCGCCAAACCTGGACAAGGTATTGTTCGACAGCCGCCTCGATCTGACGCATCGGGCCCTGGGCTTGAACACGGCGGTGTCGCGGGTGCAGGGCGGCAAGCTCAAGGCGAAGAAGGAAATCCGCATTGCCTCGCTGTTCAAGGAGGCCGCGCCACAGTTCTTGCGCATGATTGTTGTGCACGAGTTGGCGCACCTGCGCGAGCGAGATCACAACAAAGCGTTCTACCAGCTCTGCCAGCACATGGAGCCGGACTATCACCAACTGGAATTCGACCTGCGCGTCTACCTGACCTACCGGGAGCTGCCGGGCAACCTCTAAGGAACATGCAGCATGGAAGTGAGCAAGACCAAGAGCAGCTTCTACCGCCGCCTGTACGTGGCCTGGCTGATCGATAGCCAGACCGCGACCAGCGTGCCCGCCCTGATGGAGGCCACCGGCATGCCCCGTCGTACAGCTCAGGACACTATCGCCGCGCTGGCCGACCTGGACATCGTCTGCGAGTTCGAACAGCAGGAAGGCGCACGCAACCACGCCGGGCATTATCGCATTCATGATTGGGGAGCGATCGACAAGCAGTGGATCATCCGTCACTTGCGGCAAATCCGCGAAGTGCTGGGCTACCCCTGATTTGAAAAGCCTGCGCGGTCGCCCGTAGGAGCGGGTTTCCCCGCGAACACGGGCGAAGCCCGTGCCATCCCCCTCAGTGCCTGCCTCGCGGGCAGGCCCGCTACCACACGGTTGACTCAACCCCTACGCATGCCGATAGACGAGATGCCGTCCACCAGCGACTCGCCGCTCACCACCGCAAACCCATGGCGGGCATAGAAATCCTGCAAGTGCGCCTGAGCCGACAGAAAAACCGGCACCCCCGGCCAACAATGCTCCGCCGCCTCCAGCCCCTTCAGCAGCAAGCTTTCTTCAAGGTTCAAACCTCGTGCCTGCGCTGATGTCACCACTCGTCCGATCACCACATCCCCACCTTGTGACTGCGGATCCAGCAGGCGCAGGTAGGCCACCAGCTTGTCTTCCTGCCAGGCCATGAGGTGCAGGGTATCGCCAGTCAGGTCCTGACCATCGACTTCCTGGTAGGCGTGGCGCTGCTCCACCACGAGTACTTCAGTGCGTAGCTGCAAAATGGCATAGAGCTGCTCCTTGCCGAGGTCGGTGTGGTGCTTGCAGATCCAGTCGATTGACATGGGCACGAACTCCTTGGATGGGGCTCGATCATCGCATGCTGCATGTGCTTCGGCCAAAATAGAGGCTAAATGACACTATTGGCCGCTGCCCTCGGCAACCGCTTTGTGTAATCTCACTGGCAGTGTTGCCCTCCATTGCGAAAGGACGTGAGCATGCGGCCACTGCTTTGTGTTCTGGGTTTACTGGCAACGATGCTGGCAACACCTTCCCCGGGTCACGCCAAGCTACGCCTGGTGGCCGATAACTGGCCACCGTTCACCGATGCCAAGATGCCGGGCGGCGGCCTTGCGACCAGCATCGTTACCACGGCACTGGCGCGTGCCGGCTACGCCAGCGGCTATGAAGAGGTGCCGTGGGCGCGTGCGTTGCTGGGGGTAGGTGAAGGGCGCTACGACGTGCTGATCAATGCCTGGTACAACGACTCGCGCGTCAGTATCGGGCAGTTTTCCAACGCCTACCTGAGTAATCGTATTCGCCTGCTGCAGCGTAAGGGCGAGGCGTTTAGCTACAAGCGTCTGTCTGACCTTTATGCCTATAGCATTGCCGTAGTGCGTGATTACGCCTATTCACCGGAATTCGACGGGGATCCCCATCTGCACAAAGTGCCAGTGCGCAACTTCTCTTCTGCGGTACGCATGTTGGCGGCAGGGCGGGTAAGCCTGGCGGTGGAAGACGAGTACGTGGCCCGCTACAACCTGCAGCGTGAGCCGCAGGACGTGCGTGATGGGGTGATGCTGGTGGATCCGCCGCTGGGGGAGAACACCCTGCATATTCTGGTCAGCCTGAAGCACCCGGAGCATGAGCGGATCGTCGAGCGCTTCGAGCAGGCGATAGCGGCGATGAAGGCCGATGGCAGCTATGCTCGGCTGCTGCGTCAGTACGGCTTTTGAGCACAGGCACTAAAACGATCAGGCCGGGGCATTCTCCTTGATCAGGTGTGCCGCCAGGGTCCGCAGTGGCCCCAGCTGCCGGCATATCAACGCCAGCTGCGTCTGCACCAGCCGCTGATGCTCATCCAGATCTTCCGGCATCTGCTCCAGGGCATTGGCCAACGCCTCTTCGGTATCACTGTGAATCGCCACCGGCAGCCGTGCGGCCAGGCCGTTGGCAATTTCGTCCAGGCTGCTGGCCAGGCTTTGCCCGGCGCCTTCGATCAACTGCTCCTGCACCTCCGCTGGCAACGCCGTGTCGCGGTGCGCGCCTAACCCCGAGAGGTAGCTGAGCAACGTGTGCGACAGCACCAGGAAGCGAAAGCCAACGTCGGCCTCCTTACGGAAATGCCCCGGCTCCATCAGCATGTTGGCCAAGGTGGTGGACAGCGCCGCGTCAGCGTTGTGGGCATTGCGCCGGGCCAGGCGGTAGGCCAGGTCGTCGCGCTTGCCGTGGGCGTACTGCTGCATGATCTGGCGCAGGTAAACGCTGGCGCAGGCCAGGGTATTGGCCAGCGCCTTGTTCAGCCGTCGGCCCTGCCAGTCAGGCAGGAACAGGAACACTGCAAGAATGGCAATCAGGCTGCCGACCAGGGTATCGAACAGGCGTGGCAGGAACAGGCCGTAGCCATCGCCGATCTGGTTGAAGCAGAACAGCACCATCAGGGTGATCGCGGCAGTGGCCAGGGTGTAGCGGGTGGTGCGGTTGACGAAGAACACCACCCCGGCAACCACGGCGAACAACGACTGGATGACCGGGTTGGGGAACAGGTCGAACAAGGCCCAACCCACTGTCAGGCCAACGGCAGTGCCGAAGATTCGCTGCACCAGCTTGCGCCGCGTGGCCCCGTAGTTGGGCTGGCACACGAACAGCGTGGTGAGGATGATCCAGTAGCCCTGGGTCGGGTGAATCAGGTGCACCATGCCATAGCCGATCGACAGCGCCAGCGGCAGGCGCAAGGCATGGCGGAACAACAGCGAGGTCGGTGTGAGCTGGGTGCGCAGGCGCGTCCACACGTCCTTCAGCGAGCGCGGCGAGCGGTCGAGCAGGCTGCTGTCGCTGGCGTCGGCCAGGCTGTCCGGGTTGCTGGCGGCACTGAGCAGGCGGTCCAGTGTTGCCAGGTTGGCGGCGAGTGCCCGCAGTGAGCGCAACAGGCCGCGCCAGGCCGGGTTGCTCTGGATGCGCAGGTGCTCCAGCGAGGCGTTGAGGTCTTCGAGGGCTTCTGGATAACCGCTGGCCAGCACGAATGGTTGGCGCAGGCGGATCGAGCGGGCCAGTTCCTGGCAGGATGAACCCTGCTTACGCAACAGGCGCTGGCAGCGGAACATGACGTCGCTGTGGAAAAACGCCTCGGTCAGTGCGTTGTAGGGGTAGTGCGAGGCACTGACACGCTCGTGGATGTCCTGGGCCAGGAAGTACAGCTTGAGGTAGCGGCTTACCTTCGAGTTGGGTTGGCTGTTGCCCACCCGGTGCAGGATGATCTCCTTGGCTGCGTTCAGCGCGGCCACCACCTTGCCGTTCTGCTGGGCCAGTTCCAGGCGCCGTGCCTCGACGTCGAGCGTGCGGACCGGTTCAAACAGGCTGGCCTTGAGCTTCAGGTAGCTGCCCAGCTCGAAGAACAGTTTGGCCAGGCTCTGTTGTACCGGCTGGTTGGAAAACAGCGCCTGCCACAGCACCGACAACAGCCCGTACCAGGCCGCACCTGCCACCAGCAGCAGCGGTTCGTGCCAGAAGTCGGTGACCTGGCCGCCGCGCTGGTCCACGCCGATCATGGTGTAGACCGCAGTGATCAAGGTGGCCGAAGCGATGGCGCCGTAGCGCTCGCCCAGCGCCCCGAGCATGGTCAGGCCAAAGGCCGCCAGGGCCAGGGCAATGACGAAGATCCAGGGGTAGGGGAACAGCAACTCGACTGCCAGTGCAGCGATAGCGAAGCACACCAGGGTAACGGCCAGGGCGCTGAGGCGGCCCTGCCAGCTGTCGTCGGTTTCGGCCAGGGCGCTGGCGATGATGCCGAGGAACAGCGGAATCAGCAGGGCCATCTCGTTCTGGTACCAGCACAGGGCCAGGCTGCCGGTGAGGGCAATGGTGACCCGGATGCTGTAGCTGAACTTGTCTTGGCCCCACAGGCGACGCAGTGACTGACGGAACGAGCTCGATGACATGATGGCCTGCCAGGCGGTGATCAGAAGAATACCTTTCAGGGCCGGTTATTGGGGCCGCTGCGTGCCCCTTCGCGGGCACGCCCGCTCCCACACGTACGACACAGGCCCCTGTGGGAGCGGGCGTGCCCGCGAAGGGGCGCGCAGCGGCCCCAATAACGGCGCCAAGCACGGGCCAGCAAGAAGCGTTCCGTGCTGCTGAAAGGATTCTACTCTACACGAACTGCGCGGCGGCGTTCGCCGATGCCCAGGCCCACTGGAAGTTGAAACCGCCCAGGTGGCCGGTGACATCCAGCACTTCACCGATGAAGTACAAACCGGGGCTTTTCAGCGACTCCATGGTCTTGGACGACACCTCGCGGGTATCCACGCCGCCCAGGGTCACTTCGGCGGTGCGGTAGCCTTCGGTGCCGGCTGGCACCACTTGCCAGTTCGCCAGCTTTTCGGCGATGTGCGCCAGTTCCGCCGGTGTGTACTGCTTCATCGGCTTCGATTCGAACCACTGCTCGGCCAGCAAGTTAGCCAGCTTGCGGGTGAACACCTCGCCCAGCACGGTCTTCAGTTCGGCATTGGCGCGCTCGGCCTGCATCTGTTGCAGCCAGGAAAGCGCATCCCGGTCGGGCAGCAGGTTGATCTCGACCGTGTCACCGGCTTCCCAGAACGACGAGATCTGCAAGATCGCCGGGCCGCTCAGGCCGCGGTGCGTGAACAGCAGGTTTTCGCGGAAGCTGGTGCCATTGCAGCTGGCGGTGCAGTCCAGTGAGGTGCCGGACAATTCGGTGCACATCGCCTTGAGTTGGGGCTCAGTGATGGTGAATGGCACCAGCCCGGCGCGGGTTGGCAGCAAGGTGTGGCCGAACTGACGGGCCACCTGGTAGCCGAAACCGGTGGCGCCCAGGGTCGGGATCGACAGGCCGCCAGTGGCGATGACCAGCGACTGGCAGGTGAACTGGCCGCCGCTGGTCTGCAGCAGGTAGCCGCTTTCGGTCTTCTCGATCTGTTCGATGCTGGTGTGCATGCGGATCTCGGCACCGGCCTCGTCGCACTCGGCCAGCAGCATGTCGAGGATGTCGCTGGCCTTGTTGTCACAGAACAGCTGGCCGAGCTTCTTCTCGTGGTACGCCACGCCGTGCTTGCACACCAGTTCGATGAAGTCCCACTGGGTGTAGCGGGCCAGGGCCGACTTGCAGAAGTGCGCGTTGTGCGAAAGGAAGTTGGCCGGCTCGGTGTACAGGTTGGTGAAGTTGCAGCGCCCGCCGCCGGACATGAGGATTTTCTTGCCTGGCTTGTTGGCGTGGTCGAGCAGCAGCACCCGGCGGCCGCGACGGGCACTGAGCTGGGCGCACATCAGGCCGGCGGCGCCGGCGCCAAGGATGATCACGTCGGTGGAGTGCACGGTATGAACCTTCAGATTGAAATGCTGAACCCTGTGGGAGTGGGATCACCCGCGAATGCGACGATGCATTTACTGCCGCGTTCGCGGGTAAACCCGCTCCTACAGGGGGCTTTGCCTGGCTTTAGAGAATGCGGACTTTCAGGGCGCGACCCTTGATCTTGCCGCTGTTCAGTCGCTGCATGGCTTGCTTGGCGAGCGCACGCTCCACGGCCACAAACGCCTGGAAGTCGAAGATGGCGATCTTGCCCACTTGCTTGCCCGGGATGCCGGCATCACCGGTCAGGGCCCCCAGGATGTCGCCAGGGCGCAGCTTGTCCTTGCGGCCAGCGGCAATGCACAGTGTGGTCATCACCGGCAGCAGGGGCTCGCCGCCCTTGTTTTTCAGGCTGTCCAGCTGGTCCCAGCGCAGCGGGCTCTTCTGCAGCGCTTCGATGGCCTGGGCGCGGTGGCCTTCGGCCGGTGCCACCAGGCTGACCGCAACGCCTTTCTCGCCGGCGCGGCCGGTACGGCCCACGCGGTGCACGTGGATTTCCGCATCACGCGCCAGCTCCACGTTGATGACCATGTCCAGGCCATCGATGTCCAGGCCGCGCGCGGCCACGTCGGTAGCCACCAGCACCGAGCTGCTGCGGTTGGCGAACATGGTCAGCACCTGGTCACGGTCGCGCTGCTCCAGGTCGCCGTGCAGGGCCTGGGCGACGATGCCCTTGGCGGTCAGGTGGGCAACCACGTCCTCGCATTGCTGCTTGGTGAAGCAGAACGCTACGCACGACTGCGGGCGGTAGTGGCCGAGCACGCGGGTGACGGCTTCCAGGCGTTGCTGCGGGTCAATCTCGATGAAACGCTGCTCGATCTGGTTGTCGGTGTGCAGGCTTTCGACCTTGACCTGCTGCGGGTTGCGCATGAAGTCGGCGGCCAGTTGCTTGATGCCGGCCGGGTAGGTGGCCGAGAACAGCAGGGTCTGGCGGCGCGAAGGGGTCTTGCCGATGATGCTGGCGATGGCGTCGAAGAAGCCCATGTCGAGCATGCGGTCGGCTTCGTCCAGCACCAGGGTGTTCAACCCGTCCAGGACCAGGGTGCCTTTGTCCAGGTGCTGCTGGATGCGCCCTGGGGTGCCGACGATGATGTGCGCACCGTGCTCCAGCGAAGCGATCTGTGGGCCCAGTGAAACGCCGCCGCACAGGGTCAGGATCTTGATGTTGTCCTCGGCACGGGCCAGGCGGCGCAGCTCCTTGGCCACCTGGTCGGCGAGTTCGCGGGTAGGGCAGAGCACCAACGCCTGGCAGCCGAAGTAGCGCGGGTTGATCGGGTTGAGCAGGCCGATGCCGAAGGCGGCAGTCTTGCCGCTACCGGTCTTGGCCTGGGCGATCAGGTCCTGGCCTTTGAGGATGACAGGCAGGCTCTGGGCCTGGATCGGCGTCATCGAGGCATAGCCGAGGGCTTCCAGGTTGGCCAGCATGGCAGTGGACAGCGGCAAGGTGGCAAAGGCGGTGGATTCGGTGGTCACGAGGCGGGCCTGCGGTGCGAAGCGAAAAATGCCGCATAGTCTACCAGCCTCGTGGCCATTCGCCCTACGACTCCATGTGTTGTTCCGGACGACGGGCACGCCTTCCGTCCGTCGGCGCCAGCTGCAGGAAGATCGCCGCTGCCAGCATGGCCATTACGCCGATGGTGACGAAGGTCAGCTGGAACGCGCCCAGGGTGGTTTCCACGCCCTCGGCGCTGCCTGCCGCAGTAAAGCCGCCCAACAGTGCGCCGGCGCAGGCCACACCCAGGCTCAGCGACAGTTGCGCGACCACCGACAGCAGGCTGTTACCGCTACTGGCGCTGGCGTCGTCGAGATCGATGAGCGTCACTGTGTTCATCGCAGTGAACTGCATGGAGTTCACTGCGCCCAGAAGGCCAAGTTGCACCAACAGCAGCCAATAGGGGGTCTGCTCGTCCACCAGGCCCAGGCTTGCCAGCAGGATGCCCAGCAGCAAGGTATTGCCGGTGAGGATGATGCGATAGCCGAACCGTTCGATCAGCGGTCGGGCAAAGGATTTGGCCAGCATGGCCGCCGCCGCCAGCGGGATCATGCTCATGCCTGCCTGGGCGGGTGAGTAGCCCAGCGCAACCTGCAGCAGCAACGGCACCAGGAACGGCAGCGCGCCGCTGCCCAGGCGGGCGAACAGGTTGCCGAGGATGCCGATGGCGAAGGTGCGCACGCGGAACAGGCTTGGCGAGAACAGCGGCTCCGGGTCGCGCCCGGCGCGCAGCCAGTACGCGGCCAGGCAGGCCATGCCGGCGAACAGCAGCAACATTACCCGCAAGTGCGGCAGGTGCAGCTCGCCCAGGCCTTCCATGGCAATGGTGATCAGTACCATCGCTGCGCCGAACAGCAGGAAACCAGGGCCGTCGAAGGTGGTGCGCTCGGCGCCGCGCAAGTCCGGGATGAACTTCCACACGGCAATGCAGCCAAGCAGGCCGACAGGCAGGTTGAGCAGGAAGATCCAGTGCCAGCTGAGGATTTCCACCAGCCAGCCACCAACCGTTGGCCCCAGCAATGGCCCGAGCAGGCCGGGGATGGTGATGAAACTCATGATCCGCACCAGCTCGCTGCGTGGGTAGGCGCGCAGCACCACCAGCCGCCCGACCGGCAGCATCAGCGCACCGCCCAGGCCTTGCACTACGCGGGCGAAGATCAGGAAGCCAAGGCTGTTGGCTGCGGCGCACAGCAGCGAGCCAAAGCTGAACAGCAAGATAGCGCTGAAGAAGATGCGCTTGGTGCCGAAACGGTCGGCGATCCAGCCTGAGGCGGGGATCAGCAGGGCCACGGTGAGCATGTAGGCAATGATCACACCCTGCATGCGCAAGGGGTCTTCGGCCAACGAGCGGGCCATGGCCGGCAGCGCCGTGTTGAGGATGGTGCCGTCCAGGGACTGCATGAAGAAGGCGATGGCCACCACCCAAGGGATCCAGCGGGCGGTGACGGGGTCCAGCGGGGTGCGTTCGGGCATGACGTCCTCGTTTGTCAGTGCCGGCCCTTTCGCGGCTAAAGCCGCTCCTACAGGGGTTACGCGTTCCTTGTAGGCGCGGCTTTAGCCGCGAAAGGGCCGGCAAGTCCAGTCACAATGTCAGGGTCAGGCCTTTGACCAGTGCCCCGGGCAAATGACTCGACCCGGTACTGCGCTGTCCATAAGTACTGGTCGACAGGATCATCTCGCGCTCCTGGGTCAGGTCCTCCAGCTGGCTGCCCAGCAAGCTGTACAAGCTGTCATCGAAGCGCATGGTACTCACCGGCCCCTGGATCTGCCCGTCTTCTACCCAGAAAGTGGCGAAGCGGGTCAGCCCGGTCATGCGCGCCGCTGGCAGGTCCGAGTAGTTCAGGTACCACAGGTTGCTGATGTACAGCCCGGTGCCTAGACGCTCAAGGATCTGCGCACTGGCCAGATTGCCCGGCGCCAGGCTGAGCGCACAGGGCGACTCGTAGCCGTCGGCGCCATTGGCCTGCAGCTCGAACTCGGCCGCACTGCGCGCACTGATCAACCGCTGCCGGGCCTCGCCTTGCTGGATCAGCGGCACATCCAGGCGCGGCGCACCTTCATCGGAAAATGCCGGGCTAAGCGAGCCGCTGACCTGCTCGGTAAAACTGACCAGCGGGCTAAGCCGTGCATCGCCGTTGTACAGGCGCTGCAGAGCGCTGTTGCCAGTGGCCAGGGCCTGCGCGGAAAAGCCACCCCAGCACAACATGCCGGCGACTTCGTCCATGGCCGCAGGTGCAAGGTAGGCGCGGTAGGTGCCGGGCTTGAGGGTAACTGCCGGGCGGCCGAGGAAACCCAACTGCTCTCGTGCTTGGCGCAGGCGTGCGGTGAAGTCGTCGGCACTCCAGGCCTGGCCGGCATAGTTGGCCTTCACTGCCTGGCCATTATCGTGGAACAGGCTCCAGTCGACGTTGAAACTGTTGGCCTGGTGCCAGCCGAAGGCGCCGAACGAGCTGGCGAAGCCGCGGCAGACCGGGCCGGCGGCGTAGATGCCGACCAGGTCCAGGTCACCTGCTTCACGCTCGAGCAGGGCCAGTACTTCGTTCAGTGCGGGCAGGGGGTGTTCCTGCAGGCTATGGCTGTGCCAGGCGTTTTCGTCCAGGCGCAGGTAAGGGTCGAGTGCCAGCAGCGGCAAGGTCTGGCGCAGCTGCTCGAGCGCAACGTTCAGGCGCTGGCGATCCAGTTGCACGTCGCCACTCAAGGTCACCTGCTGTTCCGCCTGGCGCCCATCGCGCACCAGCCGCAGTTGCGCGCTGGCCTGGCTGACTTCGCCGGCCTGTCGCACCTTGGCATGGTTGAAACGCACGAACTGCGATTGCTCGGCACTGTAACCGAGGGTGAACTGCTCGCCCGCCTGAAGGGCGGCGTGCACCTCCCCGACCAGGGTTTCGAAAGCGTGCTTCATCAGGCGTCTCCTCCGAATACATCGATCTGGCGGAACACACAGGCCGGCGAGGCGTGGCCGACCCGCACCACCTGATTGGGTTCGCCCTTGCCACAGTTGGGCGTGCCCAGCACCTGGAAGGTACTGTGGTCGCCAACCGCCGACAGGTTGCGCCAGAACTGCGCGGAGATGCCGCGGTAGTTGGGGTTCTTGACGATGCCCTTGAGCTCGCCATTTTCAATCAACTGGCCCCATTCGCAGCCGAACTGGAACTTGTTGCGCGCATCGTCGATGGACCAGGAACGGTTGGTACGCATCAGGATGCCCTGCTCGATGCCTCCGACCAGTTGCTCGAAAGACTGGTCGCCCGGCTCGATGTTGAGGTTGGCCATGCGGTCGATCGGCGCGCGGTTCCAGCCGCAGGCACGGCTGTTGGCCACGCCGTCCAGGCCAGAGCGGAACTGCGACAGCGCGCCACCCAGCGGGCGCAGCAGCAGGCCGCCGCGTATCAGGAATGCTTTGCTGGCCGGGGTGCCGTCGTCGTCATGACTGTAGCTGGCCAGCTCTTCGCCAATGGTCGGGTCGAAGGTCACGTTCAGCAGGCTGGAGCCGTACTGCAGGTGGCCGAAGTCGCTGGCTTTGACGAAGCTGGTGCCGGCGTAGTTGCGCTCGTCGCCGAGAATGCGGTCCATCTCCAGCGGGTGGCCGATGGATTCGTGAATCTGCAGCATCATCTGGTCCGGCATCAATAGCAGGTCACGCGGGCCACTGGGGGTGTTCGGTGCCAGCAGCAGTTGCAGTGCTTCGTCGGCCACCCGACTGGCCGCGCCGACCAGGCCGCAGCGCTCGATGATCTCGAAACCACCCTGTTGGCCGAAGTTGTCGCGGCCCAGGCTGCGGCTTTGGCTGTCCTGGCCGTCGCTGGCGGTCACCCCCATGCCCGGGAACAGGAAGCGCTGGGCATGGCGCAGTTCGGCGCCGGCCGAGTTCAGGTAGGTTTGCTCGACCAGGCTCAGCCCCAGGCTGGCCTGCCAGTCCACCAAACGGCTGTCCCTGGGCACGCTGGCCGATTCGGCGGCGAGCAGGCCAAGGCAGTCGGCGAGGCTGGGTACGGGTTGGTCGAAGTTGGGCGAAACATGGTCGTGGCGTGCACTGGTCACGGCGTGTTCGCGCAGGTCCAGCAGGCTGTGCCGGGCGATCTGCCGCGCCAGCGCCTCGGCTTGCTCAAGCGCGCGCTGCAGGCCAGCCTGGGACAGGTCGGCGGTGGCAGCGTAGGCCTCCACGCCATTGACCCGCACGGTGAGCATGGCGCCCTCATCCTGGCTGAAGAAGGGTGGTTCGGCGACGTTGCGGCGAACCGAAAGCGCCTGGTGAGACTGTTTCACATGGCGCAGGGAAAACAACTCGGCCGTACTGCGCAGCGCAGCAAAGCGCTGGCGCAGCAGGGCGCTGGAATCGAACATGCGGATGCCTCCGTGTACACGGTGGCTCCCCCTAGAACCACCCGTCTTGCATGCCGAGGCAGGTATCGTCGTGTGCCTCGAGCAATGCCAGCTCATTATGGCAGCCCGGTACTTCCCAGGTCAGGAAATAACGCGCAGCTTGCAGCTTGCCGAGGTAGAAGTCGCGATCAGCAGCGGTTCCCTTGAGCAGACCAAGTTCGGCGTGAACCGCTTGCTCCAACCAGCGCCAGCCGATCACGCAGTGGCCGAAGGCCTTGAGGTACAAGGCAGAGTTGGCCAAGGCACCAGCGACTTTGCCGTGGGCGAGGTCACCGAGCAGGACCAGGGTGACCCCCTGCAGGCGGTTGGCCAGTTGCTCCAGCGGCTGACGCAGTGGGTCAAGGTTCGGGTGATGGCTGGCACGTTCGCAGGTGGTGGCGATCAGGCGGATCAGCTGCTTGAGGCCGGCACCATTGTGCTGTGCCAGCTTGCGACCGAGCAGATCGAGCGACTGGATACCCTCGGTACCTTCGTGGATCGGGTTCAAACGGTTGTCACGGTAGTACTGCTCCACCGGGTATTCGCGGGTGTAGCCGTGGCCGCCAAGAATCTGGATCGCCAATTCGTTGGCCTTGAGGCAGAACGCCGAGGGCCAGGATTTGACGATCGGGGTCAGCAGGTCGAGCAGGTCCTGCGCCAGCTTGCGGGTGTTTTCGTCAGCGGCCGTATGGGTGTCGTCGAACAGGCGCGCGGCGTACAGGCCCAGGTCAAAGGCGCCTTCTACGTAGGCCTTCTGCGCCAGAAGCATGCGCTTCACATCCGTGTGCTCGATGATCGGCACCGCCGGGCTGTGTGGGTCCTTGTTGTCTGGCCGCCGGCCCTGCGGCCGCTGGCGAGCGTATTCCAGGGAGTAAAGGTAGCCGGCGTAACCCAGCATCACCGCGCCCATGCCTACGCCTATCCGCGCCTCGTTCATCATCTGGAACATGCAGGCCAGGCCTTGGTGCGGCTGGCCGACCAGATAGCCGACGCACTGGCCATTGTCGCCGAAGTTCAGCGCGGTCGAGGTGGTGCCGCGCCAGCCCATCTTGTGGAACAGCCCGGCCAGCAGCACATCGTTGCGCGGGCCACGGCTGCCGTCCGGGTTTACGTGGTACTTGGGCACGATGAACAGCGAAATGCCCTTGACCCCGGGCGGGGCGTCCGGAAGCTTGGCCAGCACCATGTGCACGATGTTTTCCGACAGTTCGTGGTCGCCGCCGGAAATGAAGATCTTGTTGCCTTTGAGCCGGTAGCTGCCGTCGCCTGCTGGTTCGGCGCGGGTGCGGATGTCGGCCAGCGACGAGCCGGCGTGGGGTTCGGTCAGCGCCATGGTGCCGAAGTAGCGGCCCTCGATCATCGGTTGCAGGAACAGGCGCTTCTGTTCATCGGAGCCGAAGCTCTCGATCAGGTTGGCCGCGCCCATGGTCAGGAACGGGTAGGCCGTGGTGCCGGCGTTGGCGGCCTGGAAGTGGGCGAAGCAGGCTTGCGAGACCAGGCTGGGCAGCTGCATGCCGCCGACCTCGAAGTCCCGGTTGGCGTTGAGGAAGCCGGCTTCGAGGAAGGCATCGACGGCGGGCTTCACCTCGGGAATCAGCTCGGCGCGGCCGTCCACGTAGCGTGGCTCGTTTTCGTCGGCCTTGCGGTTGTGCGGGGCGAAATACTTTTCGGCGATGGTGCGGGCGGTGGTCAGTGCCGCATCGAAGGTTTCACGGCTGTGCTCGGCGAAGCGCGGGCGTTGGGTCAGGGCTTCGGCGTCGAGGACTTCGTAGAGCTCGAAGGCGAGGTTGCGGGGGCTGAGCAAGGTCTCGGGCATGGTGGCGGTCCTGAGGCGGGATGCTGCGAGTTTAGGAGCGTGGTGAGACTGGGGACAGGTTAATAGGTTTGCGTGATATGGGTTGAGAACGCCGGGAGCCTGCCGGTTATTGGTGAAACCAACGCAAGGTCAGGTCGTGTAATGCCTGCTCGGGAGAATATAGAGACGTTTCCCGCAATCCCGATCGGAAATGGACTGCTGCGGATCGAATATCAGTTGGCCTTGAATGTGCGTTTTGGTGTTCACAAGGAAACGTTTCAGATGAGTGATGCCCACCACGGTGACTTGGCTGAGGCCAACGGCAACCAGGTTCCCTTCTTCGTAGTCTCACCCATGAAATTTGGTGTAATGACTTTCTTTACCTTGGGCTTCTACTGGGTTTATTGCTTCTATCAAAGTTGGAGTCTGCATAGAGAGAAAACGGGAGAGCGCGTAAGTCCGTTCTGGCGAAGCGCTTTTGCAGTGTTCTTCATCTATCCATTATTGAGAAGGGTAAATGACCATATTCGCGACTCAGGTAAAACCTATCCGTGGTCGATCCTGGGGCTCACGCTGGGCTATTACGGTTTTTGCGTTGTCTGGGTGGCTGCCAGCGTCGTGTTGGAAGGCCAACTGTGGCCGGCCTATTTTGCAGGCTTAGCCATTCAGGCAGCTTGGCTGATCATTCTGGTGTTCATGCAGAAGGGCATCAATTTCAGTGCGGGTGACAAAGAAGGGAAGGCCAACAGCCGGTTCACGCTGGCCAATTGGCTTTGGATGCTGCTGGGTATTGCGCTTATGGCAGCACAGCTGTTTGCTTTGATTGCGCTTTCACCAATGGTTTGAGCAATTTTTGGCCGGAGCTCTGTCTGAGGGGAGCTCCGGATAGTCCCCGATCCACCCCGCGTTTCCACTTGCCTTGAAGACAATACGATGCTGGGTAGAAGCCTGCTGCAAGGCTTTTTTGATAGGTCTGTCTGGACGGGGCCTTTCGCGGGTAAACCCTACAGCGGCCTGTGTCCAACCCCCGATGTGTGTCCGGCACTGATCCGGAGTAGGAGCGGGTTTACCCGCGAATACGGTGGTGGCGGCAACGGTGAACGACGGGTAGAAACTGGCCGGCAGGTCCGGCCTCTTCGCGGGTGAACCCGCTCCTACACGACGGCCTGTGCATGTGTATAGGGGCGGGTTTACCCGCGAAAGGACCGGCCCAGGCAGCCGAGAATCTCCAGGGGATAAACGGTAACAACAGAAGACACCAAGTCACCGTTGGCATGACCACGTTCTGGTGAGCACCTGTTAGACCAGCCCCTGCTTCAGGACATGCACGCATAAAAAAGGAGAGCCGAGGCTCTCCTTCTTCTTCAACCACCCTCAGCCATTAGCCAATGGTCATCAGGCTGGCGTTACCGCCTGCCGCCGCAGTGTTCACGCTCACCGCGCGCTCGATGACCAGGCGCTCCAGCGCAATCTGGTGATCACCGCTGGACAGCCCGTGCACCCCAACGATCGCCCCGGCACGCTTGGCCACCTGCTGGCATACGCCGCGCAACTGGTCCGAGTCGCCATGGTGGATCACGGCATCGAACGCCACTTCATCCTTGTTCCAGTCCGCGACCAGCTTCACCTTGGCCTGCAGCTCACGCGGCAGGCGGGCGCGCAGGGCCTTGCCCGGTTCACCGTCAACCCACACCGCCGAGCTGCCAACGGCCAGGACTGCGGCGAACTGCGCCAGCAGGTCGGTTTCGTTGTCGGCCAGGCACAGTACGTGCTCACGCGGCAGGATGGTGTAGCTGTTGCGCTCGCCGGTCGGGCCAGGCAGCAGGCGGGCGATGCCGCTCTGCGACTGGCTGGCGAACTGGCTGCACAGCGCGGCCAGGTCGGCCAGCTGGTTGCTCTCGGCCCAGGCCTTCAGGCCGTGCAGCGGCTTGACCAGCTGTTCGTGCAGGGTGCGGTCCGGCTTGCCTTCGCCGTCCTGCTGCTGGAAGTGGCGGCCGATGGCGTCGGCCGGGCGGGTCGACAGCAGGCGGTAGAGGTACAGCGGGCCGCCGGCTTTCGGGCCGGTGCCCGACAGGCCTTCACCACCGAACGGCTGCACGCCCACCACTGCACCCACAATGTTGCGGTTGACGTACATGTTGCCGGCGTTGGCGGTTTCCACCACCTTGGCGATGGTCTCGTCGATACGGGTGTGCACGCCGAGGGTCAGGCCGTAGCCGGAGTTGTTGATCTGCTCGATCAGCTGGTCCAGATTGCGGCGGTTGTAGCGCACCACGTGCAGCACGGGGCCGAAGATTTCGCGCTTCAGCTCGTCGAAGCTGTCCAGCTCGATCAGGGTTGGCATGACGAAAGTGCCACGCTTGATCTCGGCAGCATCTGCAATAGCGACTTGGTAGACCGGGCGGCCTTTCTCGCGCATGCCCTGGATGTGCTTCTCGATGCCAGCCTTGGCTTCGGCATCGATCACCGGGCCGATGTCCACGGCCAGGCGGTCCGGGCAGCCCAGGCGGCTTTCAGCCATGGCGCCCTTGAGCATCTCGATTACGCGGTCGGCGGAGTCTTCCTGCAAGCACAGTACGCGCAGGGCCGAGCAACGCTGGCCGGCACTGTCGAAGGCCGAGGACACCACGTCGATCACGACCTGTTCGGTCAGTGCCGAGGAGTCGACGATCATCGCGTTCTGGCCGCCGGTTTCGGCGATCAGCGGGATCGGGCGGCCCTGGTTGTCCAGACGGCCAGCGACGTTGCGCTGCAGCAGGCGGGCCACTTCAGTGGAGCCGGTGAACATCACACCTTTGACGCGTTCGTCCCCGACCAGGCCGGCTCCGACGGTTTCACCGCGGCCAGGCAGCAGCTGCAGCACGCCTTCTGGGATGCCAGCTTCCAGCAGCAGGCGCACGGCCTGGGCGGCGATCAGTGGGGTTTGCTCGGCAGGCTTGGCCAGTACCGGGTTGCCGGCAGCCAGGGCTGCGGCCACCTGGCCGGTGAAGATCGCCAGCGGGAAGTTCCATGGGCTGATGCACACCACAGGGCCCAGTGGGCGGTGGGCGTCGTTGCTGAAGTCGTTACGTGCTTGCACCGCGTAGTAGCGCAGGAAGTCCACGGCTTCACGCACTTCGGCAATGGCGTTGGCGAAGGTCTTGCCGGCCTCGCGGATGAGCAGGCCCATCAGCGGCTGGATCTCGGCCTCCATCAGGTCGGCGGTGCGCTCCAGAATGGCAGCACGCTCGGCTGGCGGGGTGGCCTGCCAGATCGGTGCGGCGTTCAGTGCGCACTGGATGGCGTTGTCCACGTCGGCAACGGTGGCCTCCTGCACATGGCCGACGACGTCGCGGTGGTCAGCCGGGTTCAGCACCGGTGCGGCTGCGCTCTCGCTGGCGGCGCAGGCCAGTAGCGGGGCAGCCTTCCAGTCATTGTGAGCGGTGGCCAGCATGGCGCAGGACAGCGATGCCAGGCGGTGTTCGTTGGCCATGTCGATACCGGCCGAGTTGGCCCGTTCGGTGCCATACAGGTCGCGCGGCAGGGGAATGCGTGGGTGCGGCAGGCCGATACTGCCTTCCTGGGTACCCATGCGCTCGATGCTGGCCACCGGGTCGGCGACCAGTTCCTGGATGGAAATCGAGTGGTCGGCAATGCGGTTGACGAACGAGGTGTTCGCGCCGTTTTCCAGCAGGCGGCGCACCAGGTAGGCCAGCAGCGTTTCATGGGTGCCGACCGGTGCATACACGCGGCACGGGCGGTTCAGCTTGCCATCGGCAATCTTGCCGACCACTTGCTCGTACAGCGGCTCGCCCATGCCGTGCAGGCACTGGAACTCGTACTGGCCCGGGTAATAGTTCTGCCCGGCAATGTGGTAGATGGCCGACAGGGTGTGGGCGTTGTGGGTGGCGAACTGCGGGTAGATGGCTTCTGGCACGGCCAGCAGCTTGCGGGCGCAGGCGACGTAGGACACGTCGGTGTACACCTTGCGGGTATAGACCGGGTAGCCTTCCAGGCCTTCGACCTGGGCACGCTTGATCTCGCTGTCCCAGTAGGCGCCTTTTACCAGGCGGATCATCAGGCGGTGGCGGCTGCGCTTGGCCAGATCGATGACGTAGTCGATCACGTACGGGCAGCGCTTCTGGTAGGCCTGGATAACGAAGCCGATGCCGTTCCAGCCAGCCAGGGATGGCTCGAAGCACAGGCGTTCGAGCAGGTCCAGCGAAAGCTCCAGGCGGTCGGCTTCTTCGGCGTCGATGTTAAGGCCGATGTCGTACTGCTTGGCCAGCAGGGTCAGCGACAGCAGGCGCGGGTACAGCTCCTCCATCACGCGCTCGTACTGGGCGCGGCTGTAGCGCGGGTGCAGTGCCGACAGCTTGATCGAGATACCTGGGCCTTCATAGATGCCACGGCCATGCGAGGCCTTGCCGATCGAGTGGATGGCTTGCTCGTAGGACGCCAGGTACTTCTGCGCGTCGTGCTCGGTCAGTGCGGCTTCGCCGAGCATGTCGTAGGAGTAACGGAAGCCTTTGGCCTCGAAACGGCTGGCGTTGGCCAGGGCTTCGGCAATGGTCTCGCCGGTGACGAACTGCTCACCCATCAGGCGCATGGCCATGTCGACGCCCTTGCGGATCATCGGTTCGCCGCTCTTGCCGATGATGCGGGTGAGCGAGGAGGTGAGGCCGGTTTCGTTAT
Organism: Pseudomonas sp. FW305-E2; assembly: GCF_058782925.1. Lineage (NCBI taxonomy): Bacteria > Pseudomonadati > Pseudomonadota > Gammaproteobacteria > Pseudomonadales > Pseudomonadaceae > Pseudomonas > Pseudomonas sp. FW305-E2. The sequence goes on along the minus strand of NZ_JBYSYE010000003.1, from coordinate 212,113 downwards.
GGGTGCTGACCAGCTTGCCGGTCAGCAGCAGCCCCCAGGTGGCGGCGTTGACGAACAGTGACGGGCTGTTGCCCAGGTGCGGCTGCCAGTTGCCGGTACTGATCTTGTCGCGGATCAGCGCATCACGGGTACCTTTGTCGGGGATACGCAGCAGGGCTTCGGCCAGGCACATCAGCGCCACGCCTTCCTGAGACGACAGCGAGAATTCTTGCAGCAGGCCCTGGACGATACCGGCACGGCCGCCGGCGCTTTTCTGATTGCGCAGCTTTTCGGCAATGCCCGCGGCCAGCTTGTTGGTGGCTTCGGCCAGTGGCGCGCTCAGGCGCGCCTGCTCCAGCAGCATCGGCACCACTTCCTGCTCCGGTCGGCGGTAGGCAGCGGTGATCGCCGAGCGCAGTACCGACTGCGGCAAGATGCTTTCGGCAAATTCGAGGAAGCACTGGTGGCTGTGGTCGGCCTGGACTTCACCGGCATCGTCGGCCAGGTTGCTGACATGACCGTTGAGTTCGGTCAGGGTGGCGCCACCCTCGAGCTTCTCCAGATAGTTGAAGATCGCTTGCTTGATCAACCAGTGCGGCGTGCGGTCAATGGACTGCGCAGCTGCTTTGAGTCGCTCACGGGTCGGGTCGTCGAGTTTGACCCCAAGGGTGGTAGTCGCCATTTCTTATCCTCGTTATTGCCACGGTTGTGGCCTAAGCTGGCGTCAAGAGTATCTGTAGGACAATTCGGGTGCAACCAGGTGCAACCCTAATTTTTCGTGTGGAAGGTGCAACTCGTCCGACAGCTATTCCCATACCCTGAAAAGGGGCGTTTTCGGTGCGATTTATTCTGAAAAAGCGGTTTTTTGCTCCCGGAAGGAGCAAGAAACGGGCTTTGTCGGAAAATGCACGGGCAGGTGCAACTTGCAAAAGAAAAATGGTTGCACCTTCTTTGCGTTGTTGCATAGCATTCGCCGCCTGGGTGCAACCGCCATCGCTGTGGTTGCGCATGATAAAAACAAACGCCAGGGCACACGCATGGGCAATCCACTAACGATCACCTTCGTGATCTACATCGCAGCAATGGTGCTGATCGGCTTCGCCGCCTATCGCGCTACCAACAACCTTTCCGATTACATTCTGGGCGGTCGCAGCCTCGGTAGCGTGGTTACCGCGCTGTCTGCCGGTGCCTCCGACATGAGTGGCTGGCTGCTGATGGGCCTGCCCGGTGCCATCTACTTCGCGGGCCTGTCCGAGGCCTGGATCGCTATCGGTCTGACGGTGGGTGCCTACCTGAACTGGCTGTTCGTGGCCGGCCGGCTGCGCGTGCAGACCGAGCACAACGGTGACGCGCTGACCCTGCCGGACTACTTCTCCAGCCGTTTCGAAGACAATACCGGGCTGCTGCGTATCATTTCCGCCATCGTCATCCTGGTGTTCTTCACCATCTACTGTGCCTCCGGCATCGTGGCCGGTGCCCGTCTGTTCGAGAGCACCTTCGGCATGTCGTACGAAACCGCTTTGTGGGCTGGTGCAGCGGCGACCATCGCCTATACCTTCGTGGGTGGCTTCCTGGCGGTGAGCTGGACCGATACCGTACAGGCGTCGTTGATGATCTTCGCGCTGATCCTGACCCCGGTAATCGTGCTGATCTCCACCGGTGGCTTCGACCAGACCTTCGCCGCTATCGAGGCGGTGAACCCGGCGAACTTCGACATGCTCAAGGGTGCCACCTTCATCGGCATCATCTCGCTGATGGGCTGGGGCCTGGGTTACTTCGGCCAGCCGCATATCCTGGCGCGCTTCATGGCCGCTGATTCGGTGAAGTCCATCGCCAAGGCGCGCCGCATTTCCATGACCTGGATGATCCTGTGCTTAGCGGGTACCTGTGCCGTTGGCTTCTTCGGCATTGCCTACTTCTCGGCCCATCCTGAACTGGCAGGCCCGGTTAGCGAGAACCACGAACGTGTGTTCATCGAGCTGGCCAAGATCCTGTTCAACCCATGGATTGCGGGTGTCCTGCTGTCGGCCATCCTGGCCGCAGTCATGAGTACCCTGAGCTGCCAGCTGCTGGTGTGCTCCAGCGCCCTGACCGAAGACTTCTACAAAGCCTTCCTGCGCAAGAATGCTTCGCAGGTCGAACTGGTGTGGGTCGGCCGTCTGATGGTGCTGGCCGTGGCCCTGATCGCCATCGCCATGGCCGCCAACCCGGAAAACCGCGTGCTGGGCCTGGTGGCCTATGCCTGGGCTGGCTTCGGTGCCGCCTTCGGCCCGGTGGTGCTGATTTCGGTGCTGTGGAAAGGCATGACCCGTAACGGTGCGCTGGCCGGTATCGTGGTGGGTGCGCTGACGGTGATCCTGTGGAAGAACTTCGACACCCTCGGGTTGTACGAAATCATCCCGGGCTTCCTGTTCGCCAGCATCGCCATTGTTCTGGTGAGCAAGCTGGGCAGCCCTTCGCAGGCGATGGTTAAGCGCTTCGAAGCGGCTGATGCGGCGTATCACGCCGACAAGTAACACCCGTTGAATTGGCGGCGCCTGCTTTGCGGGTGCCGCCAATCAGCAGCCAGGCCTGACTCCGCCTGCAAGGCAAGGTAAACTTGCCGCCTTCGCAGGAGTTGCCATGAACTATCGTCACGCCTTCCACGCCGGCAACCACGCCGACGTCCTCAAACACATCGTGCTGACCCGCCTCATTGCCCTGATGTCGCGCAAGGAGCAGCCGTTCGCCTATATCGATACCCACGCAGGGCTCGGCCTGTACGACCTGCAGGGCGACCAGGCAAGCCGTACCGGCGAGTACCTGGAAGGCGTAGCCCGCCTGTGGAATCGCGATGACCTGCCGGCCATGGCCGACGACTACCTGCGCATCATCAAGCGCCTGAATGCCGATGGCGAGCTGCGCTACTACCCGGGGTCGCCCGAGCTGGCCCGTCGCCTGATGCGCCAGCAGGACCGCGCCCTGCTCAACGAGAAGCACCCCGAAGACGGGCCGCTCCTTAAAGAAAACATGAAAAAAGACCCGCGCGTGACCGTGCACCTGGGTGAAGGCTGGCATGTGCCGCGGGCCTTGCTGCCGGTGCAGGAAAAGCGCGCGATCATGCTGATCGACCCGCCGTTCGAACAGGCCGATGAGCTCAAGCGCTGCACCACGGCCATGAAAGAGGCGATCGGCCGCATGCGCCAGACCGTTGCGGCCATCTGGTACCCGATCAAAGACCAGCGTTCGCTGACCCGCTATTACCAGGACCTGACCAGCACTGGCGCGCCGAAACTGTTGCGGGTTGAGCTGTATGTGCATCACCAGGACAGCCCTCAGGGGCTGAACGGCTCTGGCCTGGCCATCGCCAACCCGCCGTGGGGGCTGGAGGATGAACTCAAGGAGCTGCTGCCATGGCTGGCCAAAGAGCTGGCACAGACCGCCGGTAGTTACCGCATGGACTGGCTGATCGCCGAGTAAACCTGTAGGCGCGGGTTTTCCCGCGAACACCGGCTACGCCGGTGCCATCCACCGCGTTGCCTGCTTCGCGGGTGAACCCGCTCCTACAAGGGGGCGGTGTGCCTCCAATGTTTGCGTTATAATCCCGCCCTTTAGCCGCCATCCGCCCAAGAGGCCGCTGGCGCATTTTTACCGAATGAAGAGGCTAATCCCTTGGCATTGACGATTCTTGGCCTGTCCGGCGCCCTTAGCCATGACCCTTCCGCGGCCCTGTACATTGACGGCAAGCTGATTGCCGCCGCCGAAGAAGAGCGCTTCGTGCGTGACAAGCATGCGAAGAACCGCATGCCCTACGAGTCGGCGAAGTTCTGCCTGGAACAGGCAGGCATCAAGCCGTCCGACGTCGACGTGGTAGCCATCCCGTTCGCCCCGATCAGCCTGTTCGGCAAGGCGCGGTGGCACTATGCCAAGCGCTATTGGTACGCCCCGGATCGTGCACTCGATGCCATCCTGATGGGCAACCGTCGTTACAAGCGCTATCGCAAGAAGATCGTCTGGTGCCTGGAGCAACTGGGCTTCGACCCGAAAAAGGTCAAGATCGAGCCGGTCGAGCACCACCTGGCCCACGCTTCCAGTGCTTATCATTGCTCGGGTTTCAAGGAAAAAACCGCAATCCTCGGCATCGACGGCAAGGGCGAGTACGCCACCACCTTCTTTGGCTACGGCGAAAACGGCAAGATCCACAAGATCAAGGAATTCTTCGACCCGGACTCGCTGGGTGGCCTTTACGGTGCCATCACCGAGTTCCTGGGCTTCGAAATGCTCGATGGCGAGTTCAAGGTCATGGGCATGGCGCCGTATGGCGACGCCAGCAAGTATGATTTCTCGCGTCTGGCCAGCTTCGAAAACGGCGAGTTGGTCATCAATACCGAGTACGCCAACGTTATCGGCCTGCGCCGTTACAAAGAGAAGGGCAAGGGCTTCTACTTCTCGCCAAAGCTGATCGAATGGCTGGGCCCCAAGCGCGAAGGCGACATCGCCGACGAGCCGTACATCCATTACGCCGCCAGCATGCAGGCGCTGTTCGAGAAACTGGCGCTGCAGATGATCGACCATTACCTGGGCGACACCCTGCGTGAAACCGGCAAGCTGGCCTTCGCCGGCGGCTGCGCGCTGAACGTCAAGCTCAACCAGAAGATCATCGCCCGTCCGGACGTGAAAGAGCTGTTCGTTCAGCCGGCCTCCGGCGACGCCGGGACTGCCGTTGGCGCCGCTGCCTATGTTTCCCACGCCCGTGGCGTTCCGGTCGAGAAAATGGAGCACGTCTACCTCGGCCCGTCGTACTCCAACGAAGACGTGATCGCCGCCTGCGCCCGTCACCCGAACCAGCCAAAGTGGCGCAAACTCGAGAACATGCCGCAGCAGATCGCCCAGATCATGGTCGATGGCAACCCGGTTGCCTGGTTCCAGGGCCGCATGGAGTTCGGGCCGCGTGCCCTGGGTGGCCGATCGATCATCGGCTGCCCAAGCGTGGAAGGCGTGGCTGACCGCATCAACCACCAGATCAAGTTCCGTGAACGCTGGAGACCTTTCTGCCCGTCGATGCTCGACACTGTCGCCCCGCAGATGATCAAGGTCGACCATCCCGCGCCGTTCATGACCTTCACCTTCGAAGTCGCTGAAGAGTGGAAAACCCGCGTGCCGGAAGTGGTGCACGAGGACGGCACTTCGCGTGCCCAGGTGCTCAAGCGCGAGTACAACCCGCGCTACTACGACATGATGAAGGCATTGGAAGACCTGACGGGCAACGGCGTGTCGCTGAACACCTCGCTGAACCGTCGTGGTGAACCGATGATCTGCTCGCCGACCGATGCCCTGAACATGTTCTTCGGCTCGGACCTGCAGTACCTGATCATGGAAGACATCCTGGTTGTGAAGGACGGCGCGGCCCCGTATGACCAGCCGCTCTGAACCGCGCATCCTGCAGTTCTGCCATGGCTATGACGGGCCGTTCCTGGACTGCGCCCGTCAGTACGCCAGCCTGTTTCAGGGGCGTGGGTACCGGGTGACTACGGTGTTCCTCACCGGCGCCGCCGACGCGCAGGTGGCGGCTGGCTGTGCGTCGGACGAGGTGCTGTTCCTTGAGTTCAGCTCCAAGGCCGTGCGTGGCCTGAAACTCGGCGCCATCCGCGCATTGCGGCGCCTTGCGGCCGAGCGCAATTTCGCTTTCTGCATCGCCCATCGCTTCAAGCCGATCTACGTTGCCCTGCTGGGGACCGGCCTGCCGGTGATTGGTGTGCACCATGCCTTTGGCGACTACCAGCGCAAAGGCCGCCGCCTGTTCGCGAACCTGTTCAGCAAGCGTCTGAGCCTGCTGGGTGTTTCGGACGCGGTACGTGACGATATGCGCCGTTGCTTGCCGCAGTGGCCGGCCGAACGCATCCAGACCCTGTACAACCGCATCGACATCGACGCCCTGCAAGCAGCCCTGGTGCCGCGCGCTGACGCACGCCAGGCCTTGGGCCTGGATGCTCAGGCGTGGATCGTCGGCAATGTTGGGCGCCTGCACCCGGACAAGGACCAGGCCACCCTGTTGCGCGGTTTTGCCCAGGCTTTGCCGGGGCTGCCGGCTGGCGCCCGCCTGGCAATCCTCGGCAAGGGGCGTCTGGAGGCCAGGCTCAAGGCGTTGGCCGCCGAGCTTGGTATTGCCGGGCAAGTCGACTTTCTTGGCCAGGTACCGGATGCGCGCCGTTATTTCCAGGCTTTCGACGTGTTCGCGTTGAGTTCCGATCACGAGCCGTTCGGCATGGTCCTGCTCGAAGCGATGGTTGCCGGTGTACCGGTGTTGGCCACGGCCTGTGGCGGTGCCCGCGAAGTGGTCGAGGGCGTTGGCGTGCTGTTCCCGCTGGGCGACGCCGCGCAGCTGGCCCAGGGCCTGCAGCACATGGCTGTACTGGACGCTGAGCAGCGCCAGGCCTGTGCCAGGCACATGCTGCAGCGCCTGCATGAGCGTTTCTCTGACCAGGCGGTGCGCGAGGCCTTCTGGCAACTCCCGCAGGTGCGCGCGTTGGTGGGGCAGGCCTGATGCTCAATCGTATCCAGGCCTTCCGCGAACGCGGTTGGCAAGCTATCGATGCCAAGGCTTACGCCCAGGCGTGGGCGCGCTTTGGCGGCAGTGTTGCCACCCATCCGCTGGTGGTCGAGCAACTGGCGGACCTGGCACAGATCCCGGTGCGTTACCTGGGCTGGCACCAGGCTGGCGAGCTGAAAGCCGCCATCCCGGCCTGGGGGCGTCACCTGGCACTGTCCAAGGACGTGCTGAAGCGTGCTGGCAAGAAGGCCCTGTTCGACCTCGGTAATGCCGAGATCATTCTGCCGGCGGCGTCTGATGCCGCTGCACCGTTGCGCCATACAATGCGTTACCTGTCCGAACTGAACCAGGGCCGCTTCAGCGGCCTAAAGGCGCAGAAGGAGCAGTTGGCCATGGCCCGGGCGCCTGAAGACCTGTCGAAGAAGTTCCGCTACAACCAGCGCCGTGAACTTCGCCTGCTGGAAGAGGCGGGTGGTGTGGTACGCCCGATCAGCGACTTCAGTGCTCAGGAAATCGCCAGCATGTACTGCGACCTGTTCCTGCGCCGCTGGGGGTTCCCTGCCACCGGTGCCGAGCGTATGGCCGATGTGCTGGGCCGCTTGCGCGAGCTGCTGATCGGCTCGGTGCTGCTGCTGGACGGTAAACCGATTGCCATTCAGCTGGTGTACCGAGTCGAAGCGCCGGAATGGATTAGCGTCGAGTACATCAATGGCGGCGTCGACCCTGAAACCAAGGCCTTCAGCCCAGGCAGCGTGCTGAGCTTCCTCAATACCCAGGCCGCCTGGGAAGATGCCCGGGCGCGCAACAAGCCGCTGCGGTTCTCGTTCGGCCGTGCTGACCGTGAGTACAAGGACCGCTGGTGCAACCCTGTGCCGGTGTATCAAGCGTGAGCCGCAAGCAGCAGTTGCTCAAGCGCCACCGGCGCAACAAACGCCTGGGGCTGCTGGCGGGCCTGGTTGCGCTGGTCGCCCTCGGTGTATTCAGCTGGTGGTGGTTGCCACTGCTGTTGTTGCCGCTGCTCTGGGCTGCCCATGAGGCCTGGTTTGCCGACCACCTGTTCTATGCACCGGGTGAGGACTATGCCTACGACTTCGGCGGTCAGGTGCAGCAGGTTTCTGCCAGCCTGCACGATGGCTGGCTCAAGGCTGATTGCACGTTGCAGGGCGACGAAACCCTGGTGCTTGAGCTGCGGCTAAAGAGCAGCTGGTTGGGGCGCTTCCTCGACCCTCGGGTCGAGCTGCTGGCTGGCGAACAGGCCGATCGGCAAACGTTCGAGCGTGGCGTCGATGGGGTGCGCTTCCTTAACCTGACCGGCCTTGCTGCGCCACTGCAGGCCGGTACGTTGCGACTGCGCGGCCGGCATTGCCGGCTGCAGGGGCAGCTGCGCCTGTGGATAACCCCCTCGGTCGAGCTGCAGCGGCGCCGAGTGATGGTGATCGCACCACATGCCGACGACGCCGAGTTGGCGGCGTATGGTTTGTACAGCCAGGCCGACGAAAGCTGGGTGGTGACCCTGACCGCTGGTGAGATAGAGGCCGAGCACTACCAGCAGATGGGCCTGGCAAAGGCTGAGGCCGCGCGCCTGAAGGGGCGCCTGCGTGCCTGGGACAGCATCGCCGTGCCGCGTTGGGCCGGGGTGCCGGAGTCGCATTGCATACAGCTGGGCTACTTTTGCCTGCAGCTGCCTGCCATGCAGGCCGCTCCCGACCAGCCGGCCGCCTCACGTGAAGCCGACCTGGCCGATATCCGCGTGTTCCGCCAGTTCAACCCGTTCCCGTTACCAGGCGACCGTGATGGCGCACCCACCTGGCACAACCTGCTGGCCGACCTGCGAGCCTTGCTGGAACGGGCCAAGCCAGAGGTGCTGGTGATGCCCCACCCGCAGCTAGACCCCCATCCGGACCATATCTGCGCTCAGGCGGCGGTGCTGGAAGCCTTGCAAGGTATGGCCTGGCAGCCACAAACCTTGCTGTGCTACGCCAACCACCTGCACGATAACGACCGCTGGCCGATGGGCGACAGTGGCGATGGCGTGGCTTTACCGCCGCAATTGAGCGCTGCCCAGGCCTGGGCACCCTGCAGCCTGGTGCTGGACTGCGCGACCCAGTGCGACAAGGCCATGGCCCTGGGCATGATGCACGACCTGCAGCCGGCGGCACCGTTCAAGCGCCGCCTGCGCCGTCTGCTGCAACGCTGGCTTGCCGGGCGACAGCCATCGCCTTTTGGGGAGAACGAATTCTTCCGCAAGGCCGTGCGCCGGCACGAACTGTTCTGGCGGCGTGAGCTGTAAGCACGCCCCATGGTTGACCGCGAAGGCGCAGAGCGCCCAAGGAAAGCAATGAAAGTCCTATTTCTGGTGCAGAAGGAACAGCGGGCGATTCTTGACCGCCTGTACGATGGCGTCGCGGCCAACTGCGAGTGCGACCTGCGCTGGCTGACCAGCCAGGATCAGCGCAACCTGCGCCGTTACTTCAAGCGTGAGGTGCAGGTCGAGCGCTATGACCGGATCGTGTTCTTCCTGCGTTTCAAGCAGGAGATCCGCCAGGTGGCCTTCATCCGCACTGTGCCGAACCTGGTGATTCTCGAGCACGACGCCTACCAGAACTACATCCCGTGCAAGTACACCGGCAAGTTCAGCGCTCATTACCGTCAGTTGCCATGGGCACGGGTGATCAGCTCCGGCTACATGGTCAGCGAGCGCTTGCGCCAGGAAGGTTTCGATGCGGTGTTCGTGCCCAAGGGCTATGACGAGCAGTTGCTGGCCGACCAAGGGCGTGAGCGTGATATCGAACTGGCCTTTGTCGGCAGCGTCAACAGCGTGGCCTACAGCGGCCGCAAGGCACTGCTGGACGAGTTGGGGCAGGTCGAGAACCTGCTGGTAACCCGTACCAAGTCGGGCGAGGACTACTGCAACACGCTCAACCGTATTCGTTTCTTCGTCAGTGCCGATGTCGGCATGGGCGAATACATGATCAAGAACTTCGAAGCCATGGCCTGTGGCTGTGTGTTGCTGGCATACGACCAGGGCGAGGAAGAGAACCGTGCGCTGGGCCTGCAAGACATGCACAACGTGGTGTTCTATGACAACATCCCGACCCTTCAGGAAAAACTTCGTCGCTTGCGCGCCAACCCCGAGCTAGCACGGCAGATTGCAGAAAATGGCCGCCATCTGGCGGTTTCCCGTTTTAGTTTCGGCGCAGTTGGACGTAGCATCGTCGACCACATGCGCCCGGCGCTCAGGCCCCACCCGCCATTGTCTGCATGGCAGCGGCTGCGTCTGAAGCTGGGCATCTAAATAAGAGCTTTCACGCCCAGGAGCGGGTTGTTGAAGGCCGATAGTCGTAATGCGGAGGGAATCCGGTGCGCTTTTCAAATGAGAGTGACGTCACGCTTGTCGTGACCAGTTGTGGGCGGTTCGATCTGCTCAAAGACACCCTTGAGAGTTTCGATCGCTACAACACCGCGCCCATTCGCGAGGTATTCATCACCGAAGACTCTGGCGACGATGCTGTGCATGCCGCTGTGCCGGCGCACTGGAAGCCGCACTGCAAGGTGTTCGTGAACCGGCCCAAACTTGGCCAGTTGCCGTCTATCGACCTGGCCTACAGCCAGGTCAAGACGCCGTACATTTTTCACTGCGAAGACGACTGGCAATTCTATCGCCAAGGCTTTGTCGAAGACTCGCAGGCCATCCTGGATGTCAGCCCCAACCTCTTGCAGGTCTGGTTGCGCAGCCATGCCCACGACCTGGCCATCCACAGCCCGTACATTCATTTGGGCGATCGCCAGGTGATCGCCGGGGTGCCGTGTTATCCGCTGCTGTCCGACAAGGCCGAGTGGCAGGCGTTCTCGCTCAACCCTGGGCTGCGCCGATTGAGCGATTACCAGCGCTGTGCGCCATTTGCCGCCTATGCTGGAGAAAAGGCGCTTTCCCGTCGCTACGCTGAGTTAAATCTGACAGCGGTCACCTTGGAGGGTGACGCAGTATTGCACACTGGATTCGGCAATCACGTGACCTTGCCCATTGAAGTGGAGCGTAAGGCCAAGCGTCGTCAACGTGATCGGATGAAGCTGGCATTGACGCTGGTTGCGGGTGCCTTGATCGGCATGGGAATCACCATTTTTGTTCAATGAAGTCGCTGTCCCACCTGACTTGAGCGGGAGAGGGCCCATGAACATCGTCAATATGATGTGGGCGGGTGGAACGCCTTACATGTCCATCCACAAGGTGCACCGGCAGGTTTTGTCGAACGCGGGTGCCGATGCCCGGATCAGTAACTGGCTGCTGCTGGGGAGCGGGCTCTGCTGTGGGCTCGGCTCGACCCGGGAATGGCATATGCCCTCACGTGCGCTCAAAGGGCGGCACTTGTGGCGCTTGCTGCGTCCGTGGCTGCGCATGCGCTTGCGCAAGGCTTTGGCCGAAGCCGGGGCAGAAGTGGTGCTGCTCGACGGTATTGGTGTCGCCCGGTTGGTGCTGCCGTTGTTGCAGCGCATCGCGCACGTGCGTGCAAAGGTACTGTTCCATGGCAAGACGCGTCTGCATGCCAGCGATATCCGCTTGTTGCAGATGTTTCCGTCCGAGCGTCTGAGTATCGCGGCGGTATCACAGACGTTGGCCGAGTCGCTGGAGCGTGACCTGGGCAGGCCGGTGCAGACGCTGCGCATGGCGCTCGATCCGCTTGCATTCGTCGAGCCTTTGCTGAGCCGGGACCAGGCCAGGCAGGCGCTGAAGTTGCCTCAGGGCGCCGAGGTGATGCTGGGTGCGGTAGGGCGACTGGTAGAGAGCAAAGGCTTCGAAATGCTGATCGAGGCATTCGCCAGAGCCAGTGCACGGCAACCCGGCTTGCAGCTGGCGATCATTGGCGAGGGGCCGCAGCATGCCGTGCTGCAGCAGCGTATCGACGCGTTGGGCCTGGCCGAGCGTGTTCATCTGCGCGGTCACCGCGAAGACCTGCAGCAGCTGTATCGGGCATTCGACTGGCTATTGGTACCTTCGCGTTCCGAAGGCCTGGGGCTGGTGGTGCAAGAGGCGGTGATGGCCGATGTACCGGTGGTGTGCAGCGACCTTGAAGTGTTTCGCGAGCAGTTGCGCGACACGGGTGGCTACCTGCCGGTTGCCGACGAAAGCGCCTGGGCTGAGGCGATCGAGCGCTGTACGGCGCTCAGTGCCTCCACGATCGCCGCGAAGCAGCGCCAGGCACTGGCACCGGAGCAGGCCTGGCAGGCGTTCTGCAGCGGCTCGCAGAGCCTGTTGCGCAGCTGACCTTCAGCGTGTCAGCAAGGCTGCCTCGAAGGCGGCGAGGGGGAACCGGTCGCCCAGGTTCTCCCGCTCGATATAGCGCACCATGTGCTGCACATTGCGTCGAATCATGCGGGCTGACAGTGGCGGGCGCAAAAAGCGCATGTCGGCCACGTCGATCAAGCCCAGACGCTGGTCGGGGGTGACCACCACGTTGCCCAAGTGCAGCGAGCGGAAATAAACGCCGCTGCGGTGCAACTGGCGGATCAGTTCGATCAGGCGTGGCAGGTAAATGTCCCAGCTGAAGCCGTCATCGCGCGACATCTGCAGCAGCGTCCGCCCAGGTAGCGGGCGATACAGCACCGCAGTGCGGCCCGGCAGGTCGAGCTTGTGCTGGCTGATCACTTCGAGGGTAGGGATGCCCAGTTGCGCCAGGCGCGCGGCGTTATCGACGAAACGCTGCGAGTAAGGACGTAGCAGTGCAGATGAAATCAGCCGCTTCCTACGAAAAACCTTGAGGAAATTTCCATCGGTGAGCAGGTAGACTTTGGCGCCATGGCTGTCTGCCTCAAGCACCTGTGCGCCGAGTGTCAGCTGATCGAAGTCGACCTGGGTGAGCCGGGAGCATTGCATGAATAGGGCCTTGTCGTCTGGCGAGCAAAATGACCGGCAATAATGCCGAAAATAATGCTGTAGCACCATGGATGGTGTTTCTGATTCATCGGGGGAAAGGATGTTGTATCAAAAAAACTGGGCACAAGCGTGGTTAGGTTTGGGCCTGGTCTGGTTCCTGGCGGCGATTGCCCTGGCACCCAGCAACAAGGTTTATCAGCAAGGTCTGGTGTTGCTCTTATGGCTGCCAACGCTGGTATTGGCCTGGTCGGCCCGAGGTGTGCTGGTGCAAGCCTGGAGGCGGCAACCGGCGCTGTGGGGGAGTGTGCTGCTGCTGTTGGCCTGGAGCGGCCTGAGCCTGGCATGGTCGCCCGCCGAGGAGCCCATGCGCGAGCTCAAGCGCTTGCTCTACATCCTGGTGTTCCTGCTGGCGTTTCCGCTGTTGGCCCAGCTTGGCCAAGCCCGCATTCGTCAGTTATTGCTGCTTGGCAGCGCGCTGCTGGCCATCGCTGCGTTAGTCTCCATCATCAAGTTCTATGGGGTGCAGCGTGCGCCTCTGCTGTTCAGGCTGGCGGGTATCGGCGAAATATCCCACCCCATCCTGGGGGCCTATGTCATTGGTTCGGCTGTGCTCTTGATGCTCTACGAGCCACCTCGGCGGCGTGGCTTGCAGGTGTTGTGGCTGGCGGCACTGGCTTGCCTGGGGGCCTTCGCCATGCTCAGCCAGAGCCGTGGTGCGGTTCTGGCACTGGTGATTACCGTGGTGATGGCGCCGTTGTGGTTCCGTGACCGCCACAGCCGGGTGTTCTCTGTTCTGGCACTGCTTGCCACCGGCCTGGCCTTTATGGCCGTGTACGACGTTATCGCCCAACGGGGCTCGTCCTACCGGCCGGAAATTTTCCATGCCGTGGTCCAGATGATTGCCGCGCACCCTTGGACTGGTCTTGGCCTGGGGGCTGATTATGAAGTGAGCGCCGTCGGCATGCACTTCGATCACACCCACAACATGTTCACCCATGTTGCCGTTGAAATGGGCTTGCCCGGTATGTTGCTGTGGGTAATGGTGTGGCTCTTCACGCTGGGCGAAATCGTGCGCGCCCGTGGCACCCTGCTCGGCAAGGTCCTGCTGGGCTTCTGGGTCTATTCGACCCTGGCCATGCAGTTCGATGCCGCCAGCCTCACCGGTACGCCACGTGCCGAATGGTTCATCAGCTGGCTGCCGGTGGGCCTTGCCATGTTGCTGCCATGGGGGCGTGCCGAAAATGACGCCTGTGGTAAAATTGCCGGTTCAACCTGAACAGCGAGCTCGATAATGGCCGAAACACCGCGACCAGCGGAGCACACCTCCAGCCTGAAGATCTACTTCCGGCTGTTGAGCTATGTGAAACCCTATGTCGGCATTTTCCTGCTGAGCATTGTCGGTTTCGTGATCTTTGCCTCGACCCAGCCAATGCTGGCCGGCATTCTCAAGTACTTCGTCGATGGGCTGAGCAACCCCGAAGCGGTATTGTTCCCCAACGTCCCCTACCTGCGTGACCTGCAATTGCTGCAGGCGGTGCCGCTGCTGATCATCCTGATCGCTGCGTGGCAGGGCCTGGGCTCGTTCCTCGGCAACTACTTCCTGGCCAAGGTCTCTCTGAGCCTGGTGCATGACCTGCGGGTGGCGTTGTTCAACAAGCTGTTGGTGTTGCCCAACCGCTACTTCGACAACCACAACTCCGGGCACCTGATTTCGCGCATTACCTTCAATGTGACCATGGTCACTGGCGCCGCTACCGACGCCATCAAGGTGGTAATCCGCGAAGGCCTGACCGTGGTGTTCCTGTTTGCCTACCTGCTTTGGATGAACTGGCACCTGACCCTGGTGATGGTTGCCATCTTGCCGGTGATCGCGGTTATGGTCAGCATCGCCAGCAAGAAATTCCGCAAGCAGAGCAAGAAGATCCAGGTAGCCATGGGCGACGTCACCCACGTTGCCTCGGAAACCATCCAGGGTTACCGCGTGGTCCGTAGCTTCGGTGGCGAGGCCTACGAACAGCAGCGATTCGGCCAGGCCAGCCAGAGCAACACCGACAAGCAACTGCGCATGACCAAGACCGGCTCGCTGTACACGCCGATGCTTCAGCTGGTGATCTACAGCGCCATGGCTGCGCTGATGTTCCTGGTACTGTTCCTGCGCGGTGAGTCCACTGCCGGTGACCTGGTGGCTTATATCACTGCTGCCGGCCTGCTGCCCAAGCCGATTCGCCAGTTGTCGGAAGTCAGCTCGACCATCCAGAAGGGCCTGGCAGGTGCCGAGAGCATCTTCGAACAGCTGGACGAAGCGCCTGAAGTGGACACTGGTACGGTCGAGAAGGCGCGCGTGGAAGGGCGCCTGGAAGTGCGCAACCTGAGCTTCACTTACCCGGGTACCGAGCGTGAAGTGTTGAGCGACATCAGTTTTGTCGCCGAGCCCGGGCAGATGATCGCCCTGGTCGGCCGCTCCGGCAGTGGCAAGTCGACCCTGGCGGCCCTTATTCCACGCTTCTATCACCACGACAAGGGGCAGATCCTGCTCGATGGCGTGGAGATCGAGCACTATCGCCTGCGCAACCTGCGTCGCCATGTTTCGCAAGTCACCCAGCATGTCACCTTGTTCAACGACACCGTGGCCAACAACATCGCGTATGGCGATCTGGCCGGCGCGCCGCGCGCAGACATCGAAGCCGCCGCGGCCGATGCCTATGCCAAGGAGTTCGTCGACCGGCTGCCAAAGGGCTTCGATACCGAAGTGGGTGAGAACGGTGTACTGCTTTCCGGGGGCCAGCGCCAGCGCCTGGCAATTGCCCGTGCGCTGCTTAAAAACGCGCCGTTGCTGATCCTCGACGAAGCGACGTCGGCGTTGGATACAGAGTCCGAGCGGCATATCCAGGCCGCCCTGGACCACGTGATGCAAGGTCGTACCACGCTGGTGATTGCCCATCGCCTGTCGACCATCGAGAAGGCCGACCAGATCCTGGTCATGGACCAGGGCCGCCTGGTCGAGCGCGGTACTCACACCGAGCTACTTGCGGCTAATGGCCATTATGCCCGTCTGCATGCCATGGGGCTGGATGAGCCGGCCAAGGCCGATATCACCTGAACCCTCCTTGATCGGGGCCGTTATGGCCCCGATTGTCACGGGAATTTTCCAGGGATGATCTGGCCATAAAGCCATTGACTACCCTGTGCTAATATCCTGCCCCTGTTCATTATTTCCATATGGGTTGCCCATGAAGTTGTCCATGCCGCGTTTCGATCAAGCCCCGGTACTGGTGGTCGGCGATGTCATGCTCGACCGCTACTGGCATGGCGGTACTTCGCGTATTTCGCCTGAAGCGCCAGTCCCGGTGGTCAAGGTCGATCAAATCGAGGATCGCCCCGGCGGCGCGGCCAACGTTGCCTTGAACATTGCTGCGCTGGGCGCGCCGGCTTCGCTGATCGGCGTCACCGGCCAGGATGAGGCTGCCGACAGCCTGGCCAACAGCCTGCAGGCTGCCGGTGTCCGTTCGGTATTCCAGCGCATCGCGCACCAGCCGACTATCGTCAAGCTGCGGGTCATGAGCCGTCACCAGCAGCTGCTGCGTATCGATTTCGAAGAGCCGTTCGCCACCGACCCACTGTCGCTGGGCGCGGAGGTCGACAGCCTGCTCGAAGGCGTCAAGGTGCTGGTCCTGTCCGACTACGGCAAAGGTGCATTGAAGAACCACCAAAACCTGATCCAGGCGGCGCGGGCCAAGGGCATTCCGGTGCTGGCCGACCCCAAGGGCAAGGACTTTTCCATCTACCGTGGCGCCAGCCTGATTACCCCGAACCTCAGCGAGTTCGAGACCATCGTTGGCCGTTGCGTCGATGAGGCCGAACTGGTTGCCAAGGGCTTGCAGTTGCTGCAGGACCTGGACCTGGGCGCCCTGCTGGTCACCCGTGGCGAGCATGGCATGACCCTGCTGCGCGTTGGTCAGCCGGCGTTGCACCTGCCAGCGCGAGCACGCGAAGTGTTCGATGTGACCGGTGCCGGCGATACTGTCATTTCCACCCTTGCCGCAGCCATTGCCGCGGGTGAGGACCTGCCCCATGCGGTGGCCCTGGCCAATCTGGCGGCGGGCATTGTGGTCGGCAAGCTGGGTACGGCTGCCATCAGCGCCCCTGAGCTGCGCCGGGCCATCCAGCGTGAGGAAGGCTCCGAACGCGGCGTGCTGGGCCTTGAGCAACTGCTGCTGGCCATTGATGACGCGCGGGCGCACAACGAGAAGATCGTCTTTACCAATGGCTGCTTCGACATCCTGCATGCCGGGCATGTCACCTACCTGGAACAGGCGCGGGCCCAGGGTGATCGCCTGATCGTTGCGGTAAACGACGATGCTTCGGTCAGCCGCCTGAAAGGGCCGGGCCGGCCGATCAACAGCGTTGACCGGCGTATGGCCGTGCTGGCCGGTTTGGGCGCGGTGGACTGGGTGATCAGTTTCCCGGAAGGCACCCCGGAAAACCTGCTGAGCCAGGTCAAGCCGGATGTGTTGGTCAAGGGCGGAGACTATGGCATCGACCAAGTGGTTGGCGCTGATATCGTCAAGGGCTATGGCGGCACCGTGAAAGTGCTGGGGCTGGTCGAGAACAGCTCGACCACGGCGATTGTCGAGAAAATTCGCAAGAACTGATCTGACCTTGGGGCCGCTGCGGCGGCCCTCGGCTGGGGCGGGTTTACCCGCCCCAGCAAGCAGGCGAAAGCTCCCGGGATGTCACTTGTGCAGCGAGGTCCGCGCCCGCTCCAGCAGCGCTCGCGCCTTGTCGCCAAACCGTTGCAAGTGCGACGCCCTTACGGGCTTGCTTTCCACCAACCCCTGCTGTTTCACCCAATCCTTCCAGCGTACCCGTTCATCTGCCACCACCCAGCCTTCCTGCCGGGCAAAACTTTCTGCCAGGTACAGCCCACGCGTACTCGCCGGCACCAGCTCATCCTTTTTCAGCGTATACAGCTCTGCCAGTGGCTGGCCGTCTTTCAATGGCATCAGGTACAGGTCGGGCCGTTTGCGGTTGAGCCGCGCCACCAGCTGGTCGCCCTCCAGCCGCTCGTCAACGTGGAACAAGCTGAGTTTCTTGGCGTCCCGGGGCACTTGCAGGCGCATGTCATAGATCAGCTGTAGCGAAGCGGTGGGCAGGTGCACATAGGCCCGTGGGCGCTCCAGTAGCATCAGCTTGCCGCAATGCACCGGGCGTGCGGCACCGGACTCCGGAGCCAGCACGAAGTGGGGTGTTTCGCGGTAGTGCAGGGCGGCGGCGTAGGGGATGGGCAGCCAGGTGTCGTTGAAGCGCCCGCCCAGCCAACCTTCCGGGGTTTCCAGCAGGCACTCCTCGGCCACTTCCTGTACGGCCGTGTGCAGCGGCAGGTTCAGCTCCTGCGCCGGTACATAACCGGAAATCAGTTTCAGTACCACATCGCCACGGTCTTGTCGGCGCTGACGCACCAGTACCCAGTAATCGCGGTTCTGCCAATGCAGCGTGAGGCGCACTGACACGCCTAGGTTGGCCAGTTCGACCACGAAGTGTTGTGTGTCGGGTAACTGGATGGCCTTGCGCCGTTGCTGGGTCTGGGCAAAGTTCAGCGGCATGCCGATGCTTTGGTAGATCAAGCCTTCGGGCGTGGCCTCGACATGCAGTGGTAGTGTCTTGAAGTTGCTCGGGTTCTTGCGGATCAGCGTTCGCGCCACGAGGCTCCTCCTTGCGTCGGGTCAGTCTCCAGTCCCTGAGTCGGGAGCCTGAGGTAACTCAATGCTGGCCCAGGATACGGGCGACGGTGGCCACGTTATGGGCCAGGTGCAACGGGTTGATGGTGCCGACAATAGCACTGCTGACGCCCGGGTGGGCGAACAGCAGCTCGAAGCTGGCCTGCACCGGGTCGACGCCCGGGGCCAGGCAGATATGCCCGCTCGCCAAGGCCTTCTTTACCAGGATGGCCTTGCCGTGTTCGGCAGCGTAGTCCAGCACCGGGCGTTCTGCCTGTTCGTTGAGGTTGTAGGTGACCATGGCGCAGTCGCCTTGCTCCAGTGCCTTCAGGCCGCCGGCGACGGTCTTGCCGGACAGCCCGAAACCGAGGATCTTGCCCTCCTGCTTGAGTTCGGCCAGGGTCTGGTAGACCTCCTGCTGTTCGAGGATGGCCAGGTCGTTGCCGTCGGAATGCACCAGCACCAGTTCGATGCGGTCGGTTTCGAGCCGGCGCAGGCTGCGCTCCACCGAGCGGCGGGTGTGGGCAGCGCTGAAGTCGAAATGCGACAGGCCTTCCTCGAACTCTTCACCGACCTTGCTGACGATTACCCATTCATCGCGTTGGCCGCGCAGCAGCGGGCCCAGGCGTTCTTCGCTACGGCCGTAGGCCGGGGCGGTGTCGATCAGGTTGATGCCAAGCTCGCGGGCCTGGGCCAGTAACAGGCGGGCTTCCTCATCGCCGGGGATCGTGAAGCCCGTGGGGTACTTCACGCCCTGATCGCGGCCCAGCTTGACCGTGCCGAGGCCCAGTGGAGAGACCGTGAGGCCGGTGCTGCCCAGCGGGCGATGGAAGGCGTGCAGGGTTGGCAGGCTCATGGCAGCAACTGCTCCCAGGCCGGTACGCTCAGTGGAGGGCGTGGGAGGTCGGCCAGGTCGGCCTGTGCTTGTGGGCGAATGCCGTCGCGCTCCAGGTGGCTGATTACCCGGTCGCTGAAGTCCGGTGCCAGTGCCAGTTTGGTCGGCCAGCCCACCAGCAGGCGCTGCTGGTCGGCAAGGAAGGCGTTGTCCGGGCGTGCCAGGCCAGATTGTGCAGGCTCAGCGCGGTCGACGCGCAGTGTGGCCCAGCGCACCAGGCTCTGATCGACCCAGGGCAGCAGGTTGGCGATTTCCTTCTGCGCTGCAGCTATCTGCGCTGCAGGCTCGCGCGCCACGCCATCGGCTTCGGCCAGGTCCCCACCGAGGTACCAGACCCACTGGCCATCGGCTGCCGGATGGGTGGTCACCGTTACCCGCGGCTTGGGCCCGCCGCCGAGGCAGTGGGCGTACAAAGGTTTCAGGTTCGGGCCCTTGGCCATGACCATGTGTAGCGGGCGGGTTTGCATGGCCGGCTGATCCAGGCCCAGCGCCTGCAGCAAGCCTTCGGTGCCGGCTCCGGCACTCAATACGATGCGCTGGGCACGGATTTCCCGGTCGTCCACGCGCAGGCCAACCAACGCATTACCTTCACGCAAGGGTTCGATGCGTTCACCTGCCAGCAAGGACTCGCCGGCCAGCTCGGCCAGGTTGGCCAGCAAGCTCGGGACATCGATCACCAGTTCCGCCAGGCGATACACCTTGCCCTTGAACGCGCGGTCCTGCAGTGCCGGTGGCAACTGGTCACCCTTGACCTGGTCGACCCGGCCGCGCACGGCCTTGCTGGCGAAGAAGCTTGTGAGGTTGCCGGCCAAGGTGCCCGGCGACCACAGGTAGTGGGCATCGGAGAGCAGACGGGTACGCCCGAGGTCGAGTTCGCCGTTGCCGGCCAAGGCCTCGCGCCAGCGGCGCGGCATGTCGGCGATGGCTTCCGAGGCGCCGGTCAGGGCGCCGTGCAGGGCGTATTTGGTGCCGCCGTGGATGATGCCCTGCGACTTGATGGTCTGCTCGCCGCCAAGGCTGGCGCGCTCCACCAGCACTGTCGAGTAGCCCAGGCGGCGCAGGCGGGCATTGAGCCAGAGGCCTGCGACCCCGGCGCCGACGATCAGCACGTCAGTGGAAATGGCAGATGGCATGGCGGTACCTCGAAGACTGGGACAGCTGGCAAGTATACAGGCTATACCTGAGATGGCCCTATCGTCGGCGAGCTCCGCACACGGGCTCTCAATGCCCAGCGGTATTCGAGAACAGCTGAATCACCACCACGCCACCCACGATCATGGCCATGCCAAGCATTGCCGGCATATCCAGCTTCTGCCCATAGATCACCAGCGCCGCCACACTGATCAGCACAATCCCCAGCCCCGACCAGATGGCGTAGGCAATCCCCACCGGAATGCTGCGGACCACCAGCGTCAGCATCCAGAACGCAATGCCATAGCCAACCACCATCAGCAGCAGTGGCAACGGCGTGCTCAGGCCTTTCACCGCTTTCATCGAGGCGGTGGCGATGACTTCGGCGCAGATGGCAATGGCGAGGTAGGTATAGGCATTCATGGTGGGATCCTCCGTTACTGAGCGGGCATTCTAGACGTTGCCTGGATGGGGTAAAGTCATTACCTATCAATATGGGAGATAGGTTGATGGCCGAGCAGTGGAACCTTGAACAATTGCGTACCTTTCTGCGCGTTGCGGAACTGCGCTCGTTCTCCGCGGTGGCACGTGAGCAGCACAAAGCCCAGTCGGCGATCAGCAGTGCCATCGCGCTGCTCGAAACCGACCTAGGGGTCACCCTGTTCGAGCGCAGCAGCGGCCGGCAACCGAAATTGACTGAAAACGGCAGCGCCTTGCTGGAAGACGCCCGCGAATTGTTACGCCAGTGCGAACGCCTGGATGGCCGCGCCCTGGCCCTGATGCGCGGGCAGGAGGCCTTGCTGCGGGTCGCGCAGGACGAAGCCATGCCGTATCAGCCGGTGATCGACAGCCTTGACGAACTGGCTAGCCGCTACCCGTTCCTGGAGGTGCAACTGGCCAGCGGGGCCCAGGGCGATGTGGCGCGCAAGCTGGTGGAGCGGCGCGCCGATCTGGGCCTGTTCTTCCTACACGAAAGCATCCCGGCTTCCTTGGAACGCCGTGCCTTGGGCAGCGTGGAGATGGTCACGGTGTGCGCGGTCGGCCACCCGCTGGCGGGCGAAGGCCGGGTCACCCGCCAACAATTGGCCCGCCACCGGCAGTTGCTGATCACGCCACAACAAAGCGGTTACCCTGGCGGCGAGGCGATCAGCCCGCAGGTATGGCGTGCCGACAGCTTCTACGCCATGGCCGAACTACTGATGCGTGGCTTGGGCTGGGCCTGGTTACCCCGGCATGTGGTGCAGTACCCGACCTACCAGGCGCACATGGTCGAACTGGACAGCGATTGGCGGCCGCCGGCCTTGGTGGCAGAGCTGGCCTGGCGCCGCGATGAACCTCTGGGCCCGGCCGCGCAGTGGCTGGCCGAGCGCTTTGCAGTGCACCTTCGCGCGATCGGGTAGACTTAGCCGCCATGAACAGAACTCTCTATACCTTGCTGTTTCACCTGGGCCTGCCGCTGGTTGCGCTGCGCCTATACCTGCGCGCGCGCAAGGCGCCGGCCTATGGCCAGCGCATCGGCGAGCGCTTTGCTTTCAAGCTGCCGGCCATGCGCCAGGGTGGTATCTGGGTACATGCGGTATCGGTGGGCGAGAGCATTGCTGCCGCACCCATGGTGCGTGCCTTGCTCAAGGCTTACCCGGAGCTGCCGATCACACTGACCTGCATGACCCCTACCGGCTCTGAACGCATTCGCGCCCTGTTCGGCAACGAGCCACGCGTGCAGCATTGCTACCTGCCCTACGACCTGCCTTGGGCGGCGGGGCGTTTTCTCGATCATGTGCAGCCTAAGCTGGGCATCATCATGGAAACCGAGCTTTGGCCCAACCACATTCACCAGTGTGCCAGGCGCGGCATTCCGGTGGCGCTGGCCAATGCGCGCTTGTCTGAGCGCTCGGCCCGTGGCTATGGGCGCTTTGCCAGGCTGACCCGGCCGATGCTGGCCGAGATGAGCCTGATTGCCGTGCAGACCGAAACCGAGGCCCAGCGCTTCCGTGACCTGGGTGCACGCCCTGAGCGCGTGCAAGTCACCGGTTCGATCAAGTTCGACCTGACGATCGACGAACAGCTGCTGCCGCGCGCCAGGGCATTGCGTGAACAGTGGGGGGGCGGCCAGCGCCCTGTGTGGATCGCCGCCAGCACCCATGAAGGGGAAGATGCCTTGATCCTGCAGGCGCATCGGCAGTTGTTGCAGGTGCATGGCGATGCCTTGCTGATCCTGGTGCCGCGCCATCCCGAGCGCTTCAATGCAGTGCATGCGCTGTGCAGCGAGCAGTTCACCACCGTGCGCCGCTCTGCCGGCACGCTGGTCGATGCGCAAACGCGGGTATTGCTGGGCGACACCATGGGCGAACTGCTGTTCCTGTATGCCCTGGCCGACATTGCCTTCGTCGGTGGCAGCCTGGTGCCGACCGGTGGGCACAATCCGTTGGAGCCTGCGGCGCTGGCCTTGCCGGTGCTCATGGGGCCGCATGTGTTCAACTTCCTCGAAATCAGCGCGATGCTGCGCGAGGCGGGTGCGTTGCAGCAGGTGGATGATGCTGACGGGCTGGCCGGTGCGGTGCGCCGTCTGGTGGAACTGCCGCAGGACGCCCAGCGCATGGGCGAGGCGGGCAGGGCGGTGATGCGGGCCAATCAGGGGGCTTTGCAGCGATTGCTCGAGGGGCTGGGGGCGCTTATCCGCTGATTTTTGCATTGGCGCCTTCGCGGGCTCGCCCGCTCCCACAGGATGGATGCATGGCTCGAGGGCTGCGCTATCCCTGTGGGAGCGGGCGAGCCCGCGAATGGTCCAGCCCCTACCTCAAGGCCTGCGCTCGAAGTTCTTGGCCGCTGCTGCCGCCAGGTCCGGCGGCAGGAAGTCCTTGTCCGGGTTGTAGTCAGGTTTCAGGTAGCGCTTCAGGTCCTGCAGGTCTTGCGGGCTCAGGGTGCCGGCTGCCTGCTTCAGGCTCAGGTTGTCGAGGATGTAGTCGTAACGGCTATTGTTGTAGTCGCGCACCGAGGTGTACAGCTGGCGCTGGGCATCAAGCACGTCGACGATGTTGCGGGTACCGACCTGGTAGCCGATTTCGGTGGCTTCCAGCGCGCTCTGGTTGGAAATGATCGACTGCTTGCGCGCCTGTACCTGTTCCACATCGGTGTTCACTGCGCGGTGCAGGTTGCGGGTGTTCTCCACGACCTGGCGGCGCAGGCTTTCACGCTGTTGCTCGCTCTGGCTCAGGCGCTGGTAAGCCTCGCGTACCTGCGAGCTGGTCAGGCCGCCGCTGTAGATCGGTATGTTCAGTTGCAGGCCAACGCTGGTCTGCTCGACGTCGCCGCTGTAGCGCACCCCCAGTTGCGATGGGTTGGTGAAGCCAAGGCTGTCGTTGTCACCCTTCTGGTACTTGGCCACGGCGTCCAGGGTCGGTGCATGCCCGGCCTTGCGCTGACGCAGGGTCTCTTCTGCGGCAGAAACCGCGTAGTTGGTGGCCAGCAGGTTGAGGTTCTGGCGCCCGGCGGTTTCGACCCAGGCTTTGGCATCGTTGGGCGTTGGCACTTGTACCGGCAGGCTATGCACCACGCCCTGGATAGCGGTGTACTCACGGTTGGTCAGGGTTACCAGGGCCTCGAAGGCGTCCTGCACCTGGCGTTCGGCGATGATCCGGTTGGCCCGTGCAGTGTCATAACTGGCTTGGGATTGCAGCACGTCGGTCTTGTCCGAAAGGCCCACGTCGAAACGCTCGTTGGACTGATCCAGCTGGCGCTTGAAGGCGGCTTCTTCTGCCTTGGTGGCGGCCAGATTGTCCTGGGCGCGGAGGACGGCGAAGTAGTTTTGCGCGGTTTGCAGGATCAGGTTTTGCTCGGTCGCCGACAGCTCCAGTGCTGCCTGTTCGTTGACTGCTTCGGCGGCTTGCAACTGGAACCAGCGATCAGCGCGGAAGATGGGCTGAGCCAGGGTCGCGCTCCAGGCGTTGCCGCTGCGATTGGACGTCATGGACGGCTCGTCCAGCTTGGTGCGGGTGTTCATCATCTCGGCACCGGCCGACAGGTTTGGCAGCAACCCGGCGCGGGCCTGCGGCACCACTTCGCGGCGCGCCCCGTAATCGGCGCGGGCTGCAGCCAGGTCGGCGTTGTTGTCCACTGCTTCCTGGTAGACGCTGACCAGATCGGTTTTGACTGTCGAAGGCACGTCCGCTGCCCAGACCACTCCGTTGGACGCACAAGACACGGCTATCGCCAGTGAGAGTTTGCGCAGCATAGAGGCAATCCTTGTACGAAATTTAATTACTGAACTGTTGAGTATCGAGCGATGGGCCAGTGTAGTGCCATGCGCACCCGGCAACAATCGCTCGGTGTGCCTTTCATCATCCGCGCATTTACCTGCTTGGCTTTGCTGACCACTCCAGTCTAGACTGCGCATGTTCTTGTCGGGGTGCCTTGAAGCAAAGGCTGAGATCGCAGAGGTGCGGATCCCGTTGAACCTGATCAGGTTAGCGCCTGCGTAGGGAACAAGATTGCTCGCCTTCCCGGGGAGCCTCTTGTGCCAGGTCCGGGATTGTCACAGCTGCATACAGCTTCAGGCACCCCCATGTCCGGCACTGCACCCAAAGAGGGTGCGTCCGCGCGTTTCAGGTTCACCCCGACATTCCACTGCTAGGAAGCCGTCAGGAGAGCCTGTGATGACCAAACAAGAAAAAGCGATCAACCTCAGCGAATCGGCACAAGTCGATCAGCAGTCCGTGCAACCGTTCCCGCGTTCGCGCAAGGTGTATGTCGAAGGCTCGCGCCCGGACATCCGTGTCCCCATGCGTGAAATCAGCCTGGATGACACCCCGACCGATTTCGGCGGCGAGTCCAACGCCCCGGTGCTGGTGTATGACACGTCTGGCCCGTACACCGACCCCGACGTGATCATCGACGTGCGCAAAGGCCTGGCCGATGTGCGTTCGGCGTGGATCGAAGCCCGCGGTGACACCGAGCGCCTGGAAGGCCTGAGCTCCGACTTCGGTCAGCAGCGCCTGAACGATGCGGAGCTGGCCAAGCTGCGTTTCGCCCATGTGCGCAACCCGCGCCGGGCCAAGGCCGGCGCCAACGTCTCGCAGATGCACTATGCCCGTCAGGGCATCATCACCGCCGAAATGGAATACGTGGCCATCCGCGAGAACATGAAGCTACAGGAGGCCCGCGCCGCCGGCCTGCTGAATGAGCAACATGCCGGCCACAGCTTCGGTGCCAACATCCCGAAAGAAATCACCCCTGAATTCGTCCGCCAGGAAATCGCCCGTGGCCGCGCGATCATTCCGGCCAACATCAACCACCCGGAAGTAGAGCCGATGATCATCGGCCGCAATTTCCTGGTGAAGATCAACGGCAACATCGGCAACAGCGCCCTGGGTTCCTCGATCGAGGAAGAGGTGGCCAAGCTGACCTGGGGCATCCGCTGGGGCTCGGACACGGTCATGGACTTGTCCACCGGCAAGCACATCCACGAAACCCGCGAGTGGATCATTCGCAACTCGCCGGTGCCGATCGGTACCGTGCCGATCTACCAGGCCCTGGAAAAGGTCAACGGCGTGGCAGAGGACCTGACCTGGGAACTGTTCCGCGACACCCTGATCGAGCAGGCCGAACAGGGTGTGGACTACTTCACCATTCACGCCGGTGTGCTGCTGCGCTATGTGCCCCTGACCGCCAAGCGGGTCACCGGCATCGTCAGCCGCGGTGGCTCGATCATGGCCAAGTGGTGCCTGGCGCACCACAAGGAAAACTTCCTGTACACCCACTTCGACGAAATCTGCGAAATCATGAAGGCCTACGACGTCAGCTTCTCGCTGGGCGACGGCCTGCGCCCTGGCTCGATTGCCGACGCCAACGACGCCGCGCAATTCGGTGAGCTGGAAACCCTCGGCGAGCTGACCAAAATTGCCTGGAAGCACGACGTGCAATGCATGATCGAAGGCCCCGGCCACGTGCCGATGCAGTTGATCAAAGAGAACATGGACAAGCAGCTGGAGTGCTGCGACGAGGCGCCGTTCTACACCCTCGGCCCACTGACCACCGACATCGCGCCGGGTTACGACCACATCACCTCGGGCATTGGTGCGGCGATGATCGGCTGGTTCGGTTGCGCCATGCTCTGCTACGTCACGCCGAAGGAGCACTTGGGCCTGCCGAACAAGGACGACGTCAAGACCGGCATCATCACCTACAAGATTGCCGCGCATGCCGCCGACCTTGCCAAGGGCCACCCGGGTGCACAGATTCGCGACAACGCCTTGTCTAAGGCGCGTTTCGAGTTCCGTTGGGAAGACCAGTTCAACCTGGGCCTCGACCCGGACACTGCCCGCGCTTTCCACGACGAGACCCTGCCGAAGGAATCGGCCAAGGTCGCGCACTTCTGCTCGATGTGCGGGCCGAAGTTCTGCTCGATGAAGATCACCCAGGAAGTGCGTGAGTACGCAGCCAAGATCGAGGCCGTGGATGTGACGGTCGAGCAAGGCATGCGTGAGCAGGCCGAGCGGTTCCGCCAGGAAGGCAGCCAGCTGTACCACAAAGTCTAAGCACGCTGGGGCCGCTTTGCGGCCCTTTCGCGACGCAAGGCCGCTCCCACAAGGACCGCGCAAGCCTCGAAGCCTGCGTGGTTTTTGTGGGAGCGGCCTTGCGTCGCGATACGAGGACGAAGTCCTCGCCAGGAACACCAACAATATTGCCGGCGAGCGCCAACCATGACATCACCCAGCCAGTTCTCTCCCGACCATCCAATCCCCATCCAGCAGCGCATTTTCGGTGCTCGCGACCTGTTTTCACTGTGGTTTTCCCTCGGCATCGGCCTGATGGTACTGCAGGTCGGCGCCATGCTGGCGCCAGGCCTGGGCCTTGCTGGCGCCGTGCTGGCCATCGCCCTGGGCACCGGTGTCGGTGTGCTGTTGCTGGGTGCGGCGGGGGTTATCGGCAGCGACACCGGCCTGTCCGCCATGGGCACCCTGAAACTCAGCCTGGGCAGCCATGGCGCGCGCTTGCCGGCGCTGCTCAACTTGCTGCAACTGGTGGGTTGGGGCGCTTTCGAGATTATCGTCATGCGCGATGCTGCCAGCTTGCTGGGGGCGCGAGCGTTCGGTGAGGACAGTGCCTGGAACAGCCCCATGCTCTGGACGTTGTGCTTCGGTGCCCTGGCCACCCTGCTGGCCGTCAGCGGGCCACTGGCCTTCGTGCGCAAGGTGCTGCGCGCCTGGGGCATCTGGTTGTTGCTGGGCGCTTGCCTGTGGCTGACCTGGAACCTGTTCGCCAAGGCTGATCTGGCGGAGCTGTGGAACCGTGCCGGGGATGGTTCGATGTCGCTGGCGGTTGGCTTCGATATCGTCATCGCCATGCCGCTGTCCTGGCTGCCGCTGATCGCGGACTACTCGCGCTTTGCCCGCAATGGCAAGCATGTGTTCGGCGGCACGGTCGTTGGCTACTTCATCGGCAACACCTGGCTGATGAGCCTGGGCGTGGCGTACACGCTGGCGTTCGCCGCCAGTGGCGAAGTCAATGCCCTGCTGCTGGCCCTGGCAGGCGCCGGCATGGGGATTCCGCTGCTGCTTATTCTGCTGGACGAGTCGGAAAAGGCTTTCGCCGACATTCACTCGGCGGCGGTTTCCACTGGTGTGCTGCTACCGCTGAAGGTCGAGCACCTGGCGTTGGCCATCGGCGTGTTGTGCACCCTGATTGCCCTGTTGGCGCCGCTGGCACAGTACGAAAACTTCCTGTTGTTGATCGGCTCGGTGTTCGCGCCGCTGTTCGGCGTGGTGCTGATGGACCACTACGTGGTCCGTCGACGCCGTCTGCCAGCGCAGGTCAATGGCTTGCACTGGCAGGCGTTGGTGGCCTGGTTTGCCGGGGCGGTGGCCTATCACCTGATTGCCGCCAAGGCGCCGGAACTGGGCGCTACCCTGCCCGCATTGCTGCTGGCAGGTGTGCTGCATGGGCTGCTAAGCCTCAGCCGCGGCCGGGAAACAGTTCAGGCTTGAGTACGCCATTCAGGCGCGGGTAGGGGATCTTCAGTTCCACGTGGCCCATGGAATAGGGCGCGATGGCATAGACCTCGTACTTGACCACTACCGCGCCGTACGTCAGGGCGACGTGCGGCGATTTCTTGAACGGCCAGGTCTTGACGAACTCGGCATCCTTGTCCATTCCCACGCTCATCAGCCAGGCACGGTGCGATTCTTCGACGGTTTTCCAGAAGGTGTCTTCCTGGCCGGGCACCAGCATGTCCTGCAGGGTCAGCACCTTGTCCAGTTTGCGTGAATAGTTGATGAAGCCGCGCCCGGGCATGCCGTGGGCGCCACCGCTGTCCAGGTAGCTGGACAACTCGATGATCACCAGCCCGTCATGCTGCTCGCGTACCTTGGCTTGCAAGTAGCTGCTGTTACGTTTGTCGGCACTGGCCAGATATTGCTGTTCGTAGGCCTGCAGGGTGGCTGGTGCGGTGCCATGCTGATTGTCTTCGGTCAGTTGCAGCAGGCGTTTTTCGACGATGCCGTCGAGCTTGGGCAGGGCCGGGAAGTGGATCATGTCGATGTTCACCAGCGGGCAGTCGCTCTCGCTGCAGCCGGGTTTGACATGCTCCCAGGCGTCGCGCTTGACCTCGAGCGGGGCCCGGTAGTTGGGCGTGAACAGGCTCTGGCAGGCGCCCAGAGCGAGTGCCAGCACGGCCACGGAAGTCAGTTTGACAAGTGTCATGATGATCCTTGCAGAACAGGGAAAAGTCGGCCTTTGACCGTCTGCGCGGCCTTCAGTTCGCCACTAAGCTAACAGAGTGAAGGGCTGCTGTCCCGAGTGCGCCAGCGGTTGCTGGAAAGGGGTGAAACCAACAGGCGTGCGGAGTAGGATGGCGCGAAGCAGTATTCGAGGTAATGAGGATTTCCATGTCAGACGCGTTGAACGCTGTGCCCAAGGGCTTCGAAATCATCGAGCGGGCCAATTGCTTCCAGGGCTTTTACAAGCTCGACAAGTTACGCCTGCGCCACGAGCTATTTGCCGGGGGCATGGGGCGCGAGATCAGTCGCGAACTGTTTGTGCGCCACGATGCGGTATGCGTGCTGCCGTACGACCCTGCGCGCGACGAAGTGGTGCTGATCGAGCAGTTCCGCGTGGGTGCACTGGACAAGGTCGCCAACCCTTGGCTGATCGAGATGGTTGCCGGGCTGATCGACAAAGACGAGCAGCCCGAGGAAGTCGCCCATCGCGAGGCTGAAGAAGAAGCAGGCCTGACGTTCAGCGCCCTGTGGCCGATGACCCGCTACTTCCCGTCGCCCGGCGGCAGTGACGAATACGTTCACCTGTTCCTAGGCCGTTGCAGCAGCGAGGGCGCGGGAGGGCTGCATGGCCTGGAGGAAGAGGGCGAAGACATTCGCGTACGCGTGTGGGCGTTCGAGGATGCCCTGCAGGCGGTGCGCGACGGGCGCATCTGCAATGCGGCCACCATCATTGGCCTGCAATGGCTGGCGCTGAACCGTGACGAAGTAAGAGGTATGTGGAAGTGAACCTGCTGCGCGAGCGCTATCGAGTCGACCTGGTCGGGCTGCAGGCAGCCTGCGAGGCCAACTACGCCCGGCTGATGCGCTTGTTGCCCGACATGCGCACCACCCAGAGCTCGCGCCGCATCGGCATGACCCAGGGTGACCAGATGCTTGGCGTGCTGGTGCTCGACGTGGTGCTGGCCTGCCCTTACACCACAACCCTGCATGTGCGCCAGGAACACAGCCTGCCGTGGTTGCCAGTGCCACACCTGGAAGTGCAGGTGTATCACGATGCGCGCATGGCCGAAGTGGTCAGCGCCGAACACACCCGTCGCCTGCGCAGCATCTACCCGTATCCGAACGATGCCATGCACCAGCCGGACGAAAAGGCTCAGCTCAACCTTTTCCTGGGGGAATGGCTCAGCCACTGCCTGGCCTGCGGCCACGAACTGGCAAGTGTTCGCTGAATTGTGACGTGAGTCGGTTGCGGGTGTTTGCTCGTCACCGTCGCACAGCCATAATTCCCGCTGAATCCATTCGAGGAGATGGCCGTTGTCGCCGCCAGACCAATCCCGCCCCGTGCATGTGGTGCAACTGACCGATGCCCACCTGTTCGCCGACCCGGCTGGCAGCATGCTGGGCCTCAAGACCCGAGACAGCCTGCGCCACGTGGTGGCCCAGGTGCGGCGCGAGCAGCCGCTTGTCGACTTGCTGCTGTGCACGGGCGACCTGTCCCAGGATGCCAGCGTGGCATCCTATGAAGCGTTTCGGGAGCTGACCGCACCGTTTGCCGTACCCACGCGCTGGCTGCCGGGTAACCATGACGAGGCTCAGGTGATGGCGCAGGTGGCGCCGGAACTGGTGCAGGCGGTGACCGATATTGGCGCATGGCGGGTAGTCATGCTCAACACCGCCGTGCACGGTGCTACCCACGGGTTTCTGCAAGATGACCAGCTGGCCGTGCTGGAAGCCGCCTTGAAAGAGGCTGGCGAGCGGCATTGCCTGGTGTGCTTCCACCATCAGCCGGTGGACATCGGCTGCGCCTGGATCGCGCCGATCGGCTTGCGCAATGCCCAGGCGCTGTTCGATATCGTTGAAGGATATCCACAGGTACGGGCTTTGCTGTGGGGGCATGTGCATCAGGAATGGGATGAGGTCCGAGAGGGGAGGCGCCTGTTGGCCACGCCGTCGACCTGCATTCAGTTCGCGGCGCGCAGCGAAGACTTTCAGGTGAGCGAAGAGCATCCGGGGTACCGCTGGTTGCGCCTGCATGCCGACGGGCGGCTGGAAACCGGGGTGGAGCGGGCGCTGGATTTCGAGGTGCAGCTCGACTTCGATAGCCCTGGCTATTGATGATTTTGGGGCTGCTGCGCAGCCCTATCGCGACACAAGGCCGCTCCCACAGGAGATCGCGTACCCCTGTGGGAGCGGCCTTGTGTCGCGATAGGGGCGCAAAGCGCCCCCGGCACTCTAAAAGCTGTTGAAGAATGTGTTGCTAAAACCCCTGTGCGGCGCCAAAACCCGGCGAACGCGCTACACTGCGCGTCCCTGCGCCCGCATTATCAGGCGCGAAGCCACAGATTCCGGGGGCAGCATGTCGGGTTCCATCCTCTATATCCATGGCTTCAACAGCTCGCCGCTTTCGACCAAGGCGCGTCAGCTGGAGGCAGTCATGCAGCAGCTCGGCCTGGCCGACCAGCTGCGAGTGCCGGCCCTGCACCACCACCCACGGCAAGCCATGGTCCAGCTCGAAGCGGCCATCGCCGAACTGGGTGCGCCACTGCTGGTGGGCAGTTCGCTCGGCGGCTACTATGCCACCCATCTGGCCGAGCGCCATGGCCTCAAGGCCCTTCTGGTCAACCCGGCGGTAACCCCGCACAAGCATTTCGACGGTTACCTGGGCACCCAGCGCAACCATTACAGCGGTGAAACCTGGGAGCTGACCCACGATCACGTGCAGGCCCTGGCCGAGCTGGAAGTCGCGGCCCCGGCCGATGCCGACCGCTATCAAGTGTGGCTGCAGACCGCCGATGAAACCCTGGACTATCGCCACGCCGAGCGCTATTACCGTGCTTGTGCCCTGCGTATCCAGGCCGGTGGCGACCACAGCTTCCAGGGCTTCGCCGAGCGCCTGCCGGCACTGCTGGCCTTCGCCGGCATTGCCCGTGGGCAGTATGCGGCGCTCGATTTTTCTGTATTTTGACTTTTTTGCATTCACCAGACTGACGACGAGACCCTATGGCCAATCCCAGCGCTAGCGCCTATAACGCAGACGCCATCGAAGTCCTCTCGGGCCTTGATCCGGTCCGCAAGCGGCCGGGCATGTACACCGATACCAGCCGCCCCAACCACCTGGCCCAGGAAGTCATCGACAACAGTGTCGACGAAGCACTGGCCGGCCACGCGCGTTCGGTGCAGGTCATCCTGCATGCCGACCATTCGCTGGAAGTCAGCGACGACGGCCGCGGCATGCCGGTGGACATCCATCCGGAAGAGGGCGTGTCCGGGGTCGAGCTGATCCTCACCAAGCTGCACGCCGGCGGCAAGTTCTCCAACAAGAACTATCAGTTTTCCGGTGGCCTGCACGGGGTGGGTATCTCGGTGGTCAACGCCTTGTCGACGCAGGTGCGCGTGCGCGTCAAGCGTGACGGCAATGAATACCAGATGACCTTTGCCGATGGCTTCAAGGCCAGCGAGCTGGAAGTGGTCGGCTCGGTCGGCAAGCGCAACACCGGCACCAGCGTGTACTTCAGCCCAGACCCGAAGTACTTCGACTCGCCCAAGTTTTCCATCAGCCGTCTCAAGCACGTGCTCAAGGCCAAGGCGGTATTGTGCCCGGGGCTGCTGGTCAGCTTCGAGGACAAGGCCAGCGGCGAAAAGGTGGAATGGCACTACGAGGATGGCCTGCGCTCCTACCTGGTCGACTCGGTCAACGAATTCCAGCGCCTGCCCGACGAGCCGTTCTGTGGCAGCCTGGCGGGTAACAAGGAAGCGGTTGACTGGGCTTTGCTGTGGCTGCCCGAAGGCGGCGACAGCATTCAGGAAAGCTACGTCAACCTGATCCCCACCGCCCAGGGCGGCACCCACGTCAACGGCCTGCGCCAAGGCTTGCTGGATGCCATGCGTGAGTTCTGCGAGTTCCGCAACTTGCTGCCGCGCGGGGTGAAGCTGGCGCCGGAAGACGTTTGGGAGCGCATCACCTTCGTACTGTCGATGAAGATGCAGGACCCGCAGTTCTCCGGGCAGACCAAAGAGCGCCTGTCATCGCGCGAGGCCGCCGCGTTCGTCTCCGGTGTGGTCAAGGATGCTTTCAGCCTGTGGCTCAACGCCCACCCCGAGCTGGGCATGCAACTGGCAGAACTGGCCATCAGCAACGCCGGGCGCCGCCTCAAGGCCAGCAAGAAGGTCGAGCGCAAGCGCATCACACAGGGCCCGGCATTGCCCGGCAAGCTGGCCGATTGTGCGGGCCAGGACCCGATGCGTGCCGAGTTGTTCCTGGTCGAGGGTGACTCGGCCGGTGGTTCGGCCAAGCAGGCGCGGGACAAGGAGTTCCAGGCCATCCTGCCGCTGCGCGGCAAGATCCTCAACACCTGGGAAGTGGACGGTGGCGAAGTCCTGGCCAGCCAGGAAGTGCACAACATAGCCGTGGCCATTGGCGTCGATCCGGGGGCAACCGACCTTGCGCAGCTGCGCTATGGCAAGATTTGCATCCTCGCCGACGCTGACTCCGATGGTCTGCACATCGCCACGCTGCTGTGTGCGCTGTTTGTTCAGCACTTCCGGGCACTGGTCGAAGCTGGGCATGTTTATGTGGCCATGCCGCCCCTGTACCGCATCGACCTGGGCAAGGAAATCTACTACGCCCTCGACGAAGCCGAGCGTGACGGCATCCTCGACCGCCTGGTGGCCGAGAAGAAGCGCGGCAAGCCGCAGGTAACACGCTTCAAGGGCCTGGGCGAGATGAACCCGCCGCAGTTGCGCGAAACCACCATGGACCCGAATACCCGGCGCCTGGTGCAGCTGACCCTGGACGACGTAGAAGCCACCTGCGAGCTGATGGACAAGCTGCTGGCCAAGAAGCGCGCCGGTGACCGCAAGAGTTGGCTGGAAACCAAGGGCAACCTGGCCGAGGTCATGGTTTGATTCGGCAAGTACTTGCCGTTTGCCTGGCGCTGGTCGCCCTGCCTTGCCTGGCGGGCAACTGGCCAGAGCTGAAGATGACAGCCGAGCACCCGATCGACGGTATGCGCGGTGGCAACCTGTCGGGGCTGGTGGAATGCCGGGGCGGGTTGTGGGGCGTGTCCGACCGTGACGACGACCGTATCTACCGCTTCGATCAGCAGAACCTCACCTGGCGCGCGCAGCCGCTTACCTTCACCCCGCCGGCTGTCCCGGAAAGCGGCCTCCCATGGGGGTTGAAGTCGCGCAATTGGGCGGCATCGTACATTCGCGGTGGCGAGCTGGATTTCGAAGGTATCACCTGTGATCAGGCGGGTAACCTCTATCTGGTCAGCGAGGCGCATGCCGCGGTGCTGCAATTGCCGCTGGAAGGCGAGCCGGACTGGTTGAGGATCGACTCGGCCATGGTGCGCCAGGCCCGGGCAAGCGGCATGCTGCTGAACTTCAATGCCCTGTTCGAAGGCCTGGCGATCAACCCGGCGGGTGACCGCCTGTGGCTGGCTGCGGAGCGTGAGCGCCGTGGCCTGGTGGCCATCGAGCGCCAGCAGTCGGTCTGGACCTGCGGGCGTGGTTGCGTGCTGCTGAGCGAGGCGGGGGTCGAAATGCAACCCGCGCAGATGCCCAATGCCAGGGCCCTGTCGCGCGACTTCGCTGACCTGGCCTGGTTCGAGGGCAAGCTGTTTACCCTCGAACGCAACGCCTACCGGGTGTGCCGACGTGATGTCGACAGTGGCAAGGTCGAGCGTTGCTGGTCGTTCGCTGCTGATGCGCTGGTCGAGTCACGGCGCTACGCGCAGCCGTTTGGCCTGGCCGAAGCACTGGTGATCGATGCCAAGGGCGCCTGGATTGGCCTGGACAATAACAACGGCGCCCGTGCCGACGGTGAAACCCGCCCAGTTGTCTGGCGCTTCGACGCACCGGAAGGCGGCTGGAGCGCCAAACCATGAGCCAGGCGCCGGGCAAGCGCGCGGGCAAGTTGCTGATGATCGTCGCTTGGGCGGCGGCGCTGTTTCTTGCCACGCGTTTTTTCGGCCAGTGGGAAGACAGCCAGCGTAATCCCAACAGCCAGGTGCAATCCGAACATGGTCAAGGCTTTATCGAAGTGCGCCTGCTGAGTAATGGCCAGGGCCACTTCGTGGTGGATGGTGCCATCAACGGCCAGGTGGTGCATTTCATGCTCGACACCGGCGCCACCGATGTGGCGATCCCGGAGGCGTTGGCTCATGAACTGAGCCTGGAGCGCGGTAGCCCGGTGCTACTGAGCACCGCCAACGGCCGCACCGAAGGCTACCGCACGCGCCTGACCAGCCTGCAACTGGGCGATATCCGCCTGCAGAACGTACGCGCCATCGTGGTGCCGGGCCTGGATGGGTCCACCGTACTGCTGGGTATGAGTGCCCTGCAACAACTTGAATTTACCCAGCGCGGTGGCACCATGCTGCTGCGCCAGAACCTGAAATGACGAGGCCCGCATGAGCGACTCACTGGAACTCAGCCTGGACGGCGTAGAACGCCGCTCGCTGGCTGAATTCACCGAACAGGCCTACCTCAACTACTCCATGTACGTGATCATGGACCGTGCCCTGCCGCACATCGGCGACGGCCTGAAGCCGGTGCAGCGCCGCATCGTCTACGCCATGAGCGAGTTGGGGCTCGATGCCGATGCCAAGCACAAGAAGTCGGCACGTACCGTCGGTGACGTGCTTGGCAAGTTCCATCCCCATGGCGATTCGGCCTGCTACGAGGCCATGGTGCTGATGGCGCAGCCGTTCAGCTACCGCTACACCTTGGTCGATGGCCAGGGCAACTGGGGTGCGCCGGATGATCCGAAGTCGTTCGCCGCCATGCGCTACACCGAGGCGCGGCTGTCACGCTACGCTGAAGTGCTGCTCAGCGAAGTCGGCCAGGGCACCGTGGACTGGGTGCCGAACTTCGACGGCACGTTGCAGGAGCCGGCCGTGCTGCCTGCGCGCCTGCCCAACATCCTGCTCAACGGTACCACCGGTATCGCCGTGGGCATGGCCACCGACGTACCGCCGCACAACCTGCGAGAGGTGGCCAGTGCCTGTGTGCGACTGCTCGATGAGCCCAAGGCAACCATTGAGCAGTTGTGCGAGCACATCCAGGGGCCGGATTACCCGACCGAGGCCGAGATCGTCACGCCGCGGGCTGAAATTCTCAAGATGTACGAAAGCGGCCGCGGCTCGATCCGCATGCGCGCCGTGTACCGCGTCGAGGATGGCGACATCGTCGTCACTGCGCTGCCGCACCAGGTCTCCGGGGCCAAAGTGCTGGAGCAGATTGCCGCGCAGATGCAGGCCAAGAAGCTGCCGATGGTCGCCGACCTGCGCGACGAGTCGGACCACGAGAACCCATGCCGTATTGTCATCATCCCGCGATCCAACCGCGTCGATGTCGACGAGCTGATGCAGCACCTGTTCGCTACCACCGACCTGGAAAGCACCTATCGGGTCAACGTGAATATCATCGGCCTGGACGGCCGGCCGCAGTTGAAAAACCTGCGAACCATCTTGGTGGAGTGGCTGGAGTTCCGCACCAATACCGTTCGTCGCCGCCTGCAGCACCGTTTGGATAAGGTCGAGAAGCGCCTGCACCTGTTGGACGGTTTGCTCACCGCATTCCTCAACCTGGATGAAGTGATCCACATCATCCGTACTGAGGAATACCCCAAGCAGGCCCTGATCGAACGTTTCGAGCTGACCGAGATCCAGGCTGACTACATCCTCGAGACCCGCCTGCGGCAGTTGGCGCGCCTGGAAGAGATGAAGATCCGCGGTGAGCAGGATGAGTTGCTGAAGGAGCAAGCCAAGCTGCAGGCCTTGCTGGGGAGCGAGGCCAAACTGCGCAAGCTGGTGCGCAGCGAGCTGATCAAGGATGCCGAAACCTATGGCGATGATCGTCGCTCGCCGATCGTAGCGCGTGCCGAAGCCAAGGCCCTGTCGGAAAACGAGCTGATGCCGACCGAGCCCGTCACCGTGGTGCTGTCGGAGAAGGGCTGGGTGCGCTGCGCCAAGGGCCACGATATTGACGCCACTGGCCTTTCCTACAAGGCCGGCGACGGTTTCAAGGCTGCTGCGGCTGGGCGTTCCAACCAGTTTGCCGTGCTTATCGATTCCACCGGTCGCAGCTACTCGCTGGCGGCCCACAGCCTGCCATCGGCACGTGGCCAGGGCGAGCCGCTGACTGGCCGTCTGACGCCGCCACCGGGGGCGACTTTCGAATGTGTGTTGTTGCCTGACGACGATGCGCTGTACGTGGTGGCTTCGGATGCCGGTTACGGTTTCGTGGTCAAGGGTGAAGACCTGCAGGCCAAGAACAAGGCCGGCAAAGGCCTGCTCAGCTTGCCCAACGGGGCCAAGGTCATGACCCCGCGCCCAGTGGCTGATCGCGAGCAGGACTGGTTGGCGGCCGTGACCACCGAAGGCCGCTTGCTGGTGTTCAAGGTCAGCGACTTGCCGCAGCTGGGTAAAGGCAAGGGCAACAAGATCATTGGCGTGCCGGGTGACCGGGTGGCCAGCCGTGAAGAATTTGTTACCGATCTGGCCGTGATTCCCGAAGGCGGGACCCTTGTATTGCAGGCCGGCAAGCGTACCCTGTCTTTGAAGGCGGACGACCTGGAGCACTACAAGGGCGAGCGCGGTCGGCGCGGCAGCAAGCTGCCACGCGGGTTCCAGCGCGTCGATGGGTTGCAGGTGGAAGTGCCGACATAACCGGTTGTAATGTCTGGAACGGCAATTTCAACGCCGTTTCGGGCAGAAATGCTGGAGTCGGACGGTTATTTCGCGGATGATATGCCCCTTGCGGTGCCGGCGTGGCCGTGTGCCCGTTTGAATCTACATGTATCACTGCGGTGTGCCTTGTGGCAGCCGCCTGGATGGGATGATGAAATTTCTGCGCCTTCCATTTGCGCTGTTGATGACTGGCCTGCTGGGCCTTGGCGGGTGCACCATGCATCAGCCGGTTGCCCTGTATCAGCTCGACAGTGGTGATCCTGGCCAGCCGTCGCAGAGTGCGGGCATGGCCGTGGTACTCGGCCCGGTATCGGTGGCCGATTACCTTCAGCGTGAGACGTTCCTGCAGCGTCAACCTGATGGCAGCCTGAGCGCGGCGACCGACGGTCGTTGGGCTGGCAGCCTGTCATCGGATATCGACCAGCTGCTGGTGCGTCAACTGGCCTGGCGCCTGGACAGCCAACGCGTAGTACTGGCCCCGGCGACCGCAGGCTTCAGCCCGGACGTGCAAGTGCTGCTGTCGATTACACGCCTGGACTCGGGCAAGAACCAGCCGGCCATCCTGGATGCCCAGTGGCGTCTGCTTGACCGCCGTGGCCGTGTGCGTGACAACCGTATCATTCACCTCGAGCAGCAGCATGAGGGCAGTGAGTCGTCGCAGGTGCAGGCTCAGGGCCAACTGCTGCAGAAGCTGGCCGAACAGCTGAGCACGGCGGTGAAGCCGCTGGCCAACCAGCCGGCGATTGCCGAAGAAGCACCGAAAAAGCCCGCTGCACCGACGCAGGTGAAGAAGGGGCCGGAGAAACCCAAAATCCCGATGGCCTCGCCGATTCGCACCGATATGGAAGTTTATCGGTTCTGATCAAGCGGCCAGATACGACAAAGCCCGCATTCGCTGCGGGCTTTTTTGTATCTGCCGGTCTTCGTAGGAGCGGGTTTACCCGCGAAGAGGCCGGCCCTGCTGACCAATTTCCACCCGCCGTTCACCGTTGCCGCCGCTACCGTATTCGCGGGTAAACCCGCTCCTACATCTGATTGGGGTGGACACACATCGGGGGTTGATACTGGCCGCTGTAGGAGCGGGTTTACCCGCGAAGAGGCCGGCCCTGCTGACCAATTTCCACCCGCCGTTCACCGTTGCCGCCGCCACCGTATTCGCGGGTAAACCCGCTCCTACCGGGGGCGCTATTGGCTGGATCTTGCGCCAGGCACGTGATCGCAAGGAAACCAGCCTGGCTCAAGACATGCGCTGTAGATGCAGCGTATGCCTGTCAGGCGCGGTGCTCATGCATGCGTGCCAGTTGCCGTTCCAGCATTGACGGGTAGGGCTCCATCAGTCGCTCCACACAGCAGGCGCCTTCGGGGCTGGCGATCGGGCGAATACGCGCACGCTGGCGAATGAGGGCGTCATCGTTGATCTGCCGCTCTACCAGCAACAGGTTACGGCTGTGCTGCGACAGTGCCAGGGCATCCTGGACCTTCTCGGCCATCAACAGGTCAACCAGTTCCAGCCCATGCAGGTCGTTGCCCAAGACCAGGCCTAGCTGCAGTTGCAGGGTAATGCCGCTGTCGGCTACCTCGATCTGCAGGGCGTGGCCCAGGGCGCGCAACAGTTCGCCACAGCAAATGGCGTTGGTCAGGTAGTCCTCGCCACACTCGCGGCTGTGGAACAGCACCAAGGTGCTGCCGTCGTTCAGCGTGTGGGTTTCACCGTCGTAGAGCGAGGCTGCGTGCTCCAGGCAATCGCGGTAGCGCTCGGTCAGCTCGGCCAGGCGTGTGCGTGGCAGGCGACGCAGTTGCTCCTGCGAGCCCAGCTGCACGGCAAGTACGGCGCTGTACTGCGGCTCGTCGGACTCGACCTCTGCGGCGGCCTTGGGTGCAGTGTCGTCGTCCAGCAGGCCGGCGAAGGCCTCGTCGTCATCCTCGTCTTCCAGGGCAGGTTTGGCGCGCGGTACGGCCTTGGGTGCCGGGGCAGCGGCGGGCAGGTCGTCGAACTGCTCGTCGTCTTCTTCCTCAGGCTCCGGCTCCGGGGGCGGAGGCGGGGCCAGGCGTGCATGCAGCTGGCGGGCGATGTCGCCAATTTCGTCCTGGCGGTCGGTGGCCGGGGTATAGGGCTGCGGGTCGCGCAGCCATACCCGCAGCTGCAGCAGTGGCAGGGTGATGAAGCGGCCCTGACGCAAGCTGAGGGCCAAGGCCAGGGCCAGCAGGATAGCGGCCAGAATGCCCATGCTCTGCAGGCTGATCAGCATCGGTTGCTGGAACTGGCTCATGTCCAGGCTGATGCGCAACTGCCCGGCCGTCACGTCCTGGAACGTGATTTTGGTCTGGTACAGGCCTTCGGCCTCGCCCAGCAGGCTGTTGCGCGGGCGCTGGCCCGCTTCGGCGAGGATGCGGTTATCCACGCTGTAGATTGCGGCATGGGCCACCAGCGGGTTTTTAACCAGGTTGCCCAATAGCACGTTGAGGCTGAGGATGTCATTGGACACCAGCAGCTCGGTGGCCGATGTGGCCGTCTGGGTGGTCAGGCTCTGGCCCAAGGCATCGGCCTGCTCATGCATGGCCTGCTTGAACTGCAGGCCCATCACGCAGGCGTAGATCACCAGCGCCAGCGCCACCAGGAAAATGTTGGTGCAGGCGATGCGCAGTGCCAGCGGCACGCGACGTTGACTCAGGGCGCGATAGATCATCAGGAAGAAATTGTCTGGTTTGACTGGCGTGGGCCGGTTCACAGAGCTCGGCTCTTAATGGCATGAAAGTGGGGGGAGTATAGCGAGCCGGGTTTTGTCGGCAAAGTATCGTTGGCGCCCGATGGTCATGGAAAATCGGTAGAATGCGCATTTTTCATCGAAGTCGGAGCCAGGTTGTGCGCGAAATCGTCCTGATCAACATCACCGGTGAGGACCGTCCCGGTCTCACTGCGGCTATCACCGGCGTCCTGCTGCAGGGCGGTGTGAGTATCCTCGACATCGGCCTGGCGGTCATGCACGGCACCTTGTCGTTTGGCATCCTGGTCGACATCCCGGACAACGAAGTGGCTACCGCGCTGTTGCAAAGCGTGCAGGCTAAAGCCCACGAACTGAACCTGCAGGCCCGTTACACGCCGATTTCCGAGGCGGACTACCAGCATTGGGCTGATGGGCATGGCGAAGCGCGCCACATCGTTACCCTGCTCAGCCGTAAGATTACTCCCGAGCAACTGCAGCGGGTGAGTGCGGTGATCAGCCAGTACGGCCTGACCATCGAGCGTATCGAGCGCCTGTCGGCCCGGGTGGCACTGGATGCCGAAACCGACAAGGGTAAGGCAGCCGTCGAGATCTCCGTGCGCGGTGTACCGAGCGATGCCCAGGCCCTGCGTGCCGACTTCTTTGCCCTGGCTGAAGAGCTGAGCGTCGACATCGCCTTCCAGAAGGACGATCTGTTCCGCCGTAACCGCCGCCTGGCGGTGTTCGACATGGACTCCACGCTGATCGAGGCCGAAGTCATCGACGAACTGGCCAAGGCGGCGGGTGTGGGTGAGCAGGTGGCGGCGATCACCGAGCGCGCCATGCGCGGTGAACTGGACTTCCGCGCCAGCTTCAAAGAGCGCATGGCGCTGCTCAAGGGCCTGGATGTGGGGGTACTGGACGAGATCGGGGCATCGCTGCGCCTGACCGAGGGTGCCGAGAACCTGTTTGCCGAGCTCAAGCGCCTGGGATACAAGACCGCGATTCTGTCCGGTGGCTTTACCTATTTCGCTCGTCAGGTGCAGGCGCGCCTGGGTATCGACTATGTGTTCGCCAACGAACTTGAAGTGGTCGATGGCAAGGTGACGGGCGTGGCTGTTGAGCCGATTGTCGATGCCCAGCGCAAGGCCGATTTGTTGAAGAAGCTGGCCAGTGACGAAGGCTTGCAACTGGAGCAGACCATCGCCGTGGGCGATGGTGCCAATGACCTGCCGATGCTGTCGCTGGCCGGTTTGGGCGTGGCGTTTCGTGCCAAGCCGCTGGTGCGCCAGTCGGCCAAGCAGGCGATTTCCACCTTGGGGCTGGACGGGGTGCTGTATCTGCTGGGCCTGCGTGATCGTGACGCCCGCGGCTGATCCGTAAATCCGGGGCCGCATGGCGGCCCAACGAAAAAGGCCCTGCATATGCAGGGC
Organism: Pseudomonas sp. FW305-E2; assembly: GCF_058782925.1. Lineage (NCBI taxonomy): Bacteria > Pseudomonadati > Pseudomonadota > Gammaproteobacteria > Pseudomonadales > Pseudomonadaceae > Pseudomonas > Pseudomonas sp. FW305-E2. The sequence goes on along the minus strand of NZ_JBYSYE010000003.1, from coordinate 170,448 downwards.
CTTTCTCATATGGCTCGAATCAAGCCTGCACAGGCGCCGCCAGCTGCTGCCCCATGCGCACTGCAGAACCCGCACCCAGGCTCTCAGCCCACTTCACCTGCTCCGGCCCGAACAGCACGATGGCGGTCGAACCCAGCTTGAAGCGGCCTAGTTCGGCACCTTTCTCCAGGTGGATCGGCGTGCGGCTGGCTTCGTCGTAGCGGAAGGTCTTCAGCTCACGTTTGGGCGGCGTGACCAGCCCGGCCCATACCGTTTCGATCGAGGCGACGATCATCGCGCCGACCAGTACCACAGCCATTGGCCCACGCTCTGTATCGAACAGGCAGACCACGCGCTCGTTGCGAGCGAACAGCTCGGGGACATTCTCTGCGGTGGTCTGGTTGACCGAGAACAGGCGGCCCGGCACATAGACCATTTCGCGCAGGGTGCCGGCCAGCGGCATGTGCACGCGGTGGTAGTCCTTGGGCGACAGGTAGATGGTGGCAAACTCGCCGCCCATGAACGGCGCGGCCATGGCCGGATCACCGCCCAGCAGCTCTTGCGCGCTGAAACCGTGGCCTTTGGCCTGGAAGATACGACCGTGCTCGATCGGGCCAAGCTGGCTGACCGCACCGTCGGCCGGGCACAGGATGGCGCGCGGGGTTTCGTCCAGCGGACGGGCACCAGGTTTCAAGGCGCGGGTGAAGAACGCATTGAAGTGCTCGTAAGCGCTCAGGTCTTCGACCAGCGCCTCGCTCATGTTCACCTGGTAGCGCTTGGCGAACCATGCGGTGAAGGCGTTCTTGAACCAGCGCACGCGGCACTCGGCGATGCAGCCGGCCAGCCGCGACAGCAGGTGGTGCGGCAGCAGGTACTGGCTGATGATGAACAGACGGGATTTCATGCAGGTTCCTTAGACTTCTACAGGCGTGTCCGGGTGGTTGCCCCATTCGCCCCACGAGCCGGCGTAGGCCTTGACGCGTGGGTAACCGAGGGACTTGGCCACCAGGTAAGTGAAACCGGAGCGGCGGTGGGTCTGGCAGTGGGTGATCACCTCCTTGTCAGGGGTGATGCCCAGTTGCTTGAGGACTTCAGCGATGTCCTGGCGGATGCGCAGGTGGTCGTTGAAATCCATGCCGGCGGTCCACTCGAAGTTGATCGCGCCGGGGATGTGGCCGCCTTTGGCTGCCAGCACTTTTTCGCCGCTGAATTCCTGCGGGCCGCGTGCGTCCCAGATGACCAGGTCATCGGCGCCCAGGCGGCTTTGCAGGTACTCGCGGGTGGCAGTGGGTGCGCTGTCTATGTGCAGGTGCACCGGGGCGCTGCCAATGGCAGGCACTGCGGTGGACAGCTTGTCTGCCGGCCAGGCCTGGATACCGCCATTGAGGTAGTGGTAGCGCTCGTGGCCGATGACATCGAGCAGCCAGATGAAGCGCCCGGCCCAGCCGCCGCCTTCATCGTCGTACACCACATACACGGCATCGGCGCGGTGGCCGAGTTCGCTGAACAGTTTTTCGAGCTCGCCCAGGGCTGGCAGCAGGCCGGGCGCCGGGGGCTGGCCGAGCTGGGTGCGCTTGCCTTCGACAAAGCGCGCGCCGGGGATATGCCCGCTGACATAGCGGTTGGCGCTGCTCAGGTCGACCAGGATCAGCTGCGGCGAATCCAGGCGTGGCAGCAGGTCTGCAGCTTCGATCACCAGGGGCAGGCCGGAAAAGTCGGTCATCCACGGTCTCCAGTGTGGAAAGAGGGGCGATTGTAGCGCAAGGCTCAACCCTTGCGGTTGGTAAACACCGACAAGGCCCGCTCGATGCATTGCGCGGTCTTGCCGAAGGCTTGCACGCTGATATCGGCCAAAGGCCGGCAGCCCTGGTCGGCCACCAACAGCATCAGCACCTGGTCGTTCGCAGCCAGCGAGCGAAGCAGTACATGTTCGCTGCGGAACAAGGTGCGCAGCGGGGCGGGCAGCAGCGCCGAGAACTGGCTGTGGTTTTCCGGTGTGATGCGCAACTGCCCGGCCTGACTCAGCAGCTTTTGCAGCAGCTTGTTCTGCGATACCTGCAGGGCCAGAGCCCCGGCCTCCTTGGGCAGGCCGGCAATTTGCTGCACGCGCAGGTAGTCACTGGCCTTGTCCAGGCTAAGCAGCATGATGCGTTGCATGCCGCAGGCCAGCAGGGCCTCACGGGCCTGCGTGGCCAGGTGCACGGTGTTGGTGAACGGGCTGGGTTGGGCCAGCAGGTGCTGGCACAGCGTGCGCCAGCGTGCCAGGTCGTCGCTGCTGGGCGGTGGCGGGGCCAGCATGTCCGGGTGAGGGCGGCGTTGGTGCCACGGCCAGATCAAGGCCTCGGCCGGGTGGAACAGGGCATGCCGGGCGTGGCGGCGGGCGCTGGCGGCAGCCTGCTGGTGCACCTGCTGCTGCACATCTTCCAGCGAGGTTTGCAGGTACAGCGCGGTCAGCAGTTGCCAGCGCAGCAGGTGCGGGTTGTCCCAGCCGACCTGTGCCGCCAGGGCCAGGTTGTTGGCCAGCAGTACGGTATTGGCCGGCTGGTTGAACCAGCGCCGCAGGCCGGGCTCGGCGTCCAGGCGGTGTTGCTGGCTGAGCAGGTCTTCGTCGCGGGCGATATTCAGCACCTGGGCCAGTTGTTCGCGCTCTTCCAGTAGCAGGCGATAACCCTGGGTGACCCATTGGGGCAGGCGCCAATACTCGGCCATGGTCTGGCACAGCGCCATGATGCGCACGCCAAACAGTTCTTCCTCGACGTGGGCGGCGTCTTCACCTTTGTGGATAACCCGCAGCTCCCAAGTGTCGAGCAGCTTGGGGTAGGCCAGTGCCAGTGGCCAGAGTGGCGACAGGAACAGCAGGCTGCCCCAGTGAATCTCTTGCCACAGCCGTGCCAGGCGGCTGGCGAACAGGCCGCTGGCCTGCTGTGCCGCATGCTGGCTGATCATCTGGAACTGGCACAGTACCGGCGGAATTTCCTCCACGGGCAGCGCCGGCAGGCGTTTGAGAAGCTGCTCGCTGCGCTCCAGGCCCAGGCGGTTGAGGGCGACTTCCAGGCTTTCGGCGGGTTCGGCAAGGCTGGCATTGGTGGGGTGATTGGCTTCGCGCATCACTGACAGCACCAGTGCCGGGCTATCCTGCATCAGTTCGGCGATATCGCGCAGCGAGCGACGGCTATCGTGGATGGCAGCCATGACCCGGTCGTAGCTGTGCTTCGGCACGGGGATGCGAACACTCTCGAGCAGCTTTACCCAGGCCTCTAGCGTACGCGGGGCCTGAGTGGGCACCTTGGTTTCAATTGGCATTTTGACATCAGTCCGAACTGGCTTTTCGCATTGAGTGGCTATAGTCTGGCGCAGTTCTGCCGATAAGTAGAAGAAGAGTTTTAAAGCTCCCGTCTCTTCCCCTGACCACGACAGCAAGTGCTTTGAACCTATGGCTAAAATTATCGGCATCATCGTCGTATTCGCGAGCGTGCTCGGCGGCTACGTGCTCTCCCACGGCAAGATCGCAGCGCTGATCCAGCCGTTCGAAGTACTGATCATCGGCGGTGCGGCCTTTGGTGCATTCCTGCAGGCCAACCCTGGCCACATGACCATGCACGTCATCAAGAAGTCGATGAAGATGTTCGGCTCGCGCTTCAGCCATGCCTTCTACCTGGAGGTGCTGGGCCTTGTGTACGAAATCCTCAACAAGAGCCGTCGCGAAGGCATGATGGCCATCGAGGCCGACATCGAGGACGCCGCTGCCAGCCCGATCTTCGCCAAGTACCCGACGGTACTGGCCGATGAGCGCATGACCGCGTTCGTCTGCGATTACCTGCGCATCATGTCCACCGGCAACATGGCCCCGCACGAGCTCGAGGGCCTGTTCGACATGGAACTGCTGAGCATGAAGGAAGAGCTGGAGCACCCGTCCCACGCGGTGACCGGCATCGCCGACGGTATGCCCGGGTTCGGTATCGTTGCGGCGGTACTGGGTATCGTGGTGACCATGGCCTCGCTGGGCGATGGCGATCAGGCGGCCATCGGCATGCACGTAGGTGCGGCGCTGGTGGGTACCTTCTTCGGTATTCTGGCGGCTTACGGGTTCTTCGGCCCTTTGGCCAAGTGCCTGGAGCACGATGCCAAGGAAGAACTGAACCTCTACGAATCGATCAAGGCTTCGCTGGTGGCCTCGGCGTCGGGCATGCCACCTTCGCTGGCGGTCGAGTTCGGGCGCAAGGTGCTGTACCCCAAGCACCGCCCAAGCTTCGCCGAACTGGAACAAGCGGTTCGCGGTCGCTGAGTCATGGAGAACAATCAGCCCATCATCGTCAAGCGCGTCAAGCGCTTTGGCGGCGGCCACCATGGTGGCGCCTGGAAAATCGCCTTTGCCGACTTCGCCACGGCGATGATGGCGTTCTTCCTGGTGCTGTGGCTGTTGTCCACGGCCACGCCTGAGCAGAAGATCGCCATTGCCGGCTACTTCCAGGACCCTATTGGTTTCTCCGAGAGTGGCACGCCTTATGTCATCGACCTGGGGGGTTCCCCGGAGATGGCGCCGGATAAAACCATCAATCCGGAAGTGAAGACCGAGCCGACGCAGCAGTCCCCCACTCAGCTGAACAAGGACCAGGTCGAGACCATGGCCGAGCAGGTCGAGCGCGAGCGTCTGGAGCTGTTGCTGCAGGAACTGCAGAACAAGGTGGAAGAGAACCCGCAGCTGCAGAAGTTCAAGGACCAGATCCTGTTCGAGATCACCCAGGACGGCCTGCGCATCCAGATCATGGATGCTGAGAACCGACCGATGTTCGACATCGGTAGCGCGCGCCTGCAGCCTTACTTCGAAGATATCCTGCTGGCCATGGCCGACACCATCAAGGCGGTGCCGAACAAGATCAGCATCAGCGGCCATACCGATGCCAAGCCGTATGCTGGCACTGGCGAGTACGGTAACTGGGAGCTGTCGGCCAACCGCGCCAACGCCGCGCGGCGTGCCCTGGTGGCGGGTGGTTACCCCGACGGCCAGGTGGCACGGGTCGTGGGGTACGCCTCGTCGTCACTGTTCGACCGCAAGGACCCGTTCAACCCGGTCAACCGCCGTATCGACATCATCGTGCTGACCAAGAAAGCCCAGCGCAATATCGAAGGTGAGCAGGGTGCGCCGGAAACACCGCCAGCTGCGCCAACGGCACCTGCAGCGCCAGCCAGTGGTGCTGCGCCAGGGGCTTCGGCACCGGCTGACCCAGGGGCAACTGAACAGGCACCGATGCAACCGCGCGAGCTGCGCCAGAAGCTGAACATCTTTGAAGATGGCACGCTGAAGATGGATGAAGCCAAGGATCAGTAAGCGGCTTTTTGGGGTGGGCAACTGTGCTACCCACCACCTGAACGCTGGCGCGATCACTGTAGGAGCGGGTTTACCCGCGAAGCCGCCAGTGCGGTGAATGGCACCGGCGTTGCCGGTGTTCGCGGCTAAAGTCGCTCCTACATACGCATCGGTGATTGGGCGCAGGCCGTCGTAGGAGCGGGTTCACCCGCGAAAGGGCCGGACCTGCTGGCCAATTTCCACCCGCCGTTCACCGTTGCAGTCGCCACCGTATTCGCGGGTAAACCCGCTCCTACAGGGGGGCGCGGCAACTTTCATTTCGAGCGTTTCAGTAGCTGTCTTCTGCCAGGCTGGCGATGATCGAGCGGTAGCTGTTCATGCGCTGCGGCTTGATGCGCCCCTCTTCCAGTGCCTTGAGCAGCGCGCAGCCCGGTTCGCGGTCATGCTTGCAGTCGCGGAAGCGGCAGGTGCCGAACAGGTCGCGGAACTCGATGAAGCCATCCTCCACGTCGTCGCGGCTGACATGGCCAAGGCCGAACTCGCGGATACCCGGCGAGTCGATCAGGTCCCCGCCATTGGGGAAGTGGTAAAGCCGCGCCGTGGTGGTGGTGTGAGTACCCTGGCCTGACCATTCCGACAAGTCGCCGACGCGGGTGCCCGCGTCTGGAAGCAGGCTGTTGACCAGCGACGACTTGCCCACCCCCGACTGGCCGACGAACACGCTGATATGGCCGTCGAGTTGTTGTTGCAGGCGCTGCATGCCATCGCCGTGGTGTGCCGAAACTTCCAGCAGCGGGTAGCCCAGTTCGCGGTAGACCTCCAGCAGCGCATGCAGGCCGGGGCCGTTCTCGTCGTTGATCAGGTCGGCTTTGTTCAGCAGCAGCAGCGGGCGCAGGCCGGCGTGCTCGGCCGCTACCAGATAGCGGTCGATCAGGTTCGGGTGCGGCTCCGGCGCCGGGGCGAACACGATCACGATCAGGTCGACGTTGGCTGCCACCGGCTTGAGTTGACCATGGTTGTTCGGCCGGCACAGCTCGGTGCTGCGCGGCATCTGCGCCACGATTACGCCGATGCCCTGGTTACCCGCACGCCACACGACACGGTCGCCGGTGACCAGTGCTGGCAGGTTTGCGCGCAAATGGCAGCGGAACACCTGGCCTGCGGTTTCGCCATCCTGAGCTTCAACTTCTACCTGCACGCCGAAGTGCGCGATCACTAGGCCCAGTTGCTCAGGCCCCAGGTCGCCACCTTCCAGTTCCTGCAGTGCATGCTGCTCGCGTTTGGCCGCGCGAGCGGCGCGCTCGCCCTGGATTTTTTCGATCCGCCAGTTTTGGCGGCGATTGAGCTGGCGTTTGGCCATGAAGGTACCGTAAGAGAGGCCCGGCGTGGGGCATTGAAAACGGCAGGCAGTTTAGCACGCCAGCCGCTGGACTATTCTGCTCACCTTTGTGCCGTGAATGGGCGTGCCTTGGCCACTAGGCTAATATGACCGCCTATATGAGGAGCCCCTGCATGCAAAACCCACAGAACCTGATCTGGATCGACCTGGAAATGACCGGCCTGGATCCGGACAGCGACGTCATCATCGAAATGGCCACCATCGTTACCGACAGCGAGCTCAATACCTTGGCCGAAGGCCCGGTAATCGCCATCCACCACAGTGACGAAGTGCTGGCGCGCATGGACGAGTGGAACACCCGCACCCATGGCGCTTCGGGGCTGACCCAGCGCGTGCGCGAGAGCAAGGTCAGCATGGCCGAAGCCGAGGCACAGACCATCGCCTTCCTCGAGCAGTGGGTGCCTAAAGGCAAGTCGCCGATCTGCGGCAACAGCATCTGCCAGGATCGTCGTTTCCTCTACCGCCACATGCGCAACCTGGAAAACTACTTCCACTACCGCAACCTGGATGTCTCCACCCTCAAGGAGCTGGCCGCGCGCTGGGCGCCGGACGTGCGTGACAGCTTCAAGAAGGGCAATACCCACCTGGCGCTGGACGATATCCGCGAATCGATCGCCGAACTGCGTCACTATCGCGAGCACTTCATCAAGCTGTGAGTCGAAACGGCGCAGATATTGTATCTGCGCCCCCTTTTGGTGCCTTGGGCAACTGGTTAGACTGCGCGCCTTTCCTGCACGGACCCGCACCATGTTGTTGATGCTCTACCTTATCGCCATTACCGCCGAAGCCATGACTGGCGCGCTGTCTGCCGGGCGTCGCGGCATGGACTGGTTTGGCGTGGTGCTGATCGCCTGCGTCACTGCGCTTGGGGGTGGCTCGGTGCGTGATGTGCTGCTCGGGCACTACCCGCTGACCTGGGTGAAGCACCCTGAGTACCTGGTGCTGACCAGTTTTGCGGCGCTGCTGACCATTTTCATTGCGCCAATGATGCGCCGCCTTCGCTCGCTGTTCCTGGTGCTCGATGCCCTGGGGCTGGTGGCGTTTACCCTGATAGGTTGCATGACGGCGCTGGAGATGGGGCAGGGCATGCTGGTGGCGTCGATCAGCGGGGTGATCACCGGGGTGTTTGGCGGGATCCTGCGGGATATCTTCTGCAACGACATCCCGCTGGTGTTCCGCCGTGAGCTGTATGCCAGCGTGTCATTTGCGGCGGCCTGGTTCTATCTGGGATGCGTGTATTTCAAGGTGCCGGCGGAGCAGGCAATGTTGCTGACTCTGTTTGGCGGCTTCCTGGTACGCCTGTTGGCGATACGCTTCCACTGGGAAATGCCCAAGTTCCACTACAACGACCAGCAGTGACGCAATTTACAAGCGCAACATGGCCCATGTGGGAGCGGGCGTGCCCGCGAACACCGGCGAAGCCGGTGCCATTCCCTGTGTTGCTTGCTTCGCGGGCGCGCCCGCTCCCACAAGGATGGCGCATGCTCTGAGGCTGGTCGCTATTGAGCTCCGTGTCGGGCCAGCGCCCACTCCACATGCTCGCGCACCAATTCCGATTCATCGTCACGTCTGGCCTTCAGCGCCTCGATCACCGGAATCGTGGAGGGCGCATTGCCCAACCCCACCGCCAGGTTGCGCAAGAACCGCTCGTACCCCGCACGCCGCAAAGGCCCGCCCTCGGTCTTGCGCAGGAAGGTGCGTTCATCCCACAGGAACATCGCCGCCAGGTCAGTATTTTCCAGCCCATGCCGTGGCTGGAAATCCTGCTCCTGGCTGTGCTTGGCAAAGCGGTTCCAGGGGCAGACGATCTGGCAGTCGTCGCAACCGAACACGCGGTTGCCCATCTTTGCGCGTAACTCGACAGGGATCGCACCCCTCAGCTCGATGGTCAGGTACGAGATGCAGCGTCGCGCATCCAGCACATAGGGCCCGACAAACGCTTGTGTCGGGCAGATGTCCAGGCAGGCCTGGCAACGCCCGCAGTGCTCGCTGGTGGTGGCTTCGTCCACCGGCAACGGCAGGTCGACGAACAGTTCGGCAAGGAAGAAGTAGCTACCCGCCTTGCGGTTGAGCAATAGCGTGTTCTTGCCGATCCAGCCCAGCCCAGCCTGTTCGGCCAGGGCTTTTTCCAGTACCGGGGCGCTGTCCACAAAGGCGCGGTAGCCGAACGGGCCGATGGCTTCCTGGATGCGGTCGGCGAGGAACTGCACGCGCTTGCGCACCAGCTTGTGGTAGTCCCGGCCAAGCGCGTAGCGTGACACGTAGGCCTTCTCGGGCTGGGCAAGGCGCTGCGCCATCTGCGTGTCGCCGGGCAGGTAGTCCATACGTAGCGAGACCACGCGTACCGTGCCGGGGATCAGCTGGTCGGGATGTGACCTTTTGCTGCCGTGGGCGCCCAGGTATTCCATTTCACCCTGATAACCGGCGTCGAGCCAACGCTGCAGGTGGTGTTCGTGTTCGCCAAGGTCGACCCCGGCGATGCCAACATGGGCAAAACCGAGTTCCTGGCCCCAAATCTTGATCGATTGGGCCAGTTGGGCGAGGTCAGGTATAGAGGCGGACATGGATGGGCAAGGCAATACGGGCTCAGGTGCGTATAATTCTGCCAGACATTGGAGCCTTTGACCCCATGCCGCAGACCAAACACCCCAGTAATGCCCCACAATTGCTCAGCAGCGTGACGGTTGCCCGCCTGCCGGCGCGGCAGGCGCATGCCCACAAAGGCGACTTTGGCCATGTACTGGTGGTCGGTGGCGACCTGGGTACCGGAGGCGCTGTGTTGCTCAGTGCCGAAGCCGCCCTGCGTTGCGGCGCCGGGCTGGTCAGCGTGGCAACCCGGCCCGAGCACGTATCGGCCAGCCTGGCGCGCCTGCCCGAGGTCATGTGCCTGGGTGTCCGTTCGGCCAACCAACTGATGGGTGTGCTGGAGCGCGCCTCCGTCCTGGTGGTCGGGCCCGGCCTGGGGCAGGCGGCGTGGGGCTGTAGCCTGTTGTCGGCGGTGGCCAACGCCGAGCGGCCGCAAGTGTGGGATGCCGATGCCTTGAATTTGCTGGCGCGAACCCCGCTGGCCCTGCCCAGTGGCAGCATCCTTACTCCGCACCCGGGGGAGGCGGCGCGGCTGCTGGGCATTGCCACTGAGGCCGTGCAGGCCGACCGCCCTGGTGCTGCGCGCAAGCTGGCGCGCCGTTATAACAGCGTCTGTGTACTCAAAGGTGCCGGCACCCTGGTGGCAGCCCCGAGCGGGCAGCTGGCGTTGTGCGAGCGCGGGCACCCGGCGATGGCCGGCGCCGGCCTGGGCGATGTGCTGACTGGCGTGCTGGCAGCCCTGTTGGCCCAAGGCCTGGATGCCTGGGGCGCAGCCTGTCTGGGGGTGTGGCTGCACGCCTGTGCCGGCGAGCGCCTTGGGAAAAAAGGTAGAGGCCTGGCGGCCAGTGATCTGGCGCCGGTCATTCGTGAGTTGTTGGAGGAGCATTCTGCGTGTCTGGCTTAAATCTGTTTCTGGCCGATGAAGAGGCCACGGTCAAATTCGGTGCAGCGCTGGCCGAGGTGACCGGCGGTCGCGGCGTGATTTTCCTCGAGGGCGACCTGGGCGCGGGTAAAACAACCCTGTCGCGTGGCCTGATCCGCGGTCTGGGCCATACTGGGGCTGTGAAAAGCCCGACGTTCACCGTGGTCGAACCCTATGAAATCGGCGAGGTCCGAGCCTTTCACTTCGACCTGTATCGCCTGGTCGACCCGGAGGAGCTTGAGTTCATGGGCATTCGTGACTATTTCGAGGGCGACCCGCTGTGCCTGTTCGAATGGCCACAAAAGGGTGCGGGCGTTTTGCCAAAGCCTGACCTGACCATTACCATAAGCCCCCAAGCGAGTGGACGCTCGCTGAACCTTTCGCCGCAGGGGGCTCGCGGCGAGGCCTGGTGCGTGGCACTGGCCGAACACTATAAACAGTAAGTGGGGTAGGTATGCGCATACGCGCACTGGTCGCCATCGTTGGGCTGCTGCTGACAACGGTGACCGTTGAGGCTCTGGCCGTCACTCAAGTCAAGAGCATGCGCCTGTGGCGCGCACCGGACAACACGCGGCTGGTCTTCGACCTGTCTGGCCCCGTGCAGCACAGTGTCTTCACCCTGAGCGCACCCGATCGCCTGGTCATCGACATCAATGGCGCAACACTGGCCGCGCCACTGAATGTGGCCACCTCCAACACGCCGATAAGCAGTGTGCGTTCGGCTCAGCGTACGCCAACCGACCTTCGGGTTGTGGTCGACCTGAAAAAGTCGGTTACCCCGAAAAGCTTCACCCTGGCGCCCAACGCACAGTACGGCAACCGCTTGGTGGTCGACCTGTATGACCAGGAGGCTGACGCTATCGCGGCCAGCACGCCGCCACCTGCGCCGGCCCCGGTACAAACGCCTGCGACAACGCCCGCGGTGCCAGTGACGCCGACCCAGCCGGCGATCAAGCTGCCACCGGTACCCAGTGGCAAGCGTGACATCGTGGTTGCCATCGATGCCGGGCACGGCGGCGAAGACCCTGGCGCTTCCGGCTCGCGTGGCCAGCACGAAAAAGACATCGTGTTGCAGATCGCCAAGGAGTTGCAGCGTCAGATCAACAGCGAAAAAGGTTTCCGTGCAGAGCTGACCCGCACCGGTGATTACTTCATCCCGCTGCGCAAGCGTACGGAAATCGCCCGCAAGAAAGGCGCCGACCTGTTCATTTCGATTCACGCCGACGCGGCCCCGTCGCGCGCAGCCTTTGGCGCCTCGGTGTTCGCCCTGTCCGATCGTGGCGCCACCTCCGAGACGGCGCGCTGGCTGGCCGACACGGAAAACCGTTCTGACCTGATCGGTGGTGCGGGTAATGTCAGCCTCGACGACAAGGACCGCATGCTCGCGGGTGTGCTGCTTGATCTGTCGATGACCGCTACGCTCAGCTCCAGCCTCAACGTGGGGCAAAAGGTATTGGGCAACATGGGGCGTGTCACTTCGTTGCACAAGCAGCGTGTGGAGCAGGCCGGGTTCATGGTGCTGAAGTCGCCGGATATTCCGTCGATCCTCGTTGAAACCGGGTTCATCTCGAACAACAACGAAGCAGCCAAACTGGCCTCCTCCAGCCACCAGCAGGCGCTGGCCCGGTCGATCCGCACTGGGGTGCACCAGTACTTCCAGCAGAACCCGCCACCTGGCACCTACATCGCCTGGTTGCGTGACACCGGCAAGATCGCCGCCGGCCCGCGTGAACACACCGTGCGCCCTGGCGAAACCCTGGCAATGCTCGCCGTGCGTTACCAGGTCAGCGTGGCCAGCCTGCGCAGCATCAACAGCCTGAAGACCGATGAGCTGAAGGTTGGCCAGCGCCTCGATGTACCCGCCACAACCTTGGCCGCGCAATGATGAGTGGCGGTTCGCGAATTCAGCTGCTCAGCCCGCGGCTGGCCAACCAGATTGCCGCCGGCGAGGTTGTCGAGCGGCCGGCGTCTGTAGCCAAGGAACTGCTGGAAAACAGCCTGGACTCCGGTGCCCGGCGCATCGATATCGAAGTCGAGCAGGGCGGCGTCAAACTGCTGAAGGTGCGGGACGATGGCAGCGGTATTTCTGCCGACGACCTGCCGCTGGCCCTGGCCCGACACGCCACCAGCAAGATCCGCGAGCTGGAAGACCTTGAAGGGGTATTGAGCCTGGGCTTCCGTGGCGAGGCCTTGGCCTCGATCAGTTCGGTGGCGCGCCTGACCCTGACCTCGCGTACCGCCAGTGCCAGTGAGGCCTGGCAAGTCGAAACCGAAGGCCGTGACATGACGCCGCGCGTGCAGCCGGCGGCGCACCCGGTCGGTACCTCGGTGGAAGTGCGCGATTTGTTCTTCAATACCCCGGCCAGGCGCAAGTTCCTCAAAGCCGAGAAAACCGAATTCGATCACTTGCAGGAAGTGATCCGGCGGCTGGCGCTGGCCCGTTTCGATGTCGGCTTCCACCTGCGCCACAATGGCAAGAGCATCCTCAGTCTGCACGAGGCCCACGACGAAACCGCCCGTGCACGGCGGGTGGGTGCCATCTGCGGCCCGGGCTTCATGGAGCAGGCACTGCCGATCGACGTCGAGCGCAACGGCCTGCGCCTTTGGGGCTGGGTCGGCTTGCCGACGTTCTCGCGCAGCCAGGCAGACCTGCAGTACTTCTTCGTCAATGGCCGGGCAGTGCGCGATAAACTGGTCGCCCATGCCGTGCGTCAGGCCTACCGGGACGTGCTGTTCAACGGCCGCCACCCCACGTTCGTGCTGTTCCTGGAGCTGGAGCCCAACGGCGTCGATGTGAACGTGCACCCTACCAAGCATGAAGTGCGATTCCGTGAAGGGCGCTCGGTGCATGACTTCCTGTATGGCACCTTGCACCGTGCCTTGGCCGATGTACGTCCGGAAGACCAGCTGGCCGCGCCTGCTGCCGTACCTGAGCTGGTTCGTCCCACGGGCCAGCAGGCCGGTGAGTTCGGGCCCCAGGGTGAAATGCGCCTGGCCTCGCCGGTGCTTGAACAGCCTCGAGCCCCGCAACAGTCGTTTTCCAATGGTGGCAGTGGCGCCGGTTACCAGTATCAATACACCCCACGTCCCTCACAGCCGCTGCCGGCCGCAGAGGCACAGGCGGTGTACCGCGAGTTCTATAAGCCGCTGGACACCGGTGCTGCGCCTGCGACGGCACTGCCCGAAAGCCAAGGCGACATTCCCCCGCTAGGCTATGCCCTGGCGCAGCTCAAGGGTATCTACATCCTGGCCGAGAACGCTGTTGGCCTGGTGCTGGTGGACATGCACGCTGCCCACGAGCGGATAATGTACGAGCGCCTCAAGGTGGCCATGGCCAGCGAGGGCCTGAGTGGCCAGCCGCTGCTGGTGCCGGAGACCCTGGCCCTTAGCCAGCGTGAAGCCGACTGTGCCGAAGAGCATGCACAGTGGTTTCAGCGGCTGGGCTTCGAATTGCAGCGCCTGGGCCCTGAGACCCTGGCGATTCGCCAGATCCCGGCCTTGCTCAAGCAGGCTGAAGCCAACCGCCTGGTGCAGGACGTGCTTGCCGACCTTATGGAGTACGGCACCAGTGATCGCATTCAGGCGCATCTCAACGAACTGCTCGGTACCATGGCCTGCCACGGTGCCGTGCGCGCCAACCGGCGCCTGGCAATTCCCGAGATGAACGCCCTGCTGCGCGACATGGAAAACACCGAGCGCAGCGGCCAGTGCAACCATGGCCGTCCTACCTGGACTCAGATGGACCTGGACGATCTGGACAAACTTTTCCTGCGCGGTCGATGAAATGAGCGGCAAGCCCCCTGCAATATTCCTGATGGGTCCGACGGCGGCCGGCAAGACCGACCTTGCCATCGAACTGACCACGGTGCTGCCGTGTGAACTGATCAGCGTCGATTCGGCACTTGTGTACCGTGGCATGGATATCGGTTCGGCCAAGCCGTCGAAAGAAGTCCTCGCTGCCCACCCGCACCGGCTGATCGACATTCGCGACCCGGCCCAGAGCTATTCCGCCGCGCAGTTCCGTACCGACGCCCTGGAGGCCATGGCCGAGATCACCGCGCGCGGCAAGATCCCGCTGCTGGTCGGCGGCACCATGCTCTATTACAAGGCGTTGATCGATGGCCTGGCCGATATGCCGGCCGCCGATGCGACGGTGCGCGCCGAGCTGGAAGCGCAGGCTGAAGCCCTGGGCCTGGCCGAGCTGCACCGCCAGTTGGCCGAAGTCGACCCGGAGTCCGCGGCACGTATCCACCCCAATGACCCGCAGCGGTTGATCCGGGCCTTGGAGGTGTACCGGGTGAGCGGCGAGAGCATGACAGCTCATCGTCGGCGTCAATTCGCGGAAAGTCGCGGCGCAGACGCAGGCGCCGGCGGACATTTGCCCTATACTGTCGCCAGTTTGGCGATTGCTCCTACAGATCGTCACATTTTGCATCAGCGAATTGCGTTACGATTTTCGCAGATGCTGGAACAGGGCTTCGTTGATGAGGTCCGATCGCTGCGAGCCAGAAGTGACTTGCACGCCGGGCTGCCGTCTATACGGGCAGTGGGTTATCGGCAAGTGTGGGATTACCTGGATGGCAAGCTGACTGAGAATGAGATGCGTGAACGCGGTATCATTGCTACCCGGCAGCTGGCCAAGCGGCAGTTCACCTGGTTGCGTGGCTGGCCTGACGTGCACTGGCTTGACAGCCTGGCCTGCGACAATCTGTCCCGCACCTTGAAATACCTTGGGGCCATCTCCATATTGAGCTGAGTCCCTGCTGATTGCCGTCTATTCTTGCGAAGGGGCGGCCTAATTTATCGTTTTTATTGATTTTCTATTATTTATCCTTACAGGAGTGCGGCATATGTCAAAAGGGCATTCGCTACAAGACCCTTACTTGAACACCTTGAGAAAAGAAAAGGTCCCGGTATCCATTTACCTGGTCAACGGTATCAAACTGCAGGGCTCGATCGAATCGTTCGACCAGTTCGTGGTATTGCTGAAGAACACCGTCAGCCAGATGGTCTACAAGCACGCCATCTCGACCGTAGTTCCGGCCCGTCCGGTCCGCCTGCCAAGCCCGACCGACAGCGAGCACGGCGACAGCGAGCCAGGCAACGCCTGATAGGAGCCTGCATTGTTCTTTGAGCGCCACGGTGGTGGTGAGCGGGCGTTGCTCGTTCACTTGGAAGGTCAGAACCCTGAGGCGCGCGAAGACCCGCAGGAGTTTCAGGAGTTGGCATTGTCGGCCGGTGCCGACATCGTCTCGCTGGTCACGGTGACAAGGCATCAGCCTTCCGCCAAATACCTGATTGGCAGTGGCAAGGTCGAAGAGTTGCACGACCTGGTCCATGCCGAACAGGTAGACCTGGTGATTTTCAATCACACCCTCACGCCCAGTCAGGAGCGCAACCTTGAACGTGTGTTCGAGTGTCGTGTGCTCGACCGTACCGGGCTGATCCTCGATATCTTCGCCCAACGGGCGCGTACCCATGAAGGCAAGCTGCAGGTCGAACTGGCCCAGCTGGAGCACATGAGCACGCGGCTGGTGCGCGGCTGGACTCACCTTGAGCGACAAAAAGGTGGTATCGGCCTGCGCGGCCCGGGTGAAACCCAGCTGGAAACCGACCGCCGCCTGTTGCGGGTGCGTATACGCCAGATCAAGTCACGTCTGGAGAAAGTGCGCAGCCAGCGTGAGCAGGCGCGTCGCGGGCGCAAGCGCGCGGATATCCCCTCGGTGTCGCTGGTGGGTTATACCAACGCCGGCAAGTCCACGCTGTTCAACGCCCTGACCGAATCCGAGGTGTATGCCGCGGACCAGTTGTTCGCCACCCTCGACCCGACCCTGCGCCGGCTCGAGCTCAACGACCTGGGGCCGATCGTGCTGGCCGACACCGTAGGCTTCATTCGCCACCTGCCGCACAAGCTGGTCGAGGCATTTCGGGCTACGCTCGAAGAGTCGAGCAACTCCGACCTGCTGCTGCATGTGATCGACGCCCATGAGCCAGAGCGCATGGAGCAGATCGAGCAGGTGCTGGCGGTGTTGGGTGAGATTGGTGCCGAGGGGTTGCCGATCCTGGAGGTGTACAACAAACTCGACTTGCTCGAAGATGTCGAGCCACAGATCCAGCGCAATGCCGATGGCAAGCCGGAACGGGTCTGGGTATCGGCACGCGATGGGCGTGGCCTGGAGCTGGTTGGCCAGGCGGTTGCCGAGTTGCTGGGGGATGATCTGTTTGTCGGTACCCTGTGCCTGGAGCAGCGTTTTGCCCGCTTGCGCGCGCAATTCTTTGCCTTGGGTGCCGTGCAGAGTGAAGAGCATGATGAAGAAGGGCGCAGCCTGCTGAGCGTGCGACTGCCCATGGTCGAACTGAATCGCCTGGTCAGCCGCGAAGGCATGGAGCCGCAAGTGTTTGTCCAGCAACACACTTTGCAATAAATGCTCGTCGAGGTCGCCGGGCAGCAGTGACAGGCATTCTGTAGCATTGGACGGCGCGCCGTGGGCGCGTCTTTGCTTTATCAGATGGAGAGCGCTATGGCTTGGAACGAGCCGGGTGGCAACTCGAACAATCAGGATCCCTGGGGCGGCCGCCGCGGTGGCGGTGGCGGCGGTGGTGACAAGAAAGGTCCACCGGATCTGGACGAGGCCTTCCGCAAACTGCAGGACAGCCTGAATGGCATGTTCGGCGGCAGCAAGAAACGTGGCGGCGGTGATCGCAATGTCGGCAAGGGCGGTGGCCTGGGCCTGCTGGGCATCGGCCTGGCGGTGCTGGCTGCAATCTGGCTGTACAGCGCCGTGTATGTGGTCGACGAGCAGGAGCAGGCGGTTGTGCTGCGCTTCGGCAAGTACTATGAGACGGTCGGTCCCGGCCTGAACATCTACTTCCCGCCGATTGATCGCAAGTACATGGAAAACGTCACGCGTGAGCGTGCCTACACCAAGCAGGGCCAGATGCTGACCGAAGACGAGAACATCGTCGAGGTGCCGCTGACCGTCCAGTACAAGATCAGCAACCTGCAGGACTTCGTGCTCAACGTCGACCAGCCTGAGGTGAGCTTGCAGCACGCGACCGACAGCGCCCTGCGCCACGTGGTGGGTTCCACTTCGATGGACCAGGTGTTGACCGAAGGTCGTGAGCAGATGGCCGTGGATATCCGCGAACGCCTGCAGCGCTTCCTCGACAACTACCGCACCGGTATCACCGTTACCCAGGTCAACGTACAGAGCGCGGCAGCCCCGCGTGAAGTGCAGGAAGCCTTCGACGACGTGATCCGCGCCCGCGAAGACGAGCAGCGTGCCCGCAACCAGGCCGAGTCCTATGCCAATGGCGTGGTGCCGGAAGCCCGTGGTCAGGCCCAGCGCATCATCGAGGATGCCAATGGTTACCGCGACGAAGTCATTGCCCGCGCCAAGGGTGAGGCAGATCGCTTCACCAAGCTGCTTGCCGAGTACCGCAAGGCACCTGACGTAACCCGTGAGCGTCTGTATCTGGAGACCATGCAAGAGGTCTACAGCAACTCGAGCAAGGTCATGGTGGCAACCAAGGACGGGCAGAGCAACCTGCTCTACCTGCCGCTGGACAAGATGGTCGAAGGCAGCCGCAAGCCGTCCGTGCCAACCACCAGCGCGTCGCCATCGGCTAACGATGCGGCCGCTCGTGCCGCGCAGGACATGCAACAGCAACAGCAGCCGCTGCGTACTAGGGAGAGCCGCTGATGAGCAATAGATCGCTGATCGCCCTGATCGCCGCCGTGGTCCTGGCCATTGTGGCCTGGAACAGCTTCTACATCGTGTCCCAGACCGAGCGGGCGGTACTGCTGCGTTTCGGTAAGGTGGTCCAGGCGGATGTTCAGCCAGGCCTGCACGTGAAGATTCCGTACGTGAACCAGGTGCGCAGGTTCGACGCTAGGCTGATGACACTCGACGCGCCTACCCAGCGGTTCCTGACCCTGGAAAAGAAAGCGGTGATGGTCGACGCCTACGCCAAGTGGCGCGTCAAGGACGCTGAACGCTTCTACACCGCCACGTCCGGCATGAAGCAGATCGCCGACGAGCGTCTGTCGCGTCGTCTGGAAAGTGGCCTGCGCGACCAGTTCGGTAAACGTACCCTGCACGAAGTGGTTTCCGGTGAACGTGATGCACTGATGGCTGACATCACTGCATCGCTGAACCGCATGGCGAGCAAGGAACTGGGCATCGAGGTGGTCGACGTGCGCGTCAAGGCCATCGACCTGCCGAAGGAAGTCAACCGCAGCGTGTTCGACCGCATGAGCACCGAGCGTGAGCGTGAAGCCCGCGAGCACCGTGCCAAGGGTAACGAGCTGGCTGAGGGTATCCGTGCCGATGCCGACCGTCAGCGCCGTGTGCTGCTGGCCGAGGCTTATCGCGAAGCAGAAGAAACCCGTGGTGATGGCGATGCCCAAGCGGCCGCTATCTATGCCAAGGCTTACAGCCAGGACGCTGATTTCTATGCGTTCCACCGTAGCCTGCAGGCATACCGCGAGAGCTTCTCGAGCAAGAGCGACGTGATGGTCCTGGACCCGAAGAACGAATTCTTCCGTTACCTGGACAAGAGCAGACCGTGATGCTCAGGCCCTGATTTTCATGCAGCGGCACCCCGCCTGGCAGCTAATGCACCAGGCGGGGTGCATCCTGAATGAAAAGGGGTGTATGATGAGGCAGCCGGGAAATTTCCCGGCTTTTTTGCGTCTGCAAGGTTGATTGGCACAGCGCCGGTTGACAGTTTGGTCAGCTCGCAAGGCAATTTGAGGGTGTCGGGTACGGTGGCTGCGCTGGGATCAGTGCTGCCCGCTGCTGTGCGCGATACCGGCTTTTCTGACGGTTTGCCTGCTGGCAAGCCGCCCGGACCAGAGGGGAAATGGCGTAATGGCAACGGTAGACCGCTGGCTGCTGCCAGATGGCATCGAGGAAGTACTGCCACCTGAGGCTGCGCGCATCGAGATCGCGCGCCGCCAGGTGTTGGACCTGTTCCAGAGTTGGGGCTACGAACTGGTCGTCACCCCGCATATCGAGTACCTGGAGTCGCTGCTTACCGGCGCCGGCCAGGACCTGGATCAGCGCACCTTCAAGGTAGTGGACCCGCAGTCCGGCCGCCTGATGGGCTTCCGCGCCGACTTCACCCCGCAGGTAGCGCGTATCGATGCGCACACACTGCGCCGTGAGGGCCCGAGCCGCCTGTGCTATGCCGGCAGCGTGCTGCACGCCCAGCCGCGTGCCCTGTCCACCTCGCGCAGCCCGATCCAGCTGGGTGCCGAGCTGTACGGCGATGCCAGCCCTACCAGCGACGTCGAAGTCATCAGCCTGATGCTCGCCACGCTACAACTGGCCGATGTGCCGGATGTGCACATGGACCTGGGCCACGTCGGTATTTACCGCGGCCTGGCCCGTGCCGCCGGCCTGTCTGGCGCGGTCGAACAGCAGCTGTTCGACGCCATGCAACGCAAGGCTGTCGATGAAGTGCAGGCGCTGACCGCCGACCTGCCGAAAGACCTGGGCAGCATGCTGCGCGCCCTGGTCGAGCTGTGCGGTGGTCGTGAAGTACTGGCTGAAGCCCGCGTGCGCCTCGGTCGCGCCCCGGCCAGCGTGCTGGCGGCGCTGGACGACCTGCTGGCGATCGCTGATCGCCTGGCGTCGCGCTACCCGGACCTGCCGCTGTACTTCGACCTCGGCGAGCTGCGTGGTTACCACTATCACACGGGCGTGGTGTTCGCCGTGTTCGTGCCAGGCGAAGGCCAATCGATCGCCCAGGGCGGGCGCTACGACGATATCGGCGCCGACTTTGGCCGGGCGCGCCCGGCCACTGGTTTCTCCACGGATTTGAAGACCCTGGTCACACTGGGGCGAGCGGAGGTCGTATTGCCAACTGGCGGCATCTGGATGCCGGACAGTGGCGATGCGGCCCTCTGGCAGCAAGTCTGCCAGTTGCGCAACGAGGGCCAGCGTGTGGTTCAGGCTCTGCCTGGCCAGCCGTTGAGTGCTGCTCTCGAGGCGGATTGTGATCGGCAATTGATTCAGCAAGACGGGCGCTGGCAGGTTCTGCCGCTGGCCCAGTGAGTTTCTGCGTCGGCAACAGGCCGGCAACCAAGTTTGCGTGAATGAGGACCAATGTAATGGGTAAGAATGTCGTCGTCCTGGGCACCCAGTGGGGTGATGAGGGCAAAGGCAAGATCGTCGATCTGCTGACCGAACATGCTGCCGCCGTAGTGCGCTACCAGGGTGGCCACAATGCGGGTCACACCCTGGTGATCAACGGTGAAAAGACCGTTCTGCACCTGATTCCATCCGGCATCCTGCGTGAAGGCGTACAGTGCCTGATCGGTAACGGCGTGGTCGTTGCCCCGGATGCGCTGATGCGTGAAATCACCAAGCTGGAAGAGAAAGGCGTACCGGTGCGCGAGCGCCTGCGCATTTCCCCGGCCGCGCCGCTGATCCTGTCGTACCATGTGGCCCTGGATCAGGCCCGCGAAAAAGCCCGTGGCGAAGCCAAGATCGGCACCACCGGCCGTGGTATCGGCCCAGCTTACGAAGACAAGGTGGCACGTCGCGGCCTGCGCGTGGGTGATCTGTTCCACCGCGAGCGTTTCGCCGCCAAGCTGGGTGAGCTGCTGGATTACCACAACTTCCAGCTGGTGAACTACTACAAAGAGCCAGCCATCGACTTCCAGCAGACGCTGGACGAGTGCATGGCTTACGCCGAACAGCTCAAGCCGATGATGCTCGACGTCACCGCCGAGCTGCACAACCTGCGCCGCGCCGGCAAGGACATCATGTTCGAAGGCGCCCAAGGCTCGCTGCTGGACATCGACCACGGTACCTACCCGTACGTCACCAGCTCCAACACCACGGCTGGCGGTATTTCCACCGGTTCCGGCGTCGGCCCGATGTACCTCGACTACATCCTCGGCATCACCAAGGCCTACACCACTCGCGTAGGTTCCGGTCCGTTCCCGACCGAACTGTTCGACGAGACAGGTGCTACCCTGGCCAAGCGTGGCCACGAGTTCGGCTCCACCACTGGCCGTGCCCGTCGTTGCGGCTGGTTCGATGCCGTGATCCTGCGTCGCGCCATCGACGTCAACAGCATCTCGGGCATCTGCCTGACCAAGCTGGACGTACTGGACGGCCTGGAAACCATCAACATCTGCGTTGGCTACAAGAACGAGAACGGTGCCGTCATCGACGCGCCTTCCGATGCCGACAGCTACATTGGCCTGGAGCCTGTGTACGAAGAGATGCCAGGCTGGAGCGAGTCGACTCTGGGTGTGAAAACCCTGGAAGAGCTGCCGCAAGCTGCGCGTGACTACATCAAGCGCATCGAAGAGCTGGTTGGCGCGCCGATCGACATCATTTCGACCGGCCCGGACCGCAACGAGACCATCGTGCTGCGTCATCCGTTCGCCTGATCTGCCCTTCAGGCTGATCTGACGCCGTGGCCCTGAGAAGGGCCGCGGCGTTTTCATTTGTGGGCATGTCTGTGTTGGCCAATATCCACCGGCAATCCACCGTTGCCGCCGCTACCGTATTCGCGGGTAAACCCGCTCCTACACTGATTGGGTTTGGGCACACACCGGCGGTTGGGCGCAGGCCGTTGTAGGCGCGGGTTTACCCGCGAATGGGCCTGCACACGAAACCCCTCTGCTAGACCTTGGCGCATTTCCCCGCTGCCTGCGGCACAACCCTTGCTGTAAGAAGTTTCTGTAGATGCCATCAAAATAGTGGCGCCAGAAAACACGAGGGTTACACCGTGTCTGCCATCCTCTCACTGTTACGAAGCCGCCTCTTGCGGCCTGTGTTTGTTGCCCTTGGTATCGCTCTTTTGGTGCAGGTGCTGGTTGCCGTTGCGCTCACCCGAAGCACAGTCACCGCCCTGGAGGCTGACCTTGGCGAGCGACTGGGTAATGACAGTCGCCAACTCGCAAGCGATCTGGAGCAAGCCGGGCAAGATGTGCGCTCTGGGCTCGACGGCCTGTCCAGCAGTACCCGCCAGCGCCTGAGCGCAGGGTTGTCGGAGCGCCTGCAAAGCGAACAGCAGCAACTGCGCAGCACCCTGGAAAAGAACCTCAAGGACTCCGCCAACGACATGGCCGAACTGCTGGCTTCGGTTGCCCCGCGGGCGATCTGGGACAACGATGTGCCAGTGCTCTCCGACTTTGCCCGGCGTGCCCAGCGCAACCCCAACGTGCTGTTCGTGGTTTACGACGATGCACAGGGCCAGCACCTGACCCGTTACCTGAACCGGCAAAACCCGATCAACCAGGCTTTGATGGACAAGGGCCAGGGCGAGCGTGCGCTGGACAAGGTGATCAATGCTGCCCGACAAGACCCGGCGGTGTACTTTGTCGAAGCTTCGATCAACCCCAATGGCGCAGAAATCGGCAAGGTGGTGATGGGGGTTTCCACGGCGGGCATCGACCAGGAGCTCAAGGCCTTGGACCAGCGCTTCGCGGCGCTGATTGCCAGCGGTGAGCAACTGGTTGGCGACAGCCTGGTGGGTGCCGCAGCCGACAGCGGCAAAACCCTGCGTGAGCGCCTGGAGAAGGCGCAGGGCAGTGCTGCCGCCATGCAGGCCAATACCGCGCAAACTGTGCGCGATGCCGCTGCAGAGCTGCGCTGGCGTATCGGTCTGGGCCTGGTGCTGGTCGGCCTTGGGGTGCTGCTGGTGGTGGCCCTGGTACTTGGTCGACGGGTACTGAGCAAGCTGCGCCTGTTGATTACCGCCCTCGATGACCTGGCAGCCGGCGAAGGTGACTTGACCAAGCGCGTGCCGCTCGACAGCCGGGATGAAATCGGCGACATGGCCTCAGCAGTGAACCGCTTTGTCGACAAGTTGCAGCCGATTGTGCGCGAGGCGGGTGAAGTGGCGCAGCGCACCGGTGTCGAGATTGGCGCGATGGCCCAGCGTAATGCCGGTGCCGATGCTGCCGCCGCGTTGCAGCGCGACGAAGTAGCGGCGAGCCTGCGCGACCTGTCGAGCATGGCCGACGAAGCCCAGGCCGAAAGCCATGCGATGCAGGCGGCGTTGCAGCAGGTGGTGGATATCCGCCAGGCCACGGATGAAAACAGCCGCACTTCGACCCAACTGGCGGGTTTGATCGAGAACCTGGCCGGGCAGGTGGATGCCGGCTCTCAGGTGATCGAGCGCTTGGCCAAGCAGAGCGAGCAGATCGAAGTGGTGCTGACGGTGATTCACGGGATTGCCGAACAGACCAACCTGCTGGCCCTAAATGCTGCCATCGAGGCAGCCCGTGCGGGTGAAACCGGGCGTGGTTTTGCCGTGGTGGCCGATGAGGTACGGGCACTGGCGAGCAAGACGCAAAGCTCTACGGGCGATATCCAGGCGCACATCGCAGCATTGCAGAAGGGCGCCAAGGAAGCTGTGGCCACCATCAGCCAGGCTGGGCTCAAGGCTAGCGAAGGCTTGCTGGTGCTGCGTGACAACGAGCGTCGGCAGCAGTCAGTGCAGGCGGCGGTGGAGCAGGTGCATGCGGCCATTGGCTTGGCCACCCGTGCGGCCGAGCAGCAGGCGAATGGCGCGCAGGCAGTGCGTGGGCGAGTGGAGACTATCCATGCTCAGGCTGAGCGTTCGGCTGAGGTGGTGATGCAGACCACGGCCAGTAGCAAGGTGCTGGATGATCTGGCGGCTCAGCTGCGCGCCAGCCTGGGCCAGTTCCGGGCCTGAGTCCTGCGCGGTCCTTTGTGGGAGCGGCCTTGTGTCGCGAAAGGGCTGCATAGCAGCCCCAGGTTTGTTGCATAAACGCGGAAATTGCCGGGGCCGCTATGCGGCCCTTTCGCGACACAAGGCCGCTCCCACACCTGAGCGGTGTTGTTATGCTGTCGGCGACACATGACAAAAGGAGTTGCTCATGTCCGCCCAACTAATCGCTGCCCAGGCCGACCTGAATTTCCTGCACAGTGACAGCGTACGGCTCACTGACCCGATGACCGCCCTGCAAGCCTACTGCGCCATGACCTCGGACGTCCCCGGCTGGCTGGCCCGGGCCTTCCGCATTCGCGACTTTATCTCACGCCGTTTCAATGTCGCCGATATCCACGGCTTCTCTCGCGGCGATCCAACGCATGTGCCAGCCGTCGGTGAGCGCCTGGACTTCTTCACTGTCGAGGCCATCAGCGACCAGCAACTGGTCCTGACCTCGCGTGATACGCATCTGGCTGTAATGGTGAGTGTGGATCTAGATGATCAGGGGGAGGGGTGTCAGCGCTTGGGCGTGACCACCTCGGTGCAGTGCTTCAACACCTTCGGCCGGCTTTACATGTTGCCGGTCGGCAAGGCCCATGGGCCAATTGTGCGGCGCATGCTGCGTAACATCTGATGGCCTGATCATCGGCGAGCCCCCACAGGTACAGCGCAGGCCCTGAGACCGGTGCTGTACCTGAGGGCAAACCCGCGAAGAAGTTCATGCCTTGTTCAGATACATCCGCGTAGTCAGCAAGTAAACCGGCAACCCCGACACCACGATCAGCAACGCAGCATAAGGCGCCGCTGCCGCGAACTCGACGTTGGCTGTGTGTGCCCACACCTCGGTGGCCAGGGTGGTCATGCCGGTCGGGCTGAGCAGCAGGGTAGCCGTCAGCTCTTTCATGGCATCCAGGAACACCAGCGCAAAGGCTGCCGCCATGGCCGGGAAGATGATCGGCAAGGTCACCCGGCAGAACGCGGCAAAGCTGCTCGCGCCAAGCGTGCGCGCGGCTTCTTCCAGCGTCGGCGAAGCCTTGTTCAGCGCGGTGCGCACCGGTGATTGCGCCAACGGCAGGAACAGCAGCGCATAGGCCAACAGCAGCAAGGCCGTGGTCTGGTACAGCGCCGGCACGTAGTGCAGGGCGAAGAACACCAGGGTCAGGGCAATCACCAGGCCGGGCAGGGCGTGCAGGAGGTAGGGCAGACGCTCAGCCCAAATCGCCAGGCGGCCTTTGTAGCGCACCACCAGGAAGCTGATAGGCAGAGCCAGCAGCACACAGAAGCCGGCACCGCCCAGCGACACCGACAGCGAGGTGAACAACGCCTTCGAGATGGCCGCCACCGGGAATGCCGCCGACGAACCCACGCTCAGCCAGTAACCGAGCATCGCCAGCGGAATGCCGCTGCCCAGCACCGCCAGGCCCACGCAGAACAGTTGCGCCAGCACCGCCCAGCCGCGCAGCCGCACCGGTTGCGCACGCCGGGCTACGCCCTGGCCGATGCGTACATGGCGGGCTTTGCCGCGCACCCGTAGTTCCAGCCACAGCATTGCCAGGCACATCGCCAGCAGCACGGCAGACAGCATGGCCGCGTTGGCGTTGCTGAACTCCAGTTCGAACTGCTGGTAGATCGCCGTGGTAAAGGTTTGCAGGCCGAGTATCGACAGCGCGCCAAACTCCACCAGCATATGCAGGGCAATCAGTAGCGCACCGCCGAGCATCGACGGCCACAGCAGCGGCAGGGTGACTTTGCTGAACACCCCCCAGCGGCTGCAACCCAGGGTGCGTGCCGACTCCTCCAGCGACGTGTCGAGGTTGCGCAGGGTCGCGGCAACGGGCAGGAACACCAGTGGGTATTTGGATAGGGCCATGACCATGATCGCGCCGCCCAGGCCTTCAAAGTCCGAACTTAGCGACACCCAGGTGAAGCTGCTGACGAACGACGGCACGGCGAATGGCAGGCACAGCACCACGCCCCACAACCGGCGGCCGGCCAGGTTGCTGCGCTCCAGCAGCCAGGCCAGTGCCAGGCCGACCACCATGCAGGTCAGTGTCACCCCGACCATCAACATCAGGGTGTTGCGCATCAGCCCCCAGACAAAGGGCCGCCACAGCAGGTGCAAAGCTTCGCGCCAGCCGGCCTCCCAGGCTTTGATGGCGACATAAGCCAGTGGCAGCAAGCTCATTGCCACAAGGAACAGCACAGGCAGCACTACCCAGATGGAAGGGCGCTTGCGGCGCGGTACGAAGCGTACCGGCACCGGTTCGGACAGGGCGGCAGTCATCAGAGCAGGCCGACCTCACGCTCAAGTTCGATGGCTTCCTCGGCATTGCCCAGGTCAGCTGGCGAGATCTTCGGCGGGCGCAGTTCGTCGAACGGCTTCAGGCCGCGGTCAGAAACCATGCCCTTGTGCAGCGGGTACTCGGCGGTGGTCTGGGTGATCACGCGCTGGCCTTCCTCGCTGGCCATCCAGTTGAGCAGGGCCTGGGCTTCTTTCGGGTGTTTGCTGGCCTTGACCACGCCTGCGCCGGAGATAGTGACCAGGTTGCCAGCATCGCCGTCGGCCAGGTAATAGAGCTTGGTGTCCAGCTTGCCGCGTTCGCGTTCAAGCGCGTACCAGTAGTAGTTGTTCACCAGTACCGCAGCCACTTCACCTTTTTCCACGGCTTTCAGGGCGACCATGTTGTTGGTGTAGGTCTTGCCGAAGGCTTTCAGGCCGGTCAACCATTCCTCGGTGGCTTCACGCCCGTGCATCTTCAGAATGGCCACGGCCTGCTCCTGGAACGCACCGCTGGTAGGGACGTAGCCGACGCGGCCTTCCCACTCAGGGTTGGCGAAGTCCATCACCGTGGTTGGCAGGTCTTTCTCGTCGACTTTCTTGGGGTTGTACACCACGATGCGCGTACGGGCGGTGATACCCATCCAGGTGCCGTTGGCGCCAACGTACTCCTTGGGCATCATGTTCAACGTGGCGTCGTCAATCTTGGCCAGCAGGCCCAGCTCGCCCAGATTGTTCAGGGGCGGGGACTCTTCGGTATAGATGATGTCGGCTGGCGAACGGTCGCCTTCCTCGATGATCTGGCTGGCCAGCTGGTTGCTGCTGCCTTTGCGGATGTCGATGTGAATGCCGGTCTTGGCCTCATAGGCCTTGGCAATGGCTTCGCCGATTTCCTTGTGCTGACCGTTGTACATGGTCAGCGTGACCGGTGCGTCTGCCATGGCGGCCGGAGCGCCGATGACCAGGCTCAGCACTGCGGCGGCCAGGGTACGCATCAGCGGTTGCGGGCGGATCGTCATGCGGGTACTTCCTCGCTTACGGCTACATATTTGGAAACAATGGTAAACGAAATTGTTTCTCAAGTGGCCGGGTGACGAGAAATTCATGGTCAGACCATGGTGCAAGGGGGGGGCTGGGCGTGTGTTGCCTGTACGGGCCTCTTCGCGGGTGAACCCGCTCCTACGACGTGCGCGTATCGGGGGAGGGGGCACAAAAAACGCAGGCAAGAAAAAACCCACTAGCAAGCTAGTGGGTTTTTGTATGGTGCCCAGGAGAAGACTCGAACTTCCACGACCTTGCGGTCACTGATACCTGAAACCAGCGCGTCTACCAATTCCGCCACCTGGGCACACATTCGAGGTTACTTGATGCTTTACAGCGTCGTTCATCTCTACTACAACTTCGGGGTTGTCCGTCGTTGTGGTGCGCACTATACGGACGCTCCCCAAGGCTGTAAAGCCCCCAATCGAAAAAAAATTCAAAAAATTCAACTTGTTGATTCCACAAGCCTATTTCTGCTGTTTATGCACTGCAGCGGGGGCTGTCCAAGGCAGACATTTCCGGTTTCAATACGCCT
Source organism: Pseudomonas sp. FW305-E2 (assembly GCF_058782925.1). Taxonomy (NCBI): domain Bacteria; kingdom Pseudomonadati; phylum Pseudomonadota; class Gammaproteobacteria; order Pseudomonadales; family Pseudomonadaceae; genus Pseudomonas; species Pseudomonas sp. FW305-E2. The sequence continues at coordinate 142,696 of NZ_JBYSYE010000003.1, read as the reverse complement.
ATGCCAGAATTCATATCTATATACCCCAAGGTGAACCCCTTCTGATGGCCGATTGGCAATCCCTCGATCCCGAGGCCGCTCGCGAAGCGGAAAAATACGACAACCCCATTCCCAGCCGTGAGCTGATCCTGCAGCGTCTCGCCGACCGAGGCGAACCTGCTGCCCGCGAGGAGCTGGCAAAAGAGTTCGGTCTGTATGAAGAAGACCAGATCGAAGCCCTGCGCCGCCGCCTGCGTGCCATGGAGCGCGATGGCCAGCTTATCTATACCCGGCGCGGCACTTATGCCCCGGTAGACAAGCTGGACCTGATCTGCGGTCGCGTCTCCGGCCACCGCGACGGCTTCGGCTTCCTTATTCCCGATGACGGCAGCGAAGACCTGTTCCTCAGCCCGTCGCAGATGCGACTGGTGTTCGACGGCGACCGTGGCCTGGCCCGCGTCTCCGGTGTCGACCGCCGTGGCCGCCGTGAAGGCGTGCTGGTCGAAGTCATCTCCCGTGCCCACGAAAGCGTGGTCGGCCGCTATTTCGAAGAAGGCGGCATCGGTTACGTAACCCCGGACAACCCGAAGATCCAGCAGGAAGTGCTGGTGACTGCCGGGCGTAACGGCGGTGCCAAGATCGGCCAGTTCGTCGAGATCAAGATCACCCACTGGCCAACGCCGCGCTTCCAGCCGCAAGGCGATGTGGTCGAAGTCATCGGCAACTACATGGCACCAGGCATGGAAATCGACGTTGCCCTGCGCAGCTACGACATTCCGCACGTCTGGCCCAACGATGTGGTCAAGGAGGCACGCAAGTTCCGCTCCGAAGTCGAGGAGAAGGACAAAGAGAAGCGTGTCGACCTGCGCCATCTGCCGTTCGTCACCATCGACGGTGAAGACGCCCGCGACTTCGACGATGCCGTTTATTGCGAACCGCTGGGCAAGCTGCGTCTGTTCTCCGGTGGCTGGCGCCTGTACGTGGCCATCGCTGACGTGTCCAGCTACGTGCGTCTGGGCTCTGCCCTGGATGTCGAAGCCCAGCAGCGCGGCAACTCGGTTTACTTCCCCGAGCGCGTGGTGCCGATGCTCCCCGAAGAGCTGTCCAACGGCCTGTGCTCGCTGAACCCGCATGTCGACCGGTTGGCCATGGTCTGTGAAATGACCATGAACAAAGCCGGCCAGATGGTCGACTACCAGTTCTACGAAGGCGTAATCCACTCCCATGCCCGCCTGACCTACAACAAGGTCAGCAGCATGCTCGAGCACTCGCGTACCCGTGAGGGCAAGGCGCTGCGCGAGGAATACAAGGAAGTCGTGCCCGACCTGAAGAACCTGTACAACCTGTACAAGGTGCTGGTGGAGGCGCGTCACACACGTGGCGCCATCGACTTCGAAACCCAGGAAACCCGCATCATCTTCGGCGACGAGCGCAAGATCGCCGAAATTCGCCCGACCGTGCGCAACGATGCTCACAAGCTGATCGAGGAATGCATGCTGGCGGCCAACGTGGCCACGGCCGAGTTCCTGCAGAAGCACGGCGTACCGGCCCTGTACCGCGTGCACGATGGCCCGCCGCCGGAGCGCCTGGAAAAACTGCGCGCCTTCCTCGGCGAGCTGGGCCTGAGCCTGCACAAGGGCAAGGACCCGTCACCGAAAGATTACCAGGCCCTGCTGGCGAGCATCGCCGGTCGCCCGGACTTCCATCTGATCCAGACGGTGATGCTGCGCTCGCTGAGCCAGGCCGTGTACAGCACCGAGAACAACGGCCACTTCGGCCTGAACTACGAGGCGTACACCCACTTCACCTCGCCGATCCGTCGTTACCCGGACCTGCTGGTGCATCGCGCCATCCGCAGCATCATCCGCTCCAAGGTCGATACCCCGCACGTCAAGCGTGCCGGCGCCATGAGCATCCCCAAGGCGCGTATCTACCCGTACGACGAAAACACCCTGGAGCAACTTGGCGAGCAGTGCTCGATGACCGAGCGCCGGGCCGACGAGGCCACCCGTGACGTGGTCAACTGGCTCAAGTGCGAGTTCATGAAAGATCGCGTGGGCGAGACCTTCCCGGGTGTGATCACGGCGGTGACCGGTTTCGGCCTGTTCGTCGAGCTGACCGATATCTATGTAGAGGGCCTGGTGCACGTCAGTGCGTTGCCAGGTGACTACTACCACTTCGACCCGGTGCACCATCGCCTGGCTGGCGAGCGCACCGGTCGCAGCTTCCGCTTGGGCGACACCATCGAAGTCAAGGTCATGCGTGTTGATCTGGATGAGCGCAAGATCGACTTCGAAGTGTCGGAAAAGACCCTCGCCGCACCGATCGGCCGCAAGCAGCGTGGCGCCGCGCCGGTTGCCGAAAAAGCCGAGCAGCAGCCGGCAACCGAAGCGAAAGCCACGCCCAAGCCGCGCAGCCGCAAAAGCGAAGCGTCCGAAGCGTACTTCCCCAAGGATGCTGTGCAGCGAAACGCTGAAGTGCGTAAAAGCCGCGAGATGAAAAAAGCGCTGATGACCGACGCGCGCAGCAGTGCTGGCAGCAAATCGGAGAAAGGTGGCAAGCCGTCCGGCAAACCGACCAAGCACCGTAAAGGCCCGCCGAAGTCCGGCGCACCACGCAAAAACAAGAGCAATTCATGAGTCAGCTGGAAAAAATCTACGGCGTACACGCCGTGCAGGCATTGCTGCAGCACCATCCAAAGCGGGTCAAGCAGATCTGGCTGTCGGAAGGGCGCAGTGAGCCACGCCTCGAAACCTTGCTGGCGCTGGCCGCGGAAAACCGCGTGCCGGTCGGCCAGGCCGAGCGCCGTGAGATGGATGCCTGGGTCGAAGGTGTGCACCAAGGCGTTGTAGCCGAGGTCAGTCCGAGCCAGGTGTGGGGCGAGCTGATGCTCGAAGAGCTGCTTGAGCGCACAGAAACGCCGCCGCTGATCCTGGTGCTGGACGGCGTGACCGACCCGCACAACCTCGGCGCTTGTCTGCGTACCGCGGATGCGGCCGGTGCCACGGCAGTGATCGTGCCCAAGGACAAATCCGCAACGTTGACGCCGGTTGTGCGAAAGGTGGCTTGTGGTGCAGCAGAAGTCATTCCGCTGGTGGCTGTGACCAACCTGGCGCGTACGCTTGAGAAGTTGCAGCAGCGTGGCCTGTGGGTAGTGGGTACCGCTGGCGAGGCCGAGCAGGAGATCTACCAGCAAGACCTGACCGGGCCACTGGTGATGATCATGGGGGCGGAAGGCAAGGGCATGCGCCGGCTCACCCGTGAGCATTGCGACTTCCTGGTGAAGTTGCCGATGGCAGGTAGCGTCAGCAGCCTTAACGTGTCGGTGGCGACCGGGGTTTGCCTGTTCGAGGCCGTGCGTCAGCGTCGGGCCAAGCGCTGATTCTCGGCCTGTTCCGGCCTCTTCGCGGGTGAACCCGCTCCTACAGGGTGATTGCGTTCCCCTGTAGGAGCGGGTTCACCCGCGAAAGGGCCCGCAGCCTGTAAATATGTTTCAGGCTGTTCAAATATTCACCAATCACCTTGCTTGTGCGCCCCGGCTTCTCTACAATTGCGCCCCTTGCCGAGCTGGCAGGCGCTCATGTGCCTCCCCTCCGTGCAAGACATACAGTGTCATTCACTCCTTGTCTGACCAGATTCACTGGCAGACTACTAACCCGTAAGGAGCATTCATGCGTCATTACGAAATCATCTTCCTGGTTCACCCGGACCAGAGCGAACAAGTCGGCGGCATGGTTGAGCGTTACACCAAGCTGATCGAAGAAGATGGTGGCAAAATCCACCGCCTGGAAGACTGGGGCCGTCGTCAACTGGCCTACGCAATCAACAATGTTCACAAGGCTCACTACGTGATGCTGAACGTTGAGTGCACCGGCAAGGCCCTGGCCGAGCTGGAAGACAACTTCCGCTACAACGATGCCGTTATCCGTAACCTGGTCATCCGTCGCGACGAAGCCGTTACCGGCCAGTCCGAGATGCTGAAGGCTGAAGAGAACCGCAGCGAGCGCCGTGAGCGTCGCGAGCGTCCTGAGCATGCTGACTCCGCCGAAGGCGACGACAGCAATGACAGCGACTCCAGCGATAACGCTGACGAGTAATCCACGGACCTTTAGAGGAGCCTATTAAATGGCACGTTTCTTCCGTCGTCGTAAATTCTGCCGCTTCACTGCTGAAGACGTGAAAGAGATCGACTTCAAAGATCTCAACACCCTGAAAGCTTACGTATCCGAAACCGGCAAGATCGTTCCAAGCCGTATCACCGGTACCAAAGCTCGTTATCAGCGTCAGCTGGCTACCGCTATCAAGCGCGCCCGCTTCCTGGCCCTGCTGCCCTACACCGACAGCCACGGCCGCTGAGACCGGGTCGTCGACAAGCAGTAAGGGATTAGCATGCGAGCGTTAGCAAGTTTCATCATGCGCGGTCGTGTGCAGGCCACCCTGGTGGTGGTCATCAGCGCGGTACTGCCGCTGCTGTTCTGGTTGAGTGCCGCTGCCGGCAGCCTTGTGCTGCTGCGGCGTGGGTTCAAGGATGCTACATCGGTCATCGCCGGCGGCTTGCTGGCCGGGCTGGCCGTGTGGGTCATGGGCGATCCCATCACCTTTCTGGTGATTGCGGGTGCCTTGGCCCTGGCCGCCATGTTGCGTGCCGAGCATCCCTGGAGCCGGGTGTTGCTCGCCAGTGCCGTGTTCGCCGTGGCTTTCAGCCTCGTGCTTGATCTGGCGCTGGCGCAAACCTTCGATGTGCTGGCCAAGGCGTTTGCCGAAGCCATGCCGCAAATCGAAGGGCAACCGGTGCTCTCCGGTGAGCTGATCCGCCCTGTGCTGGTCGCTTCCACAGCAGTGACGGTGCAATTGTTCAGTGTGCTGGCGTTGATGCTGGCGCGCTATTGGCAGGCAGCGTTGTACAACCCTGGAGGCTTCGGTCGCGAGTTTCGCGAACTGAAGTTGCCGAAACAGACCATGGCGGTCTTGGTGGCAGTGATGGTGGTGGCGCCGTTTATCGGCCCGCAGTTCATCATCCTGGCATCGGCTTCCAGCCTGGTACTGGTGCTGGCCGGCATCGCCTTGATGCACGGGCTGGTGGCACAGGGCCGACTGGCCGGTTTCTGGCTGGTGGGGATGTACGTGACGCTACCGCTGATCATGCAGCTGATTTATCCGTTGCTGATGGTTTTGGCCATTGTCGACAGCCTGATTGATTTTCGCGGTCGCAAGTCCCCTCCGGGGAAAGACTCCGCGAACGGTGAAGGTTAAAAGTTAAGAGGTTTTACCAAATGGAACTGATCCTGCTGGAAAAAGTCGCTAACCTGGGCAACCTGGGCGACAAAGTAAAAGTTAAGGCTGGTTACGGCCGTAACTTCCTGCTGCCATTCGGCAAGGCCACCGTTGCCAACGCCGCCAACCTGGCTGCGTTCGAAGAGCGTCGTGCCGAGCTGGAAAAAGCAGCCGCTGACAAGAAAGCTTCGGCTGAAAGCCGCGCTGCCCAACTGGCCGAGCTGGAAGTGACCATCACTGCCACCGCTGGCGACGAAGGCAAGCTGTTCGGTTCGATCGGCACCCACGACATCGCTGACGCCCTGACCGCCTCCGGCGTTGAAGTGGCCAAGGCTGAAGTTCGTCTGCCGAACGGCACCATCCGTCAGGTTGGCGAATACGACGTAGCCGTGCACCTGCACAGCGACGTTGAAGCCACCGTACGCGTGGTCGTCGTAGCTGCCTAAGCTGCGCTAACTGGCTGGCTCCTTGCGAGTCAGGCGGTTAACATCGGGCACGGTCCTGTTTTCGACAGGCCGTGCCCTTTGTCTTTTTCATCCTCCAGAATTCTTTCGTGGCCATGAACGAGATCACCACCTCCGAACAGCTTGACCTGCAAACCGCAGCCCTGAAGGTACCGCCGCATTCCATCGAGGCCGAACAGGCCGTGCTCGGTGGCCTGATGCTGGACAACAATGCCTGGGAGCGGGTGCTGGACCAGGTGTCGGACGGCGATTTCTACCGGCATGACCACCGGCTGATCTTCCGCGCTGTGCACAAGTTGGCCGACGCCAACCAGCCATTCGACGTGGTGACCCTGCACGAGCAGTTGGACAAGGAAGGCCTGTCCTCGCAGATCGGCGGTTTGGCTTACCTGGCCGAGCTGGCCAAGAACACCCCTTCGGTGGCCAACATCAAGGCCTACGCCGCGATCATTCGCGAGCGGGCCACGTTGCGCCAGCTGATCAGCATCAGTACCGACATCGCCGACAACGCGTTCAACCCGCAGGGGCGCAACGCTGCCGAGATTCTCGACGATGCCGAACGGCAGATCTTCCAGATCGCCGAGGCGCGGCCTAAAACCGGCGGCCCGGTGGGCGTCAACGAGCTGTTGACCATGGCCATCGACCGCATCGATACGCTGTTCAACTCCGACAGTGACATCACCGGTATCTCCACCGGGTACACCGACCTGGACGAGAAGACCAGCGGCCTGCAGGCGGCAGACTTGATCATCGTCGCCGGCCGTCCGTCGATGGGTAAGACCACCTTCGCCATGAACCTGGTGGAAAACGCCGTACTGCGGACCGACAAGGCGGTGCTGGTGTTCTCCCTCGAGATGCCAGGTGAGTCGCTGATCATGCGTATGCTCTCGTCTCTGGGTCGTATCGACCAGACCAAGGTCCGTTCCGGCCAGCTGGATGACGACGACTGGCCGCGCCTGACCTCGGCAGTGAACCTGCTCAACGACCGAAAATTGTTCATCGACGATACAGCGGGTATCAGCCCCTCGGAAATGCGCGCGCGTACCCGCCGCCTGGCCCGTGAGCATGGCGAGATCGCCATGATCATGGTCGACTACCTGCAGCTGATGCAGATTCCGGGGTCGGCCGGTGACAACCGTACCAACGAAATTTCCGAGATTTCCCGCTCGCTCAAGGCCCTGGCCAAGGAATTCAACTGCCCGGTCATTGCCCTTTCGCAGCTGAACCGCTCGCTGGAACAGCGCCCGAACAAACGCCCGGTGAACTCCGACTTGCGTGAATCCGGTGCAATCGAGCAGGACGCCGACGTGATCATGTTCGTGTACCGCGACGAGGTGTACCACCCCGAGACCGAGCACAAGGGCGTGGCGGAAATCATCATCGGCAAACAGCGTAACGGCCCCATCGGCTTCGTGCGTTTGGCGTTTATCGGCAAGTACACCCGGTTCGAGAACTTGGCGCCGGGGATGTACAACTTTGATGATGATGAATAACCCATTGAGCTAGCAAGGCCGCTCCTACAAGGTTTGTGGTGCGCCTGCTAGCTCTGAAATCTGAGCGATGTTCGTTTGCCCTTGGCTGATGATCCGCCCCTCGCTCAGGGTGATCACCCGGTCAAACCGCGACAGTGCGCTCTGATCATGCGTCACGCAAATCAGCCCTCGCCCTTTAAATGCTTCGAACAACAGGTCCCAGGTTCGCTCTGCCGACGCGGCATCGAGCCCGGCTGTGGGTTCGTCAAAGAAATTGAATTCCCCAGGCTGATTAAGAAGGCGTAGCAGCGTCAGCCTGCGTGCTTCGCCGCCCGATATCGATTCTGCGCGTGCATCCAGATCAAGTTCGTACCAGTCTTTGCTCAGGCCCAACCGTTCAAGCCATCGTTCGATTTGAGCGCGATCATGAGCTTGCTCGAACAGCACCGCGCGGGGCAGGGGGCCGGGAATGAAATGCGCATCCTGAGGGCAGAGTCGTAATCGACTGAATTGTTCACTAGCGTCGAGCGACGCCAGGCACCTGCCGTGCAGGTGCACATCCTTGCGCAACGGGAATATCGTTCCCGCCAGCGTATGCAGAAGTGTCGATTTACCACATCCGCTGGGCCCGATCAGTGCGACCCGTTCTCCTTTGTGCAGTACCAAGGGTTCTTCGATGTGAAGTTGTACAGTATCTCGAGCGCTCAACTGGCACGGGGCGATGCTTAGGCCAGCGTCCTTGTCTTGGGACTTCGCCTCAGTAGTGCATGCTGGGCCGAACGAGGGGAGCTGGAGCCAGTGTTCGAGTTTGCGTTTGTCTAGCCGAAACTGGTCTAGCAATCGCCAGGCCTCAGCAAGTTGCGCAACCCCTGCCAGCAATCCGCTCACCAAGGTGAAGAGAGCAACCAGCTCGCCCAGGCTCAATTGCGGTGTTGCCAGAGCCTGATCATGGATACCCCACATGAGCAAACCGCCACTGCCCAGGCCTATGAACAAGGTGCGCAGGCTCTGAATCCAACCCCCACTGTGAGCTACCTGCACTGCTGAGTCGGCATAGTGCGAAAGTGTCTGGTTGACCGGGAGCATTGCGGCATCCTCGGCCTTTTCCAGTTTGACCGTTGCCGCGCTGGCGAAGGTATCGACCCATTGTTCCGCCAGTTCATCCTCGCGCGCGTTCACTGCCTCGATATGTGGCCGGCGCCAGCGCACCAGGCGATCGTTGGCCCACAGGTAGGCCAGGCTCAAAGGGATGAGGCCGATCAATACCGAAGTAGCCCCCAGGTAAGCGAAGAGCGTTATCAGCACTGCAGCTTCGGCTAGCACCGGCCATGCCGAGCCAATCAGAAAGCCTAACCACCGCTCCTGTGCGGTAATGCCCCTATCCAGTACTTTTACCAGTGTTCCGCCATGGAGTTGTCCATAGGCCTCGAAGCGCTTGTCCAGCAATTCGCGGCACCAGCGGATGGAAAGTTGCTTCACGCGTTCCTGGCAAAGCCGCGCCAGGCACCAGGCTTGTAGAGGGGTTATTGAGGCTTGTAATGCGACAAGGCATATGAAGGCTCCTAGCAGAAGCTGGGAAGACGCGGCTGAGGTGGCCAGGTTGTCAATGATGTCGGCCAAGACTAGAGCAGGTACGACGGTCGCGATTTTCAGGAGCAGTGTCGCGCCGAGGGCGGCGAGAATTCCTCTATAGATTTGCATGTCATTGCCTTATGCCTTTGAGTGCACTCTGTGGCGCGACTGGAATACCTGATCTGATCAGGTGGAAGCGTTCAAGTCCGGGTATGAACACCTGAACAACCGTAGCGAGATTCGGGTGCTCATAAAGTGTGCGATAGAATGCGACCTTATTATGTTTTTCCAAGTTGATCAGTGTTCGCTTGACTTGCCCGCGCACGCTGAGGTCGGTATGCGGAGGGTGAAAAGCGGGTACAGCATATGTGGGGCATGGGTGTATAAGTGCTGAAAGGCGGGTTGAATGAGTAAGCATTTTTTCAGCAGAGAGATCCTCTTGTTTTTCTGTGGCCCCAGAAAGCTGCTCGCACTGAATCTGTTCCGTTACGGCGCGGTACATTGCAATGGAGGGGTTGATGGAGCTGCCGGAGCCAATGCTGCTGAGTGAGCCTTCTTTTTTACTACGAGAAACAGCAATGCAAAATGAAACTTCGTAGAAGTCGTGCGTCAAGTATATTTCTAGTTTTTTGGCTCGACGGAGAAGCTCGGTATCATGGGCAAATGTTTCTTCCAGAAAAGAAATCGAAGGTTGGTAAAGTTTGGGTGGGGAAGTCAGGCCACAAAGTGATAGGTAGTACATAGAAAGTGCGTGACGTTCGATAGCTTCATTGATGGCGTGGAGCAGAGCCTCGTTCTCCGTGCAGCCAAGTGCTGTACCAGAGTTGGTCGAATATTTGGAAAGAAAGCCCGCTGCAGTTTTTTCGATTTCATCAATGTTTCTGGAGGAAGGTGCTATCAATATCGCGGGAATAGCTATTTCGTCGTAGCTGTTCAATGCCTGAAGACTGAAATAAGGTATTCGGCAATCCGGGGGAATGGATTTTAGAAGCCAATCGTCAAATGGGGCTATCGATTGCAAAATTTGGTCGCTTTCGATGAGTGGTGGAGTGCTCTTGTCGACGAAGTAATGCTCTAGGCTCTCGGCAAGGGCTCCTAGTTCGCAATGCTCCCCTTTTCCTGCTCCGCAAGAAACTTCTTTGTAGGCGCTGTCGTATAAGTGGCATGTGGCGACCAGGCTATTCTTTTTTGATAGTTCTGTTTTCGATTGAAGCCCTAAGTGATGATGCATTCTTGTCAAGCGGTTGTAGGCCTCTTCTATGTTCAGCTCGCGTTCGGTGATCATGTTCTGCTCCTTGGTAAAGCCAGAAGGGGCTAAGCCCCTTCTGGTTTGTCACTTACAGAAGGTTGAGAAATTCAACCTCGGACTCGGTGAATGTGTAGTTCATCACGCGTGGGATCTGCAGAGTGTGGATTTCAGAACGACGACGTCCCATGGCTAATGCTCCTATAGAGTTGGTTTGAGTGCGCCTTTCAGCGCGTCACTGTTGTAGCACTTGTTTTTTTTGGGGTTCAAGATCTTCTCGGGATTTGTTGAGGAAAGTTAATGTAGGATTTTTTACTAAGGCTAGAAGGTTGATTCCTACAATTCTTAAGAGATAAAGAAAAAAGCACCAATAATTAGCTGGTTAGCACTTTCTCAGGGTTGGATAGGCTAAACATTCAGTAAAAATCTGAAGGAATTGCGATCGCTCAGCAGGGGGCGCGATCGCCATCGGTCTAAGCAGGCTCAGGTTTTCCTGTGAGTAATCGCCTTGCCCCGATCCACCCCACTATCCCCCTTTTCTTGAAGACAACCCGATGCAGGGGCAGGGGCCTGCTGTAAGGCTTCGTTGATTGCCTGGGCTGGCCCTTTCGCGGGTGAACCCGCTCCTACAGGTTCACCATAGGCTTCAAGAGTTGCACCGTACCTGTGGGAGCGGGTTTACCCCACCCGTTGTTCCGCATCGAGCCCGGGATCCAGTGTAGAGACGCCCGCGAGCAGTCTTCGGAGTTGATGGGCTATGTGCGCGAACTGACCATCACCGGGTTGATGGATGAGAAGCCGATGATGATCTGGGCTGCCCATTACCTGAGTGCGATGGCCAAGGCGCTGATGGATGATGCTGAGCTGTGGATGAGGCAGTGAGGGGTTGGCTTCAGGTTGCATGAAGGCCGCCAGGAGTTCGCCGCAACAGTTTCAGCGCCTATGAGATCGAGCGCCGCCCGCGCGGCGCTTGATCTCACAGGCGCTGCAAGGATTCTGTCGAACACCTGGCAACCCCACTACACCCCTCAAGCCAACCACCTGCCACGTCCATCCCCCAACCGTCGCCCCGCCCACCAATCCCCACGAAGACAGTCGGATTTGGTCAAAATTTGTGCTATATTCCGCGCCCGCGATTTCCCTGCACACCAGAACCGGTCACTGACATGCAAGCAGCCAAACCACTCTACGACTATCCCAAGTACTGGGCCGAATGCTTCGGGCCAGCACCTTTCCTGCCAATGAGCAGGGAGGAGATGGATCTGCTCGGCTGGGATTCCTGCGACATCATCATCGTGACCGGTGATGCCTACGTTGACCATCCGTCGTTCGGCATGGCCATCATTGGCCGTCTGCTGGAGGCCCAGGGCTTCCGCGTGGGCATCATCGCCCAGCCGAACTGGCAGTCGAAAGACGACTTCATGAAGCTCGGCGAACCGAACCTGTTCTTCGGCGTGGCCGCCGGCAACATGGACTCGATGATCAACCGCTACACCGCGGACAAGAAGATCCGTTCCGACGATGCCTACACCCCTGGTGGCCTGGCCGGCAGCCGTCCGGACCGTGCCAGCCTGGTGTACAGCCAGCGCTGCAAGGAAGCCTACAAGCATGTGCCGATCGTGCTCGGCGGCATCGAGGCTTCGCTGCGCCGCATCGCCCACTACGACTACTGGCAGGACAAGGTTCGTCACTCGATCCTGATCGACGCCAGCGCCGACATCCTGCTGTTCGGCAACGCCGAGCGTGCGGTGGTCGAGGTGGCGCAGCGCCTGTCCAGCGGCGAGAAGATCGAAACCATCACCGACGTGCGCGGCACTGCCTTCGTGCGCCGCGATACCCCGCAGGGCTGGTACGAGATCGACTCCACCCGTATCGACCGCCCAGGTCGCGTCGACAAGATCATCAACCCGTACGTGAACACCCAGGACACCCAGGCCTGCGCCATCGAGCAGGCCAAGGGCGACCAGGAAGACCCGAACGAAGCCAAGGTGGTGCAAATTCTCGACAGCCCGGCCGTGACCCGGGAAAAGTCGGTGATCCGCCTGCCATCGTTCGAAAAGGTGCGTAACGACCCGGTGCTCTATGCCCACGCCAACCGCGTGCTGCACCTGGAGACCAACCCGGGCAACGCCCGTGCCCTGGTACAGAAGCACGGCGAAGTGGATGTGTGGTTCAACCCACCACCCATCCCGATGAGCACCGAGGAAATGGACTACGTGTTCGGCATGCCGTACGCCCGTGTGCCGCACCCCGCCTACGGTAAGGAGCGCATCCCGGCCTACGAAATGATCCGCTTCTCGGTGAACATCATGCGTGGCTGCTTCGGTGGCTGTACCTTCTGCTCGATCACCGAGCATGAAGGCCGCATCATCCAGAACCGCTCGCACGAGTCGATCCTGCACGAAATCGAAGAGATGCGTGACAAGGTGCCGGGCTTCACCGGCGTGGTCTCCGACCTTGGCGGGCCGACCGCCAACATGTATCGCATCGCCTGCAAGAGCCACGAGATCGAGAAGCACTGCCGCAAGCCATCGTGCGTGTTCCCGGGCATCTGCGAAAACCTCAACACCGACCACAGCTCCCTGATCGAGCTGTACCGCAAGGCCCGTGCCTTGCCGGGTGTGAAAAAGATCCTGATTGCTTCCGGCCTGCGCTACGACCTGGCGGTGGAATCGCCGGAGTACGTCAAGGAACTGGTCACCCACCACGTTGGCGGCTACCTGAAGATTGCCCCGGAGCACACCGAGCGCGGCCCGCTGGACAAGATGATGAAGCCGGGTATCGGCACCTATGACCGCTTCAAGCGCATGTTCGAGAAATTCTCGAAAGAAGCGGGCAAGGAGCAGTACCTGATCCCGTACTTCATTGCCGCGCACCCCGGTACCACCGACGAAGACATGATGAACCTGGCCCTGTGGCTGAAGGGCAATGGCTTCCGTGCCGACCAGGTACAGGCGTTCTACCCGTCGCCAATGGCCTCGGCTACGGCCATGTACCACTCAGGCAAGAACCCGCTGCGCAAGGTGACCTATAAGAGCGAAGGGGTGGAGATCGTCAAGAGCGACGAGCAACGCCGTCTGCACAAGGCGTTCTTGCGCTACCACGACCCGAAGGGCTGGCCGATGCTGCGTGAAGCGCTGCAGCGTATGGGGCGCGCCGACCTGATCGGGCCGGGCAAGCACCAGCTGATTCCGGCGCACCAGCCGCAGACCGACAGCTACCAGAGCGCGCGCCGGAAGAACTCGACCCCGGCAGGTAGCCACAAGGTGGGCAAGGACCAGAAGATCCTGACCCAGCACACCGGCCTGCCGCCGCGTGGCAGCGATGGCAGCAAGCCGTGGGACAAGCGCGAAAAGGCCAAGGCCGAGGCGTTTGCGCGTAACCAGCAGGCGGCCAAGGAGCGCAAAGAGGCGAGCAAGGGCGGCAAGGGCAACAAGAAGCCGCGTCAGCCTGTCATTCCGCGTTAACTGATCGACTATTGGGGCTGCTTTGCAGCCCATCGCGATACAAGGCCGCTCCCCCATTGCCTTTGTGGGAGCGGCCTTGTGTCGCGAAAGGACCGCGAAGCGGTCCCAAAAGTCTCAGCTTCAATCAGGCTGCTTGTCGACCCACTTCGGCGCCACCGGCGCGATGAAACGGTCCATCCCGTCCAGCAGCTCGTCCGGCTGCTGCCCCAGCAGTAACATCGCCCGGTGTTGCGGGCGCACGAAGCCTTCTTCGACGATATGGTCGAGGAACCCGCCCAGCTTGTCGTAGAAACCGTTCACATCCAGTAGCCCGAGTGGCTTGGCGTGATAGCCCAGCTGCCCCCAGGTCCACACTTCGAACAGTTCCTCCAGCGTACCCAGCCCTCCCGGCAAGGCAATGAAGGCATCGCTCAGCTCGGCCATGCGGGCCTTGCGCGCATGCATGCCATCCACCACTTCCAGGCGGGTCAGGCCTTTGTGGCCGACTTCAGCGTCCAGCAGGCTCTGTGGAATGATCCCGACCACTTCGCCGCCGGCCGCCATGGCCGCGTCGGCCACCACGCCCATCAAGCCGACCGCGCCGCCGCCATACACCAGGGTCAAGCCACGGCGGGCAATGGCCTGGCCTAGCGCGACGGCTGCTTCACGGTAGGCAGGGTTGGCGCCCATGCTGGCGCCGCAGAACACACAAACGGAACGTACGGGCATTGCTCATCTCCTGTCACTCAGGCGCACAGGGTACGGCGCATGCCCGTCGCTTCCAAGGCCGGGTTCATTCTGGTCGGGAGAATTCGCAGATGGCTCCTGTGGCGCCGTGGGCGTAGGCGGCGAGCAGGCTATTGAGGAAGTTGGAGATGGGCATTTGGTATTGCTCCTAAATGAGAGGTTGTCCCATCGTCTAATAAAAGGGCATGATGTGCCCTTAGATTGGTTGTATACAATCCATTGAACAATTCTACTGGCTGACCGCTTGACACCCCCCTTGACCCATATCAGCAAGGGGCTGAACGGTTTCAGGCAGTCTCGCAATTGATAAAACCCTGCCAAGGAGATTCATGATGTTTGCGAAAGCTGTAGCGGTATCCCTGCTGACCCTCGCCAGCGCTTCTGTCTTCGCCGCCGAGTGCTCGGTCACTGTCGACTCGACTGACCAGATGTCCTACACCAGCAAGGAATTCACTGTCGACAAGAGCTGCAAGGAATTCACCGTCAAACTGACCCACTCTGGCAACCTGCCGAAGAACGTCATGGGCCACAACCTGGTGATCAGCAAGACTGCCGACATGCAGGCCATTGCCACCGAAGGCATGAGCCAGGGTCTGGATAAGGACTACCTGAAGGCTGACAACGCCGCGATCATCGCCCACACCAAGATGATCGGCGCGCCTGAGAAAGAAACCGAAGTGAAGTTCGACACTTCCAAGCTGGAAGCCGGTGGTGACTACAGCTTCTTCTGCACCTTCCCGGGCCACATCTCGATGATGAAAGGCAAGGTCATCGTCAAGTAATCAAAGGCTGACGGCGAACCCTGCAGGAGCGGGTTCACCCGCGAATGCGTCGGTGGGTTCACCCTCGTATTCGCGGGTGAACCCGCTCCTGCAGGCCACTTATCAAGGAGCGAACGGCAGTTCGCGCTTGTGCTGGGTCTTGCGGTAGGTGGCGACGATGATGTCGAACGCTGCCTGGTCAACCGGCTGCCCATGCAGGAAGGCATCGATCTGCGCGTAGGTCACGCCATGTGACGCCTCGTCCGGCTTGCCCGGCTCCAGGTCTTCCAGGTCGGCCGTTGGCACCTTTTCCACCAGTGACTCCGGCGCACCGAAGCTGCGCGCAATCGCCCGCACCTGATTCTTCACCAGCCCACTCAACGGCGCCAGGTCGCAGGCACCATCACCAAACTTGGTAAAGAAGCCCATCACCGCCTCGGCGGCGTGGTCGGTTCCGATCACCAGACCTGCGCGGGCGCCAGCGATGGTGTACTGGGCGACCATTCGGGTACGTGCCTTGACGTTGCCAACCACGAAGTCCACCAACGTCGGCGAGCCATTCTTCAACGCCGCCACTTCAGCTGCCAATGCACGCACTGCCGGGGCGATATCCACCGTGTGAACTTCATCTGCCTTGATCACATCCAGGCATGCCTGGGCGTCATGCTCGTCATGCTGTACCTGGTACGGCAGGCGCACGGCAATGAACGTGTAGGCCTTGTCGCCGGTCTCGGCGCGCAGCTCGTTGATGGCGCGCTGGGCGAGCAGGGCGGCAGTCAGTGAGTCGACGCCACCGCTGATGCCCAGCACCAAGGTCTTGAGTCGAGCATTGGCCAGACAGTCCTTGATGAACGCCACCCGTCGGGCGACTTCGGCCTCGAGCGCTGCCGCGTTGGCGAACGGCGGCTGTACCTTCAGCGCCTGGGCAATCTCTTGCTGAACCGCTTGCATGGGTTACTCCTTGCTGGGGACTTTGAATACGTGACGCATGTAGGCGACGAAGTTCTCGTCGCGGCACTGGGTCTTGGCGGCTTCGTCAGAGATCTTGGCCACCGGCGCGCCGTTGCAGTCGGTCATTTTAAGCACGATGCTCATGGGTGCCACACCAGGGATGTCGCAGGTCAGGTTGGTGCCAATGCCAAAGCTGACGTTGATGCGGCCGCGCAGGGCGCGGAAAATTTCCAGCGAGCGGGTCAGGTTGAGGCCGTCGGAAAATACCAAGGTCTTGGTCATCGGGTCGATACCCAGTTTCTGGTAATGGGCAATGGCCTTTTCCGCCCAGGCTACCGGCTCGCCCGAATCATGGCGCAGGCCGTCGAACAGCTTGGCGAAGTACAGGTCGAAATCGCCGAGGAAGGCATCCATGGTGATGCAGTCGGTCAGGGCGATGCCGAGCAAGCCGCGGTACTCGCGTACCCAGCAGTCCAGCGCGGCGATCTGGCTGTCGATCAGCCGGGGGCCGAGCTGCTGGTGGGCCATGATCCACTCGTGGGCCATGGTGCCCAGTGGTTTGATATCCAGTTTCCATGCCAGGTCGACGTTGCTGGTGCCGACAAAACGGCCGGGGAAGTCGTCGCGCAGCACCCTTACCACTTCCTCCTGCACGCGGCTGGAAAAGCGCCGGCGGGTGCCGAAGTCGGCCACCTGCAGTTCGGCCAGCTCGTCGTCGCTGGCATGTGCACGCAGCCAGTCAAACTTGCGGTACAACTGATCCCGCGCCTCGGCCAGGCGCATGTGCGGGTGCAGATTGCGGTTGCGTACTTCACTGATGATGGCCAGCAGCGGCACTTCGAACAGGATCACATGCAGCCACGGACCTTTCAGGCGCAGGAACAGCTGATCATTTTCGATGCCGACGTGCACGTAACGCAGGTTGAAGCGGAACAGGCGCAGAAAGCGTAAAAAGTCGGGCTTGAGGAAGCTGATGCGTTCGAGGAAGGCCAGCTGGCCATCGTCCAGGGTGAGGTCGCCAAGCCGTTCGAGCTGATTGCGAATTTCGCCGAGGTAGGGGCGCAGATCCTCACCGTTGCGGCAGCGGAATTCCCATTCGACGTCGGCGTCCGGGTAGTTGTGCAGCACTCCCTGCATCATGGTGAGTTTGTAGAAGTCGGTGTCGAGCAAGTTGTGCACGATGCGCTCGGCGAATGCGCTTTCGCTCATCAAGGGGGCTCCGGAAGCGGCGATTGGCGGCCATTGTGCCAGCCTTTTACCCCTTGTGTGGCTGTTCCGGCCTCTTCACGGGCAAGCCCGCTCCTACACGGTGCGGGGACTTGCTCCTATTTTAGGAGCGGGCGTGCCCGCGAAGAGGCCGAAACAGCCAAAACAGAGGTATTTT
Organism: Pseudomonas sp. FW305-E2; assembly: GCF_058782925.1. Taxonomy (NCBI): domain Bacteria; kingdom Pseudomonadati; phylum Pseudomonadota; class Gammaproteobacteria; order Pseudomonadales; family Pseudomonadaceae; genus Pseudomonas; species Pseudomonas sp. FW305-E2. The sequence continues at coordinate 125,400 of NZ_JBYSYE010000003.1, read as the reverse complement.
TCCGTGCACCAGCTAGCCTTGAAACGGTGCCGCCTGTAGCAGTCGCGCACCAGCGGTGTGCAGTTCGGTGACGTCCGCTGTTACAGGGCGGTTGCACGTAAACACTTGCCAGGGTTGCAATGATGGCACTCGACGGTTGCTCCTTGTCTGTACGTGTGGTGGCGCCTGTCGCGTGGCAGACGGTTGCACGCTCAATAAAGAAAAGGCCGCCCGTCGCCTACAGGCACCCTGCACAGTGTGTTTTCCCGGAAGACAAAACCGATGGCACGGCCCTTGCTCTGAGCACAGGGCTGAGTAGTTGTAGTGCCAACCAAAAAAACTCTAGGAGCACCACCTCATGTCGCAGACGTTTTACAAGAAAGGTTTCCTGGCTCTGGCCGTAGCTACGGCACTGGGTGTTTCTTCGTATGTTCAGGCCGACGTCAAGATCGGTGTAGCGGGCCCAATGACCGGTGCCAACGCAGCGTTTGGCGAGCAGTACATGAAAGGTGCGCAGGCAGCGGCCGACAAGATCAATGCCGCCGGTGGCGTGAATGGCGAGAAAATCGTCCTGGTCAAAGGCGATGACGCCTGTGAGCCGAAGCAAGCCGTGGCCGTGGCCAACCGACTGGTCGACCAGGACAAGGTGATCGGCGTAGTGGGCCACTTCTGTTCCTCCAACACGATCCCGGCGTCCGAGGTATATGACGAGGCGGGCGTGATCGCCATCACCCCAGGCTCCACCAACCCACAGGTCACGGAGCGCGGCCTGAGCGCCATGTTCCGCATGTGCGGCCGTGACGACCAGCAGGGTATCGTCGCTGGCGACTACATCGTCGACGTGCTCAAGGGCAAGAAGGTCGCGGTGTTGCACGACAAGGACACCTACGGTCAGGGCCTGGCCGACGCGACCAAGGCGCAGCTGGAAAAACGCGGCGTGAAGCCTGTGCTGTACGAAGGCCTGACCCGTGGCGAGAAAGACTTCAGCGCTGTGGTCACCAAGATCCGCTCTACCGGTGCCGACGTGGTCTATTTCGGCGGCCTGCACCCGGAAGCCGGCCCGCTGGTACGCCAGTTGCGCGAGCAGGGCCTGAAGGACGTCAAGTTCATGTCCGATGATGGCATCGTCACCGACGAACTGGTGTCTACCGCCGGCGGCGCGCAATACGTTGACGGCGTGTACATGACCTTCGGTGCCGACCCGCGCCTGCTGCCAGACAGCAAGGCGGTGGTGGAGGAGTTCCGCAAGGCCGGCACCGAACCTGAGGGCTACACCCTGTACGCCTACGCTTCGCTGCAGGCTCTGGCTGCCGCGTTCAATGGCGCGAAGTCGAACAAGGGCGAGGACGCTGCCAAGTGGCTCAAGGCCAACCCGGTGCAGACCGTCATGGGTGAGAAGAAGTGGGACAGCAAGGGCGACCTGACCGTGTCCGACTACGTGGTCTACCAGTGGGACAAGACCGGTAAATACCACCAGCTGGAAAAACAAAAATAACAACGGCCCGCGGCCCGGGCGGTTGCTCGGGCCCAAGCCCCGCGGTACCTGTCTTTATTCGTAGATCTGCACAGTTCTGCGCTGCGAGGGCCCCGCACAGGTGGCCCGCGCCGTGGTCGGCGCTCGTGCAATCTCAATCAGGTGAGATTGCGTTATGGATGGTATTTTCCTGCAGCAACTGGTCAACGGCCTGACCCTCGGGTCGGTCTATGGCCTGATCGCCATCGGCTACACAATGGTCTATGGCATTATCGGCATGATCAACTTCGCGCACGGCGAGGTGTACATGATCTCCGCTTACCTCGCGGCGATCAGCCTGGCATTGCTGGCTTACTTCGGTGTCGAATCGTTCCCCCTGCTGATGCTGGGCACCTTGTTGTTCACCATCGTCGTCACCGGCGTTTATGGTTTCACCATCGAGCGCATCGCCTACAAACCGCTGCGTAACTCCACCCGCCTGGCACCGCTGATCAGTGCCATCGGCATTTCGCTGATCCTGCAGAACTACGCACAGATCAGCCAGGGCGCCCGCCAGCAAGGCGTGCCAACCCTGCTGGAAGGCGCCATGCGTGTCGAAGTCGGGTCCGGCTTCGTGCAACTGACTTATACCAAGATCTTCATCCTGGTGGCGGCCTTTGTCGGCATGGGCCTGCTGACCTACGTGATCAAGTACACCAAGCTCGGCCGCATGTGCCGTGCTACCCAGCAAGACCGCAAGATGGCCTCGATCCTGGGTATCAACACCGACCGGGTAATCTCCTACGTGTTCGTCATCGGTGCAGTGATGGCCGCCCTGGCCGGCGTGCTCATCACCATGAACTACGGCACCTTCGACTTCTACGCCGGCTTCATCATCGGTATCAAGGCGTTCACTGCTGCTGTGCTCGGTGGCATCGGCTCGCTGCCGGGTGCGATGCTCGGCGGGATCATCCTGGGTATTTCCGAGTCGCTGTTCTCCGGCTTGATCAACTCCGACTACAAGGACGTGTTCAGCTTCTCGCTGCTGGTGATGATCCTTATCTTCCGCCCACAAGGCCTGCTGGGTCGCCCGCTCGTGGCTAAGGTGTGAACATGTCGATTGCCAAAATTGCCTCTGCCTCTGAAACCAAAGGTTTCGATATCAAGCGCAGCCTGCTCGAGACCATCGTTGCCGGCTTGCTGGCGCTGATTGTCTTCGGCCCGATCGTCGGCGTGGTGCTCGACGGTTATACCTTCAACGCCGAACCTCGTCGGGTTGCCTGGCTGGTCGGCGGGGTGATGCTCGGGCGTTTCCTGCTCAGCCTGTACGTGCAGACCGCTGCCGGGCGGCGCATGCTCGAGGGCTTCGACAGTGGCGGCTCGGGCGTGCATGTGCGCGCGCCGAACTATGTGTCGCGGCTACGCTACATCATCCCGGCGCTGGTGGTGATTGCCATCGTCTTCCCGATTTTCGCCAACAAGTACCTGCTGACTGTGGTCATTCTTGGCCTGATCTACGTACTGCTGGGCCTGGGCCTGAACATCGTGGTGGGCCTGGCCGGCCTGCTCGACCTGGGTTATGTAGCGTTCTACGCCATCGGTGCCTACGGCCTGGCGCTGGGGTACCAGTACCTTGGCCTGGGCTTCTGGAGCGTGCTGCCCCTGGCGGCCATCGCGGCGGCGTTGGCGGGGTGCATCCTAGGCTTCCCGGTGCTCCGGATGCACGGTGACTACCTGGCGATCGTGACCCTGGGCTTTGGCGAAATCATTCGCCTGGTGCTGAACAACTGGCTGTCGTTCACCGGTGGCCCCAACGGCATGCCGGCGCCATCGCCAACCTTCTTCGGCCTGGAGTTCGGCCGCCGCGCCAAGGACGGTGGGGTGCCGATCCATGAGTTCTTCGGCTTCGAATACAACGCCAACCTCAAGTTCGTGTTCATCTACGCGGTGCTTTTCATGGTCGTGCTGGCAGTGCTGTACATCAAGCATCGCCTGACTCGCATGCCGGTCGGCCGGGCCTGGGAAGCGCTGCGCGAAGACGAGATCGCCTGCCGTTCGATGGGCCTGAACCACGTGCTGGTCAAGCTGTCGGCCTTTACCCTGGGCGCCTCGACTGCCGGTCTGGCCGGGGTGTTCTTCGCCACCTACCAGGGCTTCGTCAACCCGTCGTCATTCACATTCTTCGAGTCGGCGCTGATCCTCGCCATCGTCGTGCTGGGTGGCATGGGCTCGACCGTGGGTGTGGTCATCGCGGCGTTCGTACTGACCGTGGCGCCGGAACTGCTGCGCAGCTTCTCCGAGTACCGGGTGCTGCTGTTCGGCGTGCTGATGGTGCTGATGATGATCTGGCGACCGCGTGGGCTGATCCGCATCAGCCGTACCGGTGTGACCCCGCGTAAAGGAGTGGCGCCATGAGCGACGATATCATTCTCTCGGTCGATAACCTGATGATGCAGTTCGGTGGCATCAAGGCGCTCAGCGACGTCAGCCTGAAGGTCCGGCGCAACCAGATCTTTGCCCTTATCGGCCCCAACGGCGCCGGCAAGACCACGGTATTCAACTGCCTGACCGGCTTTTACAAGGCCAGTGGCGGACGCATCGAGCTGAACGTGCGCGGCAGCCATACCAACGTGATCCAGCTGCTCGGTGAGCGCTTCCAGCCGGCCGACTTCGTTTCGCCTGCGCGCTTTGCCAACCGCATGTACTACAAGATGTTCGGCGGTACCCATTTGGTCAACCGCGCCGGCCTGGCACGCACCTTCCAGAACATCCGGCTGTTCAAGGAAATGTCGGTGGTGGAGAACCTGCTGGTGGCGCAGCACATGTGGGTCAACCGAAACCTGCTGGCAGGTGTGTTCAACACCAAGGCCTATCGCAAGGCGGAGAGCGATGCGCTGGACCACGCCTTCTACTGGCTGGAAGTGGTCGACCTGGTCGATTGTGCCAACCGCTTGGCCGGCGAACTGTCGTACGGCCAGCAGCGCCGCCTGGAAATTGCCCGGGCCATGTGCACGCGGCCGAAGATCATCTGCCTGGACGAACCGGCGGCGGGCCTGAACCCGCAGGAAACCGAGGCACTCAGCCGCATGATCCGTGTGCTGCGTGACGAGCACGACATCACTGTGGTGCTGATCGAGCACGACATGGGCATGGTCATGAGCATCTCCGACCATATCGTGGTGCTGGACCACGGCAATGTGATTGCCGAAGGTGCGCCGCAGGACATCCGCCACAACCCGACGGTGATTGCCGCCTACCTGGGTGCAGACGAAGAGGAACTGGTATGAGTGCACCCATTCTCGAGCTGAAAGACCTGGACGTGTTCTATGGGCCGATCCAGGCACTGAAGAAAGTCTCGATGCACATCAACGAGGGCGAGACGGTAAGCCTGATCGGCGCCAACGGTGCCGGCAAGTCGACCCTGCTGATGTCGATTTTCGGCCAGCCGCGGGCGGCATCCGGGCATATCGTGTACCGCGGCACCGACATTACCCGCAAATCCTCGCACTACATCGCCTCCAACGGCATTGCCCAGTCGCCGGAGGGGCGCCGGGTGTTTCCCGACATGACCGTCGAGGAAAACCTGATGATGGGTACCATCCCCATCGGCGACAAGCATGCCGACGAAGACATGCAGCGCATGTACGAGCTGTTCCCGCGGTTGAAGGAGCGGCGTAACCAGCGGGCCATGACCATGTCGGGTGGCGAGCAGCAAATGCTGGCGATTGCCCGGGCGCTGATGAGCCGGCCGAAGTTGCTGTTGCTGGACGAGCCCTCGCTGGGGCTGGCGCCGATCGTGGTCAAGCAGATTTTCTCGACCCTGCGAGAACTGGCCAAGACCGGGATGACCATCTTCCTCGTGGAACAGAACGCCAACCATGCGCTGAAACTGTCGGACCGGGCCTATGTGATGGTCAACGGGCAGATTCGCATGACCGGGACCGGGCAGGAACTGTTGGTCAATGAGGAAGTGCGTAACGCTTATCTGGGCGGGCACTGAGTTGTATGCAGGGGCTGCAATGCAGCCCCCTTCTCAATGTGGAAAACTTGTCGTTCCCTTCTCCCGAAACACACCCATATTCCTTCGCAAGCCATTGTTTCCACAGGCCAACTCTTTTCCACGGATAGTGTGGAGCCGCCTGTGGAAAACATGGTGGCATATCGCTCAAGCCCTTGAGTATCAAGCCCTGTAGCGATTTGATCATTTTTTGTTCATATCCCCGTTGTGGATGATTTCCCCAAGCTTTCAAAATCTCTGCATGCACTTGAAGTGTTGCGATAATCCTGTGGATAACTCTGTGTAAAAACCTTGGACAGACCGCTGCAGGCGGCATGTTTGAAAGCCTTGCGCCATCACCGCCAAGATATCCACCGACCACAATCCGCTGAAAGGGTTCCGTGCAGTGGACAAGTTGCCCCCAATCCGTGGGGAAAGCCTTGTGGATAACATGCGCATACCTGGCGGCGAGCCTTCTGCTGCAAGGGTTTGCAGAATATGAACAAAAAATGAACAGCCCCTGAACGGCTTGCTGCCAAGGCCAGGCGCGGGCATGCTGCAAAGCTGCCATGACAACCTACCGTGAGGAACACAGCATGACGTCCACCGTATTCATCACTGGCGCGACTTCCGGTTTCGGCGAGGCCACCGCCCGCCGCTTTGCAGAAGCCGGCTGGAAGCTGGTACTCACTGGGCGCCGCAAAGAGCGCCTGGACGCCCTGTGCGCTGAACTGTCGGCCAAGACCGAAGTGCATGGCCTGGTGCTGGACGTGCGTGACCGCAAAGCCATGGAGCAGGCTATTGCCAATCTGCCGGCCGGCTTTGAAAAAATTCGCGGTCTGGTCAACAACGCCGGCTTGGCGCTGGGTGTGGATGCTGCGCAGAACTGCAGCCTGGACGACTGGGAAACCATGGTCGACACCAACATCAAGGGCCTGATGTACACCACTCGCCTGCTGCTGCCACGGCTCATCGCCCATGGCCGCGGCGCGTCGATCCTGAACGTCGGGTCGGTGGCGGGCAACTACCCGTACCCGGGCAGCAACGTGTATGGCGGCACCAAGGCCTTCGTCGGCCAGTTCTCGCTGAGCCTGCGTTGCGACCTGCGCGGTACCGGTGTGCGTGTGAGCAACATCGAGCCGGGTCTGTGCGAGAGCGAGTTCTCGCTGGTGCGCTTCGGGGGTGACCAGGCCAAGTACGATGCTACCTACGCGGGTGCGGAGCCGATCCAGCCACAGGATATTGCCGAGACCATCTTCTGGATCCTCAACCAGCCGGCGCACATCAATATCAACAGCCTGGAACTGATGCCGGTGAGCCAGGACTGGGCAGGGTTCTCGATCGACCGATCAAAAGGCTAAGCAAGAGGCGCGAACCGGAACGATCCGGTTCGCGAAGCAACGCATCGCTCAGTTGATGTAGTAAAAGCTGGTTCTTTCTTTAGGAATGATGCCTAACGCTTGAAGGACATCGTTGATGGCGTCATGCCGGCCCATGTCCTCGGCCGTTGCTTTGCAATTGATGACACGGCGCAGGCTTAGCAGGTAGCTGAGTTTGCCATGGGAGTGCTCGTCATAGCGGTGGCCGTGATCGATTATCTTCTGTGCCGCTCGGTTGATCTGCTCTTCGACAAATGCCTTGAAGGCTTCTGCTTCCATGTTGGTTACTCCTGAAACGTTCGAGAAAGGAGCACCAACATAGGCGTGGGGAGATGCTTCCGGCAGAGGGAAACGCTCACCCCTGACAGATTCTTTAGGTGTTCAACTGATTCAGCCCTTCCAGGCAGGTAGCCAAGTGATAAGGCGTGGTCGATGGCATGTCATCCCTGCTCACCGCGCCGTCACCCCCTCGGCACTCATACCAGCCGGCGTCACGCAGGAACCGCGCTGAAAGGGCGCCCAACTGCCCAGCGAGCTTTGCTTCACTGCCTTCACGCAATGTAAGCGCCCGCAGGTACTCGGCCTGCGCCCAGATACGCTGGGAGGCATCAAGCACCCGGCCATCCACATTCAGCATGGCCAGTACGGCCGCATCCTTCACCCCGAATTGCTCGGCAAAGCCGAAGGCCCGGTCTATCGACGCATGCAGCGGCGTGTCACGCAGCAGCGGGGAGGTATGCAGCAGATAGAACCACTCGAACTGGTGCCCAGGCTCGAACCAGTTATCCACAGCCCCGTGTGGCTTTTCCAGCATCAGGCCATGGGCCGGTTCAATGAAATGCGCCTCGAGCGCCTGACACAATTGCAGCAGCGACTGGCGGACATGTTCGTCGCCACGCACTGCCAGTACTTGCAGGAACGCTTCGGCCAGGTGCATCTGCGGGTTTTGCAGCGGGCCACTGCCGAGGTCGGCCCAGTCTTCGCCCAGGCAGGCTTCGTACAGGCCATCGTCACGGGCGAACTGCTGGTCGATGATGTCCAGCGCGGCATTCAACGTGGACTCCACCAGGTTTTCGCGCACTTTGCCCCAGTAGTGCGCGCAGGCGAACACGATGAAGGCGTGGGTATACAGGTCCTTGCGCCGGTCCAGCGGCTTGCCGTGGGCGTCGATGCTGTAGAACCAGCCCCCGTGCTCGGCATCGTGGAAGTGCTTTTGCAGCGAGCGAAACAGGGCTGCGGCGCGTTCGGCGGCGCCCGGTTGCCCGATACGGCTGCTGAACACATACAGCTGGCGTGCACAGGCCATGGCCCGGTAGCGCTGCACCGGCAACGGATGGTGCTGGGCGTCCAGCGCTTCGTAGGGCAGGGCCATGTCGGCGTTCCAGCCCGGGCCTTGCCACAGCGGCACGATGCGTTCGGCGAAGTGCTGGTTGAAGCGGGCCAGTTCGGGCAGGGTGGGGCGGGGGTCGGACATTTCGGCGCTCGTCGCTGTCGGGCAGGGCGCCATGGTAGCAGAAGTGGGGTTTTCAGTAGCCTGGGTTGCCGAGCCCCTGCCAATGCCGCGCCCCGACAAAGATGAAGCGCAACTGCTGGGTGATCTTTTCCTGGGGCGTCAGGGCCTGTGGATAACCCGCTTCCGGGTTGTCGATAAGCTCGGGCAGGGTGGCGAACACGGTTTTCACCACCAGGTCGGCCATCACCGCAAGCGCGGCGCTGTCCAGGTGTTGCCAGCGCTTCATCCGTGCAAGGTCGGTGGCAAGGTCGTCGCTGATATCCTGGCGCAGGCGGGCAATGGCCTGGCGCACGGCCTGCGCACCGCCGTACTGCTCGCGGGCCAGGAACAGGAACTGCGCGCGGTGGGCGGCTACCACGTCGAGGAAGATGCGCACCGAGGCGTCGGTGATGCCGCCCAGTTCGAATTCGTTCTGGCGCACCAGGCGGATGGTCTGGCGGAAGGTGGTGTCGATTTCGGCGACAAGGGCCAGGCCCAGAGCGTCCATGTCGGAGAAATGCCGATAGAAGCCGGTCGGCACGATGCCAGCTGTCTTCGCCACTTCGCGCAGGCTGATACTGCCGAAACCACGGCCACTCTCCATGAGCAGGCAGGCGGCATCGAGCAGGGCCTGGCGGGTCTGTAGCTTCTGTTCGGCGCGCGGCAGCATGATGCGGGCTTCTGTAACGGTCAGGCTGGGCACTCTAGATAAAAAAACAAAGCCCGGTCAATGGACCGGGCCTGGAGGGGAGCAAGCGTTGTGACAGAAGTTGTTCTTTTCGGCCATGGCGATCAGCTCACACGGCTGAGTTCAACCAAGCGATCCGAGCCACCTTCAGCAACTCGGCCAGAACGTTCGATCAGGCGATCGGAGCCGCCTTCGGCAACACGGCCAGCTTGTTCGATCAGGCGATCGGAGCCGCCTTCGGCAACACGGCCAGCTTGTTCGATCAGGCGATCGGAGCCACCTTCGGCAACACGGCCAGAACGTTCGATCAGGCGATCGGAGCCACCTTCGGCAACACGGCCGGAACGTTCGATCAGGCGATCAGCGCCACCTTCGGCAACGCGGCCGGAACGTTCGATCAGGCGATCGGAGCCGCCTTCAGCGACGGTTTTCAGCGGCTGGGCGATTTCGGCAGCGCTGGAGCGCGCTTCGGACGTCAGGTGTTGCTCGGACGCCGGCAGGGCGAAAGCGTTGGCGGCCAGAAGGGACAGGGTCAGGGTCAGCAGATGGCGTTTCATGATTTCGGTGCTCCTCTCGGGGGCTGGAAAGTGGGTACGAAGCCAATGCTACGCCGCGTAACGCCAGAGAGAAGTTCATACGGGTAATGGTAACAATCGACCATATTGATAGAGGTTTTCAGGGCGTCTATTCCGGCCATTGCAGCCATGCAGACCATCCCCGTGCCCGGTTGGCGGTGGGTAACATGTGCAGTCTGGTGAGACAAATTTCTGAGCAAGAGGCCAGGAAAAACTTCGCTATCATGGCGCCATCGATAAAACCTCACGGGTTTTCATCAGTCGGAGTTATTGAGGCCATCGCTGCGCCTGTTTTCTGTCATGCCGCAAGGAGAAATACGCAATGACGCGTCCCGCCAGAATCCTCGTCTGGACCCTCGCCAGCCTGCTTACCGTGCTGGCGATCCTGGTGGTAGTGATTGCCACCTTCGACTGGAACCGCGTCAAGCCACTGCTCAACGAGAAGGTCTCCGAAGCCTTGCATCGGCCCTTCGCGATCAACGGCAACCTCGCCGTGCACTGGCGTACCGAGCCCGAAGAGGGCGGCTGGCGTGCCTGGGTGCCTTGGCCGCACTTCATTGCCGAAGACCTGACACTGGGCAACCCCGAGTGGCTCAAAGAGCCGAAGATGGTCGGCCTTGAGCGCGTGGAGTTCCGCCTGGCGCCGCTGCCGCTGGTGTTCCAGCAGATCAGCATACCCCGCATCAACCTCACCAAGCCCACTGCCAGCCTCACTCGCCTGGCCGATGGCCGCGCCAACTGGGTCTTCGACTTCGGCCCCAAGGATGAAAACGCTGAACCTTCCAAATGGCAGCTGGACATCGGCGCCATCGGCTTTGACCAAGGCAACGTCAGCTTCGACGACCAGACCCTCAAAACCAGCATGAAGGTGCAGATCGACCCGCTTGGCAAGCCAATCCCGTTCAGTGAGATTGTCGGCAAGGCCAGCGCCGAGAAGGCCAGCGGTGCGCAGGACTATGCCTTCGGCCTCAAGGCCCAGGGCCGCTACAAAGGCCAGCCAGTGTCCGGCACCGGCAAGATCGGCGGCCTGCTGGCCCTGCAGGACGCCAGCCAGCCGTTCCCGCTGCAGGCCGACGTGCGCATCGCCGACACCCATGTGGTGCTCGCCGGCACCCTCACCGACCCGCGCAACCTTGGTGCCCTCGACCTGCGCCTTCGTTTGTCGGGTGCCAGCCTGGGCAACCTCTACCCATTGACCGGCGTCACCTTGCCTGACACCCCGGCCTATTCCACCGACGGCCGCCTAAGCGCCAACCTGCAGGCGGCGCAAGGGGCGTCGTTCAATTACCAGGGCTTCAACGGCAAGATCGGCGACAGCGATATCCATGGGGACCTGGCCTTCGTTGCCAGCCAGCCACGGCCCAGACTGTCCGGCAACCTGGTATCGAACCAGTTGCTGTTCAAGGACCTGGCGCCGCTGATCGGTGCCGACTCCAATGCCGAACAGAAGGCCCGCGGCGGTGCCAGCAAGCAGCCTGCAGGCAAGGTGCTGCCAGTGGAGGCGTTTCGCACCGAGCGTTGGCGGGCAATGGACGCTGATGTCACCTTTGCTGGCAAGCGCATCGTGCACAGCGCGCAACTGCCGTTCACTGACCTGTCGGCCCATGTGGTGCTCGAAGACGGCCTGTTACGCCTGGAGCCCCTGCGCTTTGGCGTGGCCGGCGGCAGCCTGGCCTCCAACATCCGCCTGGACGGGCGCAGCGTGCCCTTGCAGGGGCGCGCGAAGTTGACTGCGCGTGGCTTCAAGCTCAAGCAACTGTTCCCTACCTTCGCGCCAATGCAGACCAGCTTTGGTGAGCTCAATGGCGACGCGGACATCAGCGGCCGTGGCAACTCGGTAGCCGCCTTGCTGGGTACAGCCAATGGCGACTTGCGCATGCTGATCAACGATGGCGCCATCAGCCGCAGCCTGATGGAAATTGCCGGCTTGAACGTGGGCAACTATGTGGTCGGCAAGCTGTTTGGTGATGAGGACGTGAAAATCAACTGTGCGGCGGCCGATGTGGGCATCAAGGATGGCCTGGCGACTACGCGGCTGTTCATCTTCGATACCGAGAACGCGATCATCTACATCGACGGCACGGCGAACTTCGCTTCCGAGCAACTGGATTTGAACATCACCCCGGAATCGAAAGGGCTGCGGTTGTTCTCGCTGCGTTCACCCCTGTATGTGCGCGGACCGTTTGCCAAACCGAACGCCGGTGTGCAGGCATTGCCGCTGGCGTTGCGTGGCGCAGGCATGGTTGCGCTGGGTGTGGTGGCTGGGCCGGCGGCGGGGTTGCTGGCGCTGATTGCGCCCAGCAGCGGCGATGACCCGAACCAGTGCACACCGTTGTTGCAGCAGATGAAGGCAGGCAAGGCACCGACGGCGGTGAAAGCGCGGAAATAGCAAGGGGCCGCTAAAGCGGCCCCTTGAGGGTGTCAGAAATCAAAGGCCTTGCAACAGGTCGGACATATCGTCCGCGTGCTCCTCTTCCTGCGCCAGGATGTCTTCGAAGATACGACGGGTAGTCGGGTCTTTATCCCCGATGTACTGAATGATCTCGCGGTAGCTGTCGATGGCAATGCGCTCTGCCACCAGGTCTTCCAGCACCATCTCTTTCAGCGAATTGCCGGCCACGTACTGGGCATGCGAGTGCTTGGTGAGGTTGTCGGGGTTGAAGTCCGGCTCCCCGCCCAGTTGCACGATGCGCTCGGCCAATTTGTCGGCATGTTCGGCTTCCTGGTTGGCATGTTCGAGAAACTCCGCGGCAGCCACGCTGGCTTTAATGCCGCTGGCCATGAAGTAATGGCGCTTGTAGCGCAGCACACAGACCAGCTCGGTGGCCAGCGATTCATTAAGCAGGCGCAGGATCTGTTCACGGTCGGCGTGGTAACCCTCGGTCACTGCGCCTTGCTCCACATGCTGGCGTGCACGCTCGCGCAGGGTTTTCACATCGGTCAGTTCAACATTGCTCATGGTTATCTCCAGCAGGGGTCAGGGTCGGGTCGGAACACAGGCTTATGCGCCATGCAGGGCGTCGCTGTCCTCCTGGCGTTGCTTGCAGGTCTTGAAGCCTTTGGCATCGACATGGCCGGTGGCATCGAAGCGCACGTAATAGGGCTGCTGCTTGCCGTCGCGGTTGAGGATGTAGTCGTTGCAGGTGCCCCCGTGCGGCAGGTCGATCACGCTCGACGGGCTGCCGCCAATGGCGATGACCTTCTGCATGGTCATACCGTTCTCCACCTGCTTGACCAGCGGCTCATCGCGGTAGGTGACGTAATCCACCGGGTTTTCCGGGCGGCTGCCGCAGGCGGCCAGGGTGGCGCTTGCCAGAAGGATTGCCAGGGTCTGCTTGTACATGGTCCCGCTCCTTGCAAAGGGTCTGTGTGGTTTTGAACCACAACGCGCGCCGGGAGTTCGATTGCGATAGTCATGATGGCCGCTGTAGTGTTGGCCCGTCGTACAGCAAAGGAGCTGCGGGAATGCAGCAGGATTTGGCCACGCGATACCCGCTGGTGCTGGTGCCAGGCATGCTCGGGTTTGTCCGGATGGTGCTCTACCCCTACTGGTTCGGCATTGTGCCGGCCCTGCGCAAGGGCGGGGCGCAGGTGTTTCCGGTGCAGGTTTCGCCGCTGCATTCCAGCGAGGTGCGCGGCGAGCAGTTGCTGGCGATCATCGACGATATCTGCCAACGTACCGGCGTCGACAAGGTCAACCTCATCGGCCACAGCCAGGGCGCCCTGAGCGCGCGTTACGCTGCGGCCAAACGGCCGGGGCGGGTGGCGTCGGTCACCTCGGTGGCGGGGCCCAATCATGGCTCCGAGCTGGCCGACCACCTGGAACGTACGGCACCGGGCGATTCACCCCAGGGGCGCATCCTCAAGGCCGTGCTGCATGGGTTTGCCGTGCTGCTGGTTTGGCTGGAAACCGGCTGGCGTCGTGACCCGCTGCCTGTAGATGTGCACGCCTCGCACCAGTCGCTGACCAGCGCCGGGGTGGCACTGTTCAACCAGGCTTATCCACAGGGCCTGCCGCAAACCTGGGGTGGGGAAGGGGCCTATGAGGTCAATGGCGTCCGCTATTACTCCTGGTCCGGCACCTTGCAACCCGGCCTGACAGACCAGGGGCGCAACCGCTTTGACGGCAGCAGCCGCTTCTGCCGCCTGTTCGCACGCAGTTTCATCAAGGAAAAGGGCCATTGCGACGGCATGGTCGGGCGTTTCAGTTCGCACCTGGGGCAGGTGATCGGCGACGATTACCCGCTCGATCACCTGGACATCGTCAACCAGTCGCTCGGTGCCGTGGGCAAAGGCGCGGAGCCGGTGCGGCTGTTCACCGAACATGCCGCCCGGCTCAAGGCGGCGGGGCTTTAGCTCAAGTGCCTTGGCGGCGGATCGGCGTGGTCCAGCGTTCGGCCAGCACTACGCCGGCCAGGGTCAGCAAGCCGCCGACCAGGTGGTAACTGGCCAGTTGCTCGTCGAGCACCACGGCGGCGATCAGCGCAGTGACCAGCGGCAGCAAGTTGAAGAACAGTGTGGTGCGGCTGGGCCCCAGGCGGTGCACGGCCTGCATCCACACCAGTGGCGCGATCATCGAGGCCAGTACGCAGGCATACAGGACCAGGCCGATGTTGTGGCTGTTCAGGCCGGTCTTGTCCGACAGCAAGAACAGCGGTAGCAACACGACGATGGCTACCAGAACCTGCAGGTACAGCAGCTGCATCGGCGGCAGGCGCAGCTGCCATTTCTTCAGCAGGAAGCTGTACAGCGCATAGGCCAATGTAGCCGCCAGCATCAACAGGTCGCCGCTGTTCAGCCCATGCTGCAGCAGGCTGGCGGGGTGGCCGGCACTGACCACTTCAAGCACGCCAAAGAATGACACCACTGCGCCCAGCAGGGCACCGTAGCTCAGGCGCTGGCCCAGCCAGGCGATGGACAGCGCCAGTGACATCAGCGGCATCAGCGAGAGGATGATGCCCATATTGGTGGCACTGGTGATGCCGGCGGCGAAGTAGGCCAGGCTCTGGTACATCGCCATGCCCAGCACGCCGAGCACGAACACCTGGGTCAGGTGCGGGCGGATGGCTGCGCGGTTGCGCCACACGGCGGGCAGCATGAACGGCGTGAACAGCAAGGCGGCCAGCAACCAGCGGTAGAAACCGATCTCCGCAGGGTGGATGGCGCCGGCGGACATCTTGGTGACCACGGTGTTGCCGGCCCAGATGAGGATGGCGGTGAGGGGGAACAGGTAATTCATGTAGCGGGTCACTCATTGGGGCTTGGATTGGGGCTGCCTTGCCGCCCTCGCGGGCTTGCCCGTTCCCATGGGGATACACAGGCCTGGAGGCTGGCGCAGATCCTGTGGGAGCGGGCGAGCCCGCGAAGGCCTGCAAGGCAGGCCCTCGATAGGCCTGTATTATCGAATGTCTGTTAACAAGCCTATACTTCTATCCAGACAATCGACCCTGCAAAGCAGACAGCATGCCGCGCAAATACCTTGATATCCCCCAGTTCACCCAACTGCCGGCCTCGGTGTACTTCCGCCACGACGAGTTCGTTGCCGACACCCACAGCGCCGTGCACCAACACGGCTGGGGCCAACTGAACTACACCGCCCACGGCGTAATGCATCTGGATGTGGCCGGCCAGCGCTTCCTGTCGCCGCCGCACTACGCCGTTTGGGTGCCGCCCGACACCGAGCATGGCTGCTACAACCCCCAGGCCATCGTCTACCGTTCTATCTACCTCGACCGCAGCCTGTGCGCAGCGCTGCCATCGCACCCGTGCAGCCTGATGATCAGTGACATCCTCAAGGCCATCCTCGGTGACTTCGCCCGGCGCAATCTCAAGGTGGCCGAGGACGAGCGTGACCAGCGCCTGGTACAGGTACTGCTTGACCAGTTGCTGCTGGCGCCCACCCTGGCCTGCTACCTGCCGTTTGGCCACAGCGATGGCTTGCGCCAGGTGCTCGACGCGCTCAGCGCCGAGCCGGGGGACAACCGCCCGCTGGCCGACTGGGCCGCCCGCGTGCACGTCAGCGAACGCACCCTGGCCCGCCAGTTTCTGCGCGAGCTGGGCATCAGCTTTGGCGAATGGCGCCTGCGCCTGCGTTTTCTGCGAGCCATCGAAGCGCTGGAAGCCGGCCTGCCGATTCAGGCCATTGCCTTCGACCTTGGCTACAGCAGCGCTTCGGCGTTCATCGCCATGTTCCAGCGTCAGGCCCGGTGTACGCCTGAGCAGTACCGCCGGCAGGCGCGGGCGGGGCGCTGAACATTCTTGGCTACACTCAGCTCGACCCCCGTGCATCGGGCGCGGAGCCAAGGAGACCACTCCATGAAAGTGCTGCAAATTCCGTTACTGGCGCTGGCGGTGTTGTTCAGTGCCCAAGGTTTCGCTGCCAATACCGCGCAGCAGGAAAAGATGAAAACCTGCAACGCCGACGCCACCGCCAAGGCCCTCAAGGGCGATGAACGCAAAGCGTTCATGAGCACCTGCCTGAAAAAGGATGTGCCACAAACCCAGCAAGACAAAATGAAGACCTGCAATGCTGACGCCACCACCAAAGCCCTCAAGGGGGATGAGCGCAAGGCCTTCATGAGCGATTGCCTGAAGAAGAAATGACCTGCGCCTATGCCTGCGCCGCCAAGGCTGGCAGACTGCGGCATTCCCGCTGTCTGCCGTCGAGGCTGTATGACCTTTACCCCCCGTCAGATCACCCTGGCCAGCTTGATCATCGTCATGGCTGGGCTGCTGCTGGCCTTGCCCCTGAAGTTACTGCCCAGCCTGCTGGCCGGTCTGCTGGTGTTCGAACTGGTCAACATGCTGACCCCTCGCCTGCAACCGCTGCTTGCTGGCCAACGCGCGCGCTGGCTGGCCGTGGCGCTGCTCGGCACGTTGGTGGTCAGCACCCTGACACTGCTGATTGCCGGTGCGTTCAGCTTCCTGCTGCACGAGGCGGAAAACCCCGGCGCCTCGCTGGACAAGTTCATGGCTTTGGTCGAGCGTGCTCGCGGCCAGCTGCCACCCTTCATCGAGGGTTACTTGCCTGCCAGTGCCGCAGAGTTCAAGGTGGCCATCGGTGACTGGATCAAGAGCCACCTGAGCGATTTGCAGTTGGTGGGCAAGGGCATGGCGCACATGTTCGTGACGATGCTCATAGGCATGATCCTCGGCGCCATCATCGCTTTGCAGCGTATTCCCGATATCTCCCGGCGCAAGCCCTTGGCGGCGGCGCTGTTCGAACGTCTTAGCCTGCTGGTGAAGGCGTTTCGCAACATCGTGTTCGCGCAAATCAAGATCTCGCTGCTCAATACGATCTTCACCGGCATTTTCCTGGCCGTGGTGATGCCGCTGTTCGACGTGCACCTGCCGCTGACCAAGACGCTGATCGTGCTGACCTTCCTGCTGGGCTTGCTGCCGGTGATCGGCAACTTGATGTCCAACACCTTGATCACCATCGTCGGTCTGTCGCTGTCGATCTGGGTGGCGGCGGCGGCGCTGGGTTACCTGATCGTCATCCACAAGGTCGAGTACTTCCTCAACGCGCGGATCGTGGGTGGGCAGATCAGTGCCAAGGCGTGGGAATTGCTGCTGGCGATGTTGGTATTCGAGGCGGCGTTCGGGCTGCCCGGTGTCGTGGCGGGGCCCATCTACTATGCCTATCTGAAGAGTGAGCTGAAGCGGGCGGAACTGGTCTGATCATGCAGTGGCCTGTACCGGCCCTTTCGCGGGTAAACCCGCTCCTACGACGGCCTGTGGCCAATCACCGATGTGTGTCCACCCCCGACCGGTGCGTAGGAGCGGGTTTACCCGCGAATACGGTAGCGGCAGCAACGGTGAACGACTGGTGGAGATTGGCCAGCAGGCCCGGCCCGTTCGCGGCTACAAGCTAAACGACAAATCAGGCCGCGCCGTAACGCTTGCGCGCCTCGATGGCCAGCCCGCTACCAATGCTGCCAAAGATGTTGCCTTCCACATGCCGCGCATTCGGCAGCATCGCCGAAACACTGTTGCGCAGCGCCGGAATGCCGCTTGAACCACCGGTGAAGAACACCGTATCGACCTGGTCTTCGCTTACCCCAGCCTTGGCCAGCAGTTCGGTCACGCTACCGCGCACGCGCTCCAGCAGGCCTTCGATCGCCTCTTCGAACAGCGCGCGGGTCAGTTCCGCAGTCAGCTCGGGCTCGACGCGGCGCAGGTCGATGTGGCGGCTGTCATGCTCGGTCAGCTCGATCTTGCTGGCTTCTACTTCCATCGCCAGCCAGTGCCCAGCGCGCTGCTCGATCAGTTTGAACAGGCGATCGATGCCGAAGCTGTCCTCGATGTCATAGCGCATGCTACCCAGCGCCAACTGTGATTTCTGCGAATACAAGGCGTTGATGGTGTGCCAGGTGGCCAGGTTGAGGTGGTAGCTGGTCGGCATCAGCGCACCGCTCTTCATGCGGCTGCCGTAGCCAAACAACGGCATCACGCCCTGAAGGCTCAGTTGCTTGTCGAAGTCGGTACCGCCAATGTGCACACCGCCCGTGGCGAGGATGTCGCTTTGGCGCTCGGCGACCCGATGGCGCTCGGGCGACAGGCGGATCAGGGTGAAGTCCGAGGTACCACCGCCGATGTCGACGATCAGCACCAGCTCTTCGCGGCTGATGCTCGACTCATAGTCGAAGGCTGCGGCAATCGGTTCGTACTGGAACGACACGTCCTTGAAGCCGATTTTGCGCGCCACTTCGGCCAAGGTGTCCTCGGCCTCCTGGTCGGCAGCCGGGTCTTCGTCGACGAAGAACACCGGGCGGCCCAGCACCACCTGGTCGAATTCACGGCCAGCGGCCGCTTCAGCGCGCTTCTTGAGCTCGCCGATGAACATGCCCAGCAGGTCCTTGAACGGCAGGGCGCTGCCCAGCACGCTGGTGTCGTGCTTGATCAGCTTCGAGCCCAGCAGGCTTTTCAGCGAGCGCATCAGGCGGCCTTCGTAGCCTTCCAGGTACTCGTGCAGCGCCAGGCGGCCATACACCGGGCGCCGCTCTTCGATATTGAAGAACACCACCGAGGGCAAGGTGATCTTGCCGTCTTCCAGGGCAATCAGCGACTCGACGCCAGGCCGGTGCCAACCGACCGTGGAGTTGGAGGTGCCAAAGTCGATGCCCAGGGCGCGGGCCGGGGATACGTCAGACATGGGAAATGGGCTTCCGGAGGCAAAACGGCCGCGCAGTGTATGCCAGTTGGCTACAGAATCAAGACCAGTCGTCTGCCTTGAGGCAAACCCAAGTTGGTCTTGAAAGGCTATGCTTGACCCCTATCTTCAGTTGCAACACGCACATTCACATTGGTGATCCACAAATGGACTTCAAAGACTATTACAAGATACTCGGCGTAGAGCCCACTGCGGACGAAAAGGCGATCAAGGCCGCGTACCGCAAACTGGCGCGCAAGTATCACCCCGATGTCAGTAAGGAGCGCGACGCCGAGGAGAAATTCAAGGAGGCCAACGAGGCCTATGAGGTGCTGGGCGACGCGCAGAAACGTGCCGAGTTCGACGAAATCCGCAAGTACGGCGGCCAGCATGGCCGGCCGTTCCAGGCCCCACCGGGTTGGGAAAACCGTGGCGGTGGCGGCGGCTTCGAAGGCGGCGACTTCTCCGACTTCTTCAGCTCGATCTTCGGTGGGCGCAGTGCGGGTGGCAACCCCTTCGGTGGCGCCCGGCAGCAGCAACGCAGTGCCGGCAGGCGGGGGCAGGACGTGGAGCTTGAACTGGCAGTGTTCCTTGAAGAGACCCTGAGCAAGGAGTCCAAGCAGATCAGCTTCCAGGTGCCGCAAACCAATGCCATGGGCCAGCGCACCGGCTTCACCACCAAGACCTTGAACGTGAGGATTCCGGCTGGGGTGACCGACGGCGAGCGCATCCGCCTCAAGGGCCAGGGTGCGCCGGGCGGCGGTGGCGGGGCCAACGGTGACCTGTTCCTGACCATCCGCATGGCACCGCACCCGCTGTTCGATGTCGAAGGTCATGACCTGATCATCACTGTGCCGTTGGCACCGTGGGAGGCGGCCCTGGGCGCCAAGGTGGCGGTTCCGACCCTGGATGGCAAGATCAACCTGACCATCCGTCCTGACAGCCAGAGCGGCCAGCGCCTGCGTGTACCGGGCAAGGGCCTGGTCAACAAGCAGGGAGAGCGCGGCAACCTTTATGCGCAGCTCAAGGTGGTGATGCCGCCTGCGTCGGACGAATCTGCCCGCGAACTCTGGACCAAGCTTTCCGAGAAAGCTGCGTTCAACCCGAGGACACAATGGAGTAAGTGATCATGAGCAGCACCCTGATCGTTCAACTGGACATGCGTACCCTGTGTCAGGAAGCCGATGTCACGGCTGAATGCGTGATCGAAATCGTCGAACATGGCATTGTCGAACCTTCCGGGCGAACGCCGGAGGACTGGCTGTTTGACGATCAGGCGCCGCTGGTGACCAAACGAGCGGTGAAGCTGCACCAGGAGCTGGAACTGGAGTGGGAAGGGGTGGCGCTGGCGCTGGAGCTACTGCAGGAGGTGCAGCAGTTGCGCAGTGAGAACAACATGCTGAAGCAGCGGCTGGGCCGGTTTATTCAGATGTAGGTTCCCTTGCCGGCATCTGTGGGAGCGGCCTTGTGTCGCGATGGGCTGTGCAGCAGCCCCAGATCTTTGCTCCACCGCAACATTGCCAGGGCTGCTTTGCAGCCCGTTCGCGACACAAGGCCGCTCCCACAATGGACCGCATTTCAGGTCGGTCCGGCGCCCGGGTTCAACCTTCCGGGCGAACGCCGGAGGACTGGCTGTTTGACGATCAGGCCTTGCCGGTATCTGTGGGGGGCCTTGTGTCGCGATGGGCTGTGCAGCAGCCCCAGATCTTTGTTTCACCGAAAAATTGCCAGGGCTGCTTTGCAGCCCGTTCGCGACCCAAGGTTGCGCCCGCAATGGACCGTATTTCAGGTCGGTTCGGCGCCCGGGTTCAGCACCAGTTGCATGAAGGTCAGATCAAGCCAGCGGCCAAACTTTACCCCCACCTGCGGCATCTGGCCGGTCACCACGAAGCCCAGCCGCTCATGCAGGCGAACCGACGCCGCATTGCCACTCTCGATGGCCGCCACCATCACATGCTTGCCGCACCCCTTCGCACGCTCGATCAGCGCGGCCATCAACACCGGCCCCACTCCCTTGCCCCGTTGGTCGCCACGGACATACACCGAGTGCTCCACAGTCAGGCGAAAGCCCTCGAACGGCCGCCAGTCGCCAAACGAGGCATACCCCAGCACGCCCGTCTCATCTGTAGCTACCAAAATCGGGTAGCCCTGCTGCGCCCGCGCTTCAAACCAGGCCTGGCGGTTGCCGAGGTCCACTGGGGTTTCGTTCCAGATCGCTGTGGTGTTGAGCACCGCGTCGTTGTAGATGTCCAGTATGCCCGGCACATCGGTGGGCCGGGCATCGCGAATTTCGTAGCTCATGACAGCGTCTCGCAAAGTCGTTGTTCGCAGATTAAATGGTTACCAGCCCGCGTACACCTTCGGCTTGCATGTTTTCGCCGCGGCCGCGCTGGATGATTTCGCCGCGGGCCATGACCAGGTACTGGTCAGCCAGCGCTTCGGCAAAGTCGTAGAACTGCTCCACCAGCAAAATTGCCATGTCGCCACGCTCGGCCAAGCGGCGGATGACCGCGCCGATCTCCTTGATCACCGACGGCTGGATGCCTTCGGTCGGCTCGTCGAGAATCAGCAAGCGTGGGCGGCTGGCCAGGGCGCGGCCGATGGCCAGCTGTTGCTGCTGGCCGCCAGACAGGTCGCCACCGCGGCGTTGTTTCATCTGCTCCAGCACAGGGAACAGCTCGTAGATGAAGGCCGGGACCTCGCGGGCTTCGCGGGCGGGGAAGCGCGACAGGCCCATCAGCAGGTTTTCCTCGACGGTCAGGCGCGGGAAGATCTCGCGGCCCTGGGGCACGTAGGCGATGCCGGCCTGCACCCGTTGCTGTGGTTTGAACGCGGTGATCGGCTTGCCTTCCCATTCGATGCTGCCGTCGCGGGCGGGCACCAGGCCCATCAGGCAGCGCAGCAAGGTGGTCTTGCCCACGCCGTTGCGGCCCAGCAGGCAGGTCACTTCGCCGACCTTGGCTTCGAAGGACAGGCCGCGCAGGATGTGGCTGCCGCCGTAGTACTGGTGCAGGGTGTCGATCTTGAGCATGTGAGAGTTCCTGAAAGGGATGCTGTGCCTAAGCCGGCCTTTTCGCGGGCAAGCCCGCTCCTACGACGGGAACCGCCCCATGGCATTACGCCCCCTGTAGGAGCGGGTTTACCCGCGAAGAGGCCGGCACAGGCGCCAAAAATTTCAAATCCGGTCACCGGCCCAGATACACCTCGACCACCCGCTCATCTGCCTGCACCTGCTCCAGCGAGCCTTCCGCCAGCACGCTCCCCTGGTGCAGCACGGTCACATGGTCGGCAATGCTGCCGACGAAGCCCATGTCATGCTCCACCACCATCAGCGAATGCTTGCCAGCCAGGCCCTTGAACAGCTCGGCGGTAAATTCGGTCTCGGCATCGGTCATGCCGGCCACCGGTTCATCGAGCAGCAGCAGTTGCGGCTCCTGCACCAGCAGCATGCCGATCTCCAGAAACTGCTTCTGCCCATGCGACAGCAAGCCGGCCTGGCGCTGCGCCAGCGGCAGCAGGCGCAAGGTGGTCAGCACGTCCTCGATACGCTGGCGCTGGTCACCGCTCAGGCGCGCGGCCAGGCTGGCCCACACCGACTTGTCGGTCTTCAGCGCCAGTTCCAGGTTCTCGAACACGGTCAGCGCTTCGAACACTGTGGGCTTCTGGAACTTGCGGCCAATGCCGGCCTGGGCGATCTGGTATTCGCTCATGCGGGTCAGGTCGAGGGTATCGCCGAAGTAAGCCGTGCCGCTGTCGGGGCGGGTCTTGCCGGTGATTACGTCCATCATCGTGGTCTTGCCGGCGCCGTTGGGGCCGATGATGCAGCGCAGCTCGCCCACCCCGATGTACAGGTTCAGCGCGTTGAGCGCCTTGAAACCATCGAAGCTGACGCTGATGTCTTCCAGGCTCAGCACCGTACCGTGGCGGGTATCCAGGCCGGCCTTGCGGCTGTGGCCCAGGCCGATGGCATCGCGCCCGGCGCCGAGGTTGTCGAATACCGGTTCCAGCATGAACTCCGGGTGGACTGGGGGCACGCCTCTCATGGCTGGCTCCTTTTCTTCAACAGGCCGACCACGCCCTTGGGCAGGTACAGGGTAACGAGGATGAACAACGCGCCGAGGAAGAACAGCCAGAACTCGGGGAAGGCCACGGTGAACCAGCTTTTCATACCGTTGACCAGGCCGGCACCGAGCAGCGGGCCGATCAGCGTGCCGCGCCCGCCCAAGGCTACCCAGACGGCGGCTTCGATCGAGTTGGTCGGCGACATCTCGCTGGGGTTGATGATGCCTACCTGCGGCACGTACAGCGCACCGGCCAGGCCGCACAGCACGGCGCTCAGTACCCACACCAGCAGCTTGAAGCCGCGCGGGTCGTAGCCACAGAACATCATGCGGTTTTCAGCGTCACGCACCGCGGTGAGCAGGCGGCCGAACTTGCTGCGGGTCAGGCGCCAGCACAGGTACAGGCTGGCCAGCAGCAGGCCCACGGTCAGCAGGAACAACACCGCGCGGGTGCCCTGGGCTGCAATGTCGAAGCCGAGGATGGTGCGGAAGCTGGTGAAGCCGTTGTTGCCGCCGAAGCCGGTTTCGTTGCGGAAGAACAGCAGCATGCCGGCAAAGGTCAGGGCCTGGGTCATGATCGAGAAGTACACGCCTTTGATCCGCGAGCGGAAAGCGAACCAGCCGAACACCAGCGCCAGCAGCCCGGGCGCCAGCACCACCAGGCACAGGGCCCAGGCGAAATACTGGGTACCAGCCCAGTACCAGGGCAGCTCGGTCCACGACAGGAATGTCATGAACCCGGGCAGGCCGTCGCCGGCGGCCTGCCGCATCAGGTACATGCCCATGGCATAGCCGCCCAGGGCGAAGAACAAGCCATGGCCCAGTGACAGCAGCCCGGCATAGCCCCAGACCAGGTCCAGGGCCAAGGCGACGATGGCGTAACAAAGAATCTTGCCGACCAGGGTCAGGGTGTAGGCCGACACCTGTAGAGCATGGTCTGCCGGCAGCAGTGAGCACAGTGGCAAAGCCACCAGCAGCAGGACGACGACGGCACCGAGGGTAAGGGTCAGGCGTGGGCCGGCCTTTTGCGTAGCAGTGACAAGCAGTGGCTGGTTCATCAGTCGATTACCCGTCCCTTGAGGGCGAACAGGCCTTGCGGGCGTTTCTGGATGAACAGAATGATCAACGCAAGGATGAGGATCTTGCCGAGTACGGCACCGATCTGCGGCTCCAGCAGCTTGTTGGCGATGCCCAGGCCGAACGCGGCCCAGAGGCTACCGGCCAGTTGCCCGACGCCGCCGAGCACCACCACCAGGAATGAATCGATGATGTAGCTTTGGCCCAGGTCCGGGCCGACATTGCCCACCTGGCTCAAGGCCACGCCACCGAGCCCGGCGATGCCCGAGCCAAGGCCAAAGGCGAGCATGTCGACGCGCCCGGTGGACACGCCGCAGCAGGCGGCCATGTTGCGGTTCTGGGTGACTGCGCGCACGTTCAGGCCCAACCGGGTACGGTTGAGCAGCAGCCAGGTGAGCAGCACCACGGCCAGGGCGAAGCCGATGATGACCAGGCGGTTGTATGGCAGCACCAGGTTGGGCAGCAGCTGGATGCCGCCAGACAGCCAGGCTGGGTTGCTCACCTCGACGTTCTGCGCGCCGAACAGCAGGCGGATGGCCTGGATCAGGATCAGGCTGATGCCCCAGGTGGCCAGCAGGGTTTCCAGTGGCCGGCCGTACAGGTGGCGGATCACCGTGCGCTCCAGCGCCATGCCTACCCCGGCACTGACGGCGAACGCCACCGGCAGGGCAATCAGCGGGTAGAACTCGATGGCGCCTGGGGCGAAGCGCTGCAGCAGTACCTGGACCATGTAGGTGCTGTAGGCGCCGAGCATCAACATCTCGCCATGGGCCATGTTGATCACCCCAAGCAGGCCGAAGGTGATCGCAAGGCCCAGCGCTGCCAGCAGCAGGACCGAACCCAGCGACAGGCCGCTGAAGGCCTGGCCGAGCAGTTCGCCTACCAGCAGTTTGCGCTTGACCTGGGCCAGGCTCGTTTCGGCGGCTGTGCGCACGCCCGGGTCGCGTTCCGCATCGGGCTGCAGCAGGGCTTCGAGGCGCGTGCGGGCCAGCGGGTCGCCGGTTTCACCCAGCAGGCGCACGGCGGCCAGGCGCACTGCTGGCTCGCTGGCGCCCAGTTGCAGGTTGGCAAGGGCCAGGCCGAGGGCGGCCTGTACAGCGGCGTCCGGCTCGGCGGCGAAGCGCCGGTCGAGGAAGGCCATTTGCGCGGGCTGTGCGCTTTTCTGTAATTGCTGGGCCGCGGCCAGGCGGGTGTCGCTGTTGTCGCTGAGCAACTGATGGCTGGCCAGGGCGTTGTCGATCAGGCCGCGCAGGCGGTTGTTCAGGCGCACCTTGCGGGTGTCGTCGGCAGCGATGCGGCCTTGGCGCAGGTTTTCCAGCAGCGGCAGGCGCGCAGCATCGGGTTGTGCTGCCCAACCTTCGAGCAGGCGGCCTTGCTCGGCGGGCTTGGCGGTGAGAAAGAATTCGCCCTCGCTGGCGTGGGTTGCCAGGGGCATTAGCAGGAGAAGGGTGAGCAGGAGTCTGAGCATGCGGGCAATCCTGAAAATCGGTGTTGGATTCTTCGCGGGTAAACCCGCTCCTACACAGAGATGGTGCAAGGTTTGAAACCTGCGCGGTCCTTGTAGGAGCGGGTTCACCCGCGAATGGGCTGCAAAGCAGCCCCATGCACTCAGTTACCTTTCACGGCGTAATCTGGCCGCTTGTCATTGCCCGGAATGAACGGGCTCCATGGCTGCGCCCTTAGCGGCTGCTCGGTTTCCCACACCACGCTGAACTGGCCGTCATCCTGAATCTCGCCGATCATCACCGGCTTGTGCAGGTGGTGGTTGGTCTTGTCCATGGTCAGGGTGAAGCCCGACGGCGCCTCGAAGCTCTGCCCGGCCAGTGCTTCGCGGACCTTGTCAACGTCAGTGGACTTGGCTTTCTCGACAGCCTGGGCCCACATGTGGATGCCCACGTAGGTGGCTTCCATGGGGTCGTTGGTCACGGCCTTGTCGGCACCCGGCAGGCCCTTGGCCTTGGCGTAGGCCTTCCAGTCGGCGACGAATTTCTGGTTGACCGGGTTATCCACCGATTCGAAGTAGTTCCATGCCGCCAGGTGGCCCACCAGCGGTTTGGTGTCGATGCCGCGCAGTTCCTCCTCGCCCACCGAGAAGGCCACCACCGGCACGTCGGTGGCCTTCAGGCCCTGGTTGGCCAGTTCCTTGTAGAACGGCACGTTGGAGTCACCGTTGACTGTGGATATGACAGCGGTCTTGCCGCCGGCGGAGAACTTTTTGATGCTGGCGACAATGGTCTGGTAATCAGCGTGGCCAAAGGGCGTGTAAACCTCTTCGATGTCCTTGTCGGCCACGCCTTTGCTGTGCAGGAATGCGCGCAGGATCTTGTTGGTGGTGCGCGGGTAGACGTAATCGGTGCCCAACAGGAAGAAGCGCTTGGCGCTGCCGCCGTCCTCGCTCATCAGGTATTCCACGGCCGGGATGGCCTGCTGGTTCGGGGCGGCGCCCGTGTAGAACACGTTCGGCGACATCTCTTCGCCCTCATACTGCACCGGGTAGAACAGCAGGCCGTTGAGTTCTTCGAACACCGGCAGAACGGACTTGCGCGACACGGAGGTCCAGCAGCCGAACACCACGGCCACTTTGTCCTGGGTCAGCAGTTGGCGGCTCTTTTCAGCGAACAGCGGCCAGTTGGACGCCGGGTCGACCACCACCGGTTCCAGCATCTTGCCGTTCACGCCACCCTTGGCGTTGATCTGCTCGATGGTCATCAGCGCCATGTCCTTGAGCGATGTCTCGGAAATGGCCATGGTCCCGGAAAGCGAATGCAGGATACCGACCTTGATGGTCTCGGCGGCCTGGATACTCCAGCTCAGGCCCATCGCCGCAATCGATGCGCTGAGGGTAAGGGCCTTGATCAGACTGCGACGCTTCATGTGCTCTCTCCGCTGAGTTTTTTATGGTGTTGGGCAAGCGGGGAGGGCGTTGCAAGGGGTGTGCCTAGTGGCAAAAGGTACGGTTTAGAGGGGCTGTGCGAGGTGTTGGGGCGTTGGTTGGATCCAGGTTGGTGCCTGATGGAATTGTGTGCACAGGATTGGGGCCGCGGTGCGGCCCATCGCGACACAAGGCCGCTCCCACAGGCGCCAGCTTTTAGAAATTAAGCAAGACAGTTGCTCCCACATCGGACGGCGTACACCGTGCCTTCGTGGGAGCGGCCTCGTGTCGCGAAAGGGCTGCGACGCAGCCCCCGAGGCCATCAGCCGTTACGCACGGCCGTGCGGGGATGGCGCCTGCTGCGTACGAGCTGGTAGGTCACCGCCAGCACCACAAACCAGATCGGCGTCACCACCAGCGCTGAACGGGTATCCGCTTCCAGGCTCAGCAACACCAGGATGAAAGCGAAGAACGACAGGCACACGTAGCACATGAAGCGCCCGCCCGGCATCTTGTAGTTCGATGCCTGGTGCAGCGCCGCGCGGTCTTTGCGGTACTTCAGGTATGACAGCAGAATCAGCGTCCACACGAACATGAACAGTACCGCCGACACGGTGGTGACCAGGGTGAATGCCTCGACCACGTTCGGCACCAGGTAGATCAGCACCGCACCGAGCAACAGGCAGGTGCACGAGAAGTACAGGCCGTTGGCCGGCACCGAACGGCTCGACAGTTTTTCAAAGGCCTTGGGCGCGTCACCTTCCTGCGACAGGCCGTAGAGCATGCGGCTGGTGGAGAATACGCCGCTGTTGGCCGAGGAGGCCGCCGAGGTCAGCACCACGAAGTTGATGATGCTCGCTGCCGCCGGCAGGCCTGCCAGCACGAACAACTCAACGAATGGGCTCTTGCCTGGCACCACGTCGCGCCACGGGGTCACGGCCATGATCGCGATCAGCGCCAGCACATAGAACACGATGATGCGGATCGGGATCGAATTGATCGCCCGCGGCAGGGTGCGTTCCGGGTTCTTCGCTTCGGCGGCGGTGGTACCCACCAGCTCGATGCCGACGAAGGCGAACACGGCGATCTGGAAACCGGCGAAGAAGCCCATCAGGCCATGGGGGAACATGCCGCCGTCATTCCACAGGTTGGCCAGCTGGGCGGTGCGCCCGCTGGGCGAGGTGAAGCCGGTGATGACCATGTACAGGCCGGTCGCGACCAGACCGAGGATGGCAACGATCTTGACCAGGGCGAACCAGAACTCCATTTCGCCGAACATTTTTACGGTGACCAGGTTCAGCGACAGCAGCAGCCCTACGCAGGTCAGCGCCGGTATCCACTGCGGCAAGTCAGGGAACCAGAACTGCGTGTAGGCGGCGATGGCGACCACGTCGGCAATGCCGGTGACCACCCAGCAGAACCAGTAGGTCCAGCCAGTAAAGTAGCCGGCCCAGGGGCCGAGCAGGTCGGCGGAAAAGTCGATGAACGATTTGTAGTTCAGGTTCGACAGCAGCAGTTCGCCCATGGCGCGCATGACGAAGAACAGCATGAAGCCGATAATCATGTAGACGAAGATGATCGATGGCCCGGCCAGGCTGATGGTCTTGCCTGAGCCCATGAACAGACCGGTACCGATCGCGCCGCCGATGGCGATCAGCTGGATGTGGCGGTTGGTCAGGTTGCGTTGCAGGTGCGGTTCATCTGTCGCTATGGGTGAGGTTTGCGTCATAGGCTGCATTCCCTTGTAAAGGCCAGTCTTCTTGTCAGAGGTAGCCGGCTAGGCTAACACGCGCGTTCCAGTTCGGGGCGCGACAGATCGACTCTCCATTTGCAGCTCAGCATTTGGCCTGTACCGGCCTCTTCGCGGGTAAACCCGCCCCTACAAAGGCAACGCGGTCCCCTGTAGGAGCGGGTTTACCCGCGAAGAGGCCAGCACAGGCAACACAAGGCTCAAGCGCTGGCCAAGACCCTGCGGCGCCTCACCACCAAACTATCCACCCCCCACATCACCACCATCGACACCCCTACCAGCGGGAACATCACCCCCAGCACCAGCATCACTGCCACCGCCGCCTTCCAGCGTGGCAGGTCATGACGCAAAGGCGGTACGCCCAGGCCGCCGTCCGGCCGGCGCTTCCACCACATCACCAGCCCGCTCATCGAACCCAGCAGGATCATCAGGCACACCAGCAGGATGATGATCTGGTTCAGCGCCCCGAACATCTTGCCTTCGTGCAGCATCACGCCCAGCTCGGTGGCGCGGGCAACCGGGCTGTAGTCCTGCCAGCGCACATCGGCCAGAACCTTGCCGGTGTATTGGTCGACATGCAGGGTGGCGTCGTTGCGCGGGTCGTCGGCGAACACGGCAATGGTGAACACCCCGTCGGCAGTGGTGGGCAGGGTAATGCTGTAGCCCGGCTCGACCTGACGCGAAGTGGCAATGTCTTCGACTTGCTGCACGCTCACCTGGGGCGCTGCGGGCAGGTCCGACATCATGTGGTGCCCGCCGTGCTCGGCGTGTGCACCGGACTGTGGCATCGGCGTGTTTTCCATGGCCCAGGGTACGGTCTGGCGGTGTGCGCTGTTCAGCTCACGCGCCTGCTGGTCCGACTTGGGCACGTCGTTCCACATGGCTGCCGGGAAGCGGTTCCACAAATCAGCGTACTGCTTGCCCCACAAGCCGGTCCAGGTCATGCCGCTGATCAGCATCAACAACAGCAAGGCCGAACCCCAGAAACTGGTTACCGCGTGCAGGTCACGCCAGAGCAGCCGGCCGCGTGCCGTCAGCCGCGGCCAAAGCACGCCAGCGCCACTGCGCCCGCGCGGCCACCACAGGTACAGGCCCGATACCACCAGCACGATGCCCCAGCCCGCCGCCAGTTCCACCAGCCGGTCACCGACCGTGCCGATCATCAGCTCGCCATGCAGGGCGCGGGCGATGGCCTGCAGGTTCTGCTTGCCGTCCTGTTCGCCGAGGACCTTGCCGCTGTATGGGTCGACGAACACGTTCAGTTCGCGCCCGCCGTTATGCACCACGAACTGCGCACTGCGCGCGGCGTTCAGTGGCGGCAAGTACTGGGCGATGTGGCCCTTTGGGTAGGCTTGGCGCACTTCAGCCAGCATCGTGTCTGCGCCCTGCCGGTGCTGGCCGGCCTCGACCACCATCAGCTCGCGGTACAGCAGCGGGTCGAGCTGGGGCTTGAACAAGTAGATGATCCCGGTGATTGCCAACAGGATCATGAACGGGGCCACGAACAGCCCCGCATAAAAATGCCAACGCCAGGCCAGGTTATAGAAAGAGACGCGTGTTCCTCTCATGGGAACCTCCTTTTTTGACCAGCTGAAAGGCGCAACCGAAGCTGCGCCCGTTGTTGTCAGAAGCTGAAATCGACCTTGGTCCAGAAGGTCCTGCCTGGCTCGTTGACCGGCTGTGGATCTGTAGCCGGGTAGCCGAACCCGGCGTTCCCGGCCAGGTTCAAGTGCTCGGCGTAGGTTTTGTCGAACAGGTTGTCGACCCCTGCGCTGAGCTTGAGGTTGTTGTTCACCTTGTAGGCGCCGTTCAGGGAGAACACGCCGAAGCCGGCGCTCTTGTCATAGTCCTTGCCAACGACGTTCCCTTGGTTTTCGGCAATGCGGTTTTGCGCCGCCACCAGCCGCCACAGTGCGCCGACGCTCCACACATCGCGGCTGTAGGTCAGGCCCAGGCGGCTTTCCAGGGGAGGCATTTGAGGTAGCGCCTTGCCGTCACTGCTGTTCTTGCCCCAAGCGTAGGCAAGCGTGGCGTCGGCCTTCCAGTTGTCAGTCAGCTGGTAGGCGGCGCCCAGTTCGCCACCCATGATGCGGGCGTCGATGTTCTGCGCCTGCGAGGTGCTCATGCCCATCATGCCGGTGCGGTAGTCGAACAGGATGTAGTCGCGAATCTGCCCGACATAGCCCGAAGCCCAGGCCTCCAGGCGCTCGGTGCGGTACTGGATGCCGAAGTCGAGCTGGGTGGTTTTCTCTGGCTTGATGCCGTCGAAGGCGTTGGCTGCCCCGGCGGGTGCCAGCTTGGGTGAGAACAGCTCCCAGTAGTCGGGGAAGCGCTGGGCGTGGCCGAGGCCGATGTAGGTGGTGGCTGGAATGGCTGCAAGGTCGTGCTCGTAGCGGATGAAACCACTCGGCAAGGTGTCGGCACGGGTGTCGCCTTCGGTGGCGCTGGTTTTGCGGAAGTCGCGCGCCGAGGCGCGGTCCAGACGGGCGCCGGTAATCAAGCGGTCCTCGCCGCTGACGTACCAGGTCAGTTCGCTGAAGGCGCCGTAGTTGTGGAAGTCGGCGTCCTTGGTCCAGGCCTGGCCCTTGTGTGCGTCCACACCCATACCGCCACGCTTGCGATGTTCGTTGGTTTGCGCGTCGATGCCGCTGATCAGCTGCACGTCGGCCCAGCGCCAGGTGGCCTTGATGCGTGCACCCATGGTGCGGCGGTCGACGTTGCTGACCATCGGCATGCCCATCATGCCGCTACCCGACGGCGTGCGCAGGCTGTAGTTGTCCATCACATGGTCGGCGTAGTTGTAGTAGACCTGCGCCTCGACTTTGTCGAGCACCTCGCCGAGGTTGGACTTTTCAAAGCGCAGGCCCAGGCTTTCGCGCTTGAACTGCGAGCCGTCCATGCCGCGCCCGGCGTAGCGGGCTTCGCCATCACCCTTGCCGGCCGTCAGTTCCAGCAAGGTGTCCTGGTCGGGTGTCCAGCCGAGGGCGACATCGCCGTTCCACTTGTCCCAGCGCGACGGCACGGTGTCGTTGTTGCCGTCGTGGTAGTCGTCCGAACGTGACTGGTTACCGACGAAGCGGGCATAGGCCTGACTGTTGCCAGCCGCGGCATCCAGCACCTTGTCGAAGCGGCCGTTGGAGCCGGCCAGCAGGCTTGCGTTGACGCGGCTGCCGAGGGTGCCGAATTTCTCCGGTTCGCGCTCGAAGAGGATGGTGCCCGCCGAGCCGCCGGGGCCCCAGATGACGCTCTGCGGGCCTTTGATCACGGTCAGGCGGTCGTAGGTTTCTGGCGAAATATAGGACGTGGGCGCGTCCATGCGATTGGGGCAGGCGCCAAGCATCAAGCCACCGTTGGTGAGGATGTTCAGGCGCGAGCCGAACATGCCGCGCAGTACCGGGTCGCCGTTGGTACCGCCGGCACGGATTGCCGAGAAGCCGGGGATGGTCTTCAGGTAGTCGGCGCCGTCGCTGGCCGGCACTGGCTGGCGCGGGTCTTTCGGGTTGGTGACCACGGTCAGCGGTGAACTCGGGGCCACGGCGGTGATCACCGTCGGGCTCAGCTCGGGTGCGTCGTGCACATGGCCTTCATGGCCAGGGTCGGCGGCCAGGGCCATGGGTGCGAGCAGCGAACCGCACAGGGCGGCGATGGTCCCACGCAGGGACAAGGCAAAAACAGGGGTGCAGCCGGACATAATGATTCCAGTCGATCAGTCATGAGTTAGCGCGAAGCCTCCTGGCTTCGTGCGCAAAATGTGGTTTCAGACGTTGATCGAAGAAGGCGGGGCGCGGCTGCGCGCACCAGGGAATACAGCCTGCCGGGCATGGCCCTGGTGCGTTGGCGCAAGCAGGTGGCTGGTGGGGACGATGCTGCCGGCGCTGAGCGGGCTGAGGGCCTGGGGCAGGGCCGGGCAGTTGAACAACAGGCTGCAGTAACCGCACTTTTCCCACATCACATGCAGCTGACCATCGCCGCCGTGACCGTGGTGGGCGTCGCCGCCGTGCTGATGGGCAGCCGCCATCGGCATGTCCATCGGCATGTTCATGCCCGCGTGGTGGTCCATCGGCATCGACTGGGAAATCAGCGGGCCGATGAAGATCATCCACATGGCGAACAGGCTCAGCCATCCGCCACCGGCGCGCCTGAGGTCAGGGCGGGTGGTACGGCCGATGCTGTGGCGCGGCAGGCTCATGGCGCGTGCCTGTCAGCAGGTATCAGTGCGCGTGTTCGTGGGCTTGCGGCTGGTCCGCTGGCGCCTGCTTCTGCACGGCCACTTCGACGGTGATGTCGCCGGCCTTCTCGAAGTGCAGGGTCAACGGGAAGCGTTTGCCGTCGCTGAGCAGGCTACGGTCCTTGGGCTGCATCAGCATCACGTGGTAGGCGCCAGGGGCAAAGGTCAGGTCCTTGCCGGCAGGTACTACCACACTGGGCACCTGTTGCATCTTCATGGCGCCAGTGGCGCTCATGGCATGCTCGTGCAGTTGCGCGTCATCGCTGATGGGGCTGTCGACGCTGAGCAGGCGGTCATCGGCCTGGCCTTTGTTGTGCACCACGAAATACGCGGCGACGTTAGGCGCGTTGGGTGGCAACTGCAGCGACCACGGGTGAGCAATGTGCAGGTCACCCACGCTGTATTCGTGGGCATTGGCAAAGGCGCCAGGCAGCAGCAGGGCGGCCATGACGAGGGCGTGCTTGAGCATGGTGAATCTCCGTTTCCGTTCTGGTTCAGGCAGACAGCGTGATGAACTCAGGCTAGCGGAGAGGCACGAGGATTCAGCCCAGGCCAGAGCTGGCGGGGCGTGGGTGTGTACTTGGCAGGTGGCGGCAGCAGCCCGCTGAGCAGTGTCGGCGGGTTGTGCAACTGTGGCGGGTAGCCGGGCAGGGCCAGCAACGGCACGGCACCAGAACAGCACCAGCAGTTCATCATGCCGGCGCTGTCGTCACCTTGCGGGCCGAGGTCGATCTTGGCCAGGGCCTGAACGTCGACGTTGGCCTTGTTGGCCATGCTGGAACAGAAAGCCCCCCACAGCAGCTGCTCGGCCGGGCCCTTGGGCGCAGCAGAAGACAGCGGCATGGCCAGCAAGTTGAATAGCACTGCAAGGCAGGCTATCCAGGCAATGTGCCGACGTGGGGGCATGGAGAGATCCGGTCAGGAATCGTGGTGGCTATTGTAAGGCGGAGTATAGGTAAAAATGCCGGGGTGCGGTGAAGTGACGCAGGTGGCCTGGTAATGGGGGGGCTGCTGTGCAGCCCATCGCGACACAAGGCCGCTCCCACAGAATTGCGTCAGCCTCGAATACTGCGCTGTCCTGTGGGAGCAACTGTCTTGCTCAATTTCTAAAAGCTGGCGCGATCCCTGTGGGAGCGGCCTTGTGTCGCGATAGGGGCGCAAAGCGCCCCCGACACTCTCAAACCTTGTTGCGGCCCATCAACCCGCGCACGGTCTCTTGCAGGTCAGCCGGCAACACCACCACCTTGGCATTGCTGCTGCCCGCCAGGTTCTCCATCGCGCCCACATAGCGTTCGCCCAATAGGTACATCGCCGGTACGGTCTCGTTGCCCACCGCTTCCTTCACCAGCGAAATCGACCGCGCCGAGGCCTCGGCCAGGCTGATCTGCGCCTCGGCATCCAGCCTGGCCGCCTGCAGGCGCGCCTCTGCTTCGAGGATCGCCGCCTGTTTGGCCCCTTCGGCGCGGGTGACGTCGGCCTTGCGCTCACGCTCGGCTGCGGCCTGGCGTTCCATGGCCAACTGCATGTTTTCCGAAGGTTTGATGTCTTGAATTTCCACCGAGCGCACGGTCACGCCCCAGTCTTCGGTCTGCTCGGACATTGCATCGCGCAGACGGGCCTTGATCTGCTCGCGGCTGGACAGCGCCTCGTCGAGGTCCATTGCACCGACGATGGCGCGCAGCGAGGTCATGGTCAGGCTGGTGACGGCGAACGAGAAGTCCTGCACGCCATACGAGGCTTTCTGCGGGTCGACTACCTTGGCGAAACACAGGGCGTTGGCGACGATTACCGCGTTGTCCTTGGTGATGATTTCCTGCTGCTGCACATCGAGGATGATGTCCTTGGTCGGCAGGCGGTAGGCGACCACGTCCATGTAGGGGATGACAATGTTCAGGCCCGGCTTGAGGGTGCTGTGGTAGCGGCCCAGGCGCTCGACGATCCATTCCTCGCCCTGGGGCACGATGCGTACCCCCTTGAACACGGTGATCAGGACGAACAGGGCAATGGCGCCGACGACGATGAGGCTGGTCATGCTGCAAAATTCCTTTTAATGCGGATTCAGGCCCGGATAACGCGGGCGGTGTTCCCCTCGATGGCGGTCAGGCGTACCCGCTCGCCGGCAGCGATCTGGCCATCGGCGATGCAGGTCCATTCTTCGTTGCCGAGGATCGGCTTCTGGAAGCGTACGCGGCCTTTCTGGAACTCCGACACGGGAGCGGTCAGCAGGCCCACTTCGCCGATCACGCTGTCGGCGGTCCAGCGCACATCCGGCTGCTTACGCCGAAACACTTTGAACCACAGCACAGTGGTGGCCGACGACAGCAGTACCCACAGCAGGACCTGCATGTCCAGTTGCAGGCTGGGTGCGGCGAGCGAGATAAGCGAGACCAGCACGGCGCCGATGCCGAACCAGAGTATGAAGAACGTTGGGAGGACCAGTTCAAGCAGGATCAGCGCGATGCCGAAGACCAGCCAGATCCACCATTGCATTTCCATATGGGTGAAACCTTCCGGGGGAGGGGCGTCGAGTTTAAGGCAGCAGAGCGGCAACGGGCCACTGGGTTAGTTGGAAGAAAAGTCTGAAATCTTTGTAGGAGTGCCTGTGTGTCGCGAAAAGGCAGCGCCTAGAGGGCGAGCGCTGTTGCCAGGTCCGCCAGTGAGTCGAATGTCCGGTCCACCTCCGGCAGTGTCGGACGTTTCAGGACAAGCACCGGCACGCCAAGCTCCCGTGCTACCTCCAGCTTCGGCTCGGTCGCCACACTGCCGCTGTTCTTGCTGATCAGCACATCGATGTGGCGGCGCTGGAACAACGCCCGTTCATCTTCGATATGGAACGGCCCACGTGCGCCAATCACTTCACAGCGCTCGTTGCCAGGGCACGCCTCCAGCGCACGCAAGGTCCAGAACTGCTCTGGCGGAATCTCGTCCAGGTGCTGCAGCGGCTCGCGTCCTAGCGTGAACAGTGGCCTGCGGAACGGCTTCAGTGCTTCGATCAACCCTGCCCAATCCTCGACTTCTCGCCAGTCGTCCCCTGCTTGCGCCTGCCAGGCGGGACGACGCAAGGCCCAGCACGGGATGCCGGCGTTGCGTGCGGCGCTGGCGGCATTGCGGCTGATTTGCGCGGCATAGGGATGGGTGGCGTCGATCAGCAGGGTGATACCCGCCTCGCGCAGGTAACGGGTCAAGCCCTCGACACCGCCATAGCCCCCGACCCGCACCTGGCACTGCAAGCCCTGCGGCACGCGGCCGATACCGGCCAGGCTGTAGACATGTCGAGGCCCGAGTTGGCGGGCCATCGCCAGGGCTTCAGTGACCCCTCCCAGCAACAGGATGCGCGCAGTCATTGCACACCCGCCTGGCCGACGATGCCGCCTTGGCGGTCGATGGCGAACACCTCCACGTGCACCTGCGCCGGCACGACGCTACGGGCGAAGGCCAGGGCGTGGGCACACACCGCGTCACCCAGGGCAATGCCGGCCGCATGAGCCAGGGCGAGCGCTTGCTGGCTGGTGTTGGCGCCGCTGATGGCAGCCTGCAACGCCTCGTCAGCGCCAATGTCTGCGGCCCAACCTGCCAGTTGCGGCAAATCGATGCTGGAGTGACGACTGTGCAGGTCCATGTGCCCGGCGGCCAGTTTGCTGATCTTGCCGAAGCCGCCGCACAGGGTCAGGCGCGGCACCGGTACCTTGCGCAGGTGCTTGAGCACCGCGCCGACGAAATCGCCCATTTCGATCAGGGCGATTTCCGGCAGGCCGTAGACGCGGCGCATGGTGTCTTCGCTGGCATTGCCGGTGCACGCGGCTATGTGCGTGTAGCCGTTGGTGTGGGCCACGTCGATGCCTTGGTGGATCGAGGCAATGTAGGCCGCGCAAGAGAACGGCCGGACGATGCCGCTGGTGCCGAGGATCGACAGCCCGCCGAGGATGCCCAGGCGCGGGTTCATGGTTTTCAGGGCCAGTTGCTCACCACCTTGCACATTGACCGTGACCTCGAAGCCGCCAAGGTAGCCGCACGCGTCGGCCAGGCGTTGCAGGTGTTCACTGATCATGCGCCGAGGCACCGGGTTGATGGCCGGCTCACCCACCGCCAGCACCAGCCCCGGGCGTGTCACCGTGCCCACGCCGCTGCCAGCGACAAAACCAATGCCAGGTTCCGCCAGCAGGCGCACCTGGCTATAGAGCAGGGCACCGTGGGTCACGTCCGGGTCGTCACCCGCATCCTTGAGGGTACCGGCTTCGGCGCACTCGCCGATCAGGCGGCAGAATTCCAGGCGCATCTGCACGACCTTGCCTTTGGGTAGGGTGATGTCCACCGCATCATCACGCTGCCCGGTGAGCAGCAGCTTGGCCGCTGCCAGGCTGGTGGCGGTGGCGCAGCTGCCGGTGGTAAGGCCGCTGCGCAGAGGCGCGGGCTGTTCGCGGGTTTCTTCACGCATCGGCGGGTTTCAGTACTTCCAGAAGGGTGATCGGCAGCGCCTGGCGCCAGGTGTCGAACGCACCCAAGGGCTGGGCATGAGCGACATGGATACGGGTCAGCTCACCACCGTGCTGTTCGCGAAAGTGCGCCAGGGCCAGTTCGCTTTGCAGGGTGACGGCGTTGGCCACCAGGCGGCCGCCGGGGCGCAGGCTTGCCCAGCACAGGTCCAGTACACCTGCGCGGGTAACGCCGCCTCCGATGAAGATTGCATCCGGTTGCTCCAGGCCTTGCAGCGCCGCTGGCGCTTTGCCGCGAACCAGTTGCAGACCGGGTACACCCAATGCATCGCGGTTATGCTCGATCAAACCCTGGCGGCCTTCGTCGGCCTCGATGGCCAGCGCGCGGCATGCCGGGTGGGCACGCATCCATTCGATGCCGATCGAGCCGCAGCCCGCACCGACATCCCACAAAAGTTCGCCGGGTTGCGGTGCCAGGCGCGCCAGGGTGATGGCGCGGACATCGCGCTTGGTCAACTGGCCATCGTGCCGGTATGCGGCGTCTGGCAGCCCGGCCAGTCGGTGCAGGCGGGGCGCATCGGGCGTAGCCAGGCATTCGACGGCGACCAGGTTGAGCGCCGCGATACCGGTGTGCGGCCAGTCCTGGGCGGTGCCGGCCAGTGCACGTTCGTCCACGCCCCCCAAGTGCTCGAACACCTGCAGGCGGCTTGGGCCGAAGCCTTGCCCGCGCAGCTGCGCGGCAATTGCCGCCGGGCTGTCGCCATCGTTGCTCAGCACCAGCAGGCGCATGCCGCTGTGCAAGTGGGCATTGAGCGCTGCCAGGGGGCGGGCCACCAGCGACACCACCTGCAGGTCCTGCAGCGGCCAGCCCAGGCGGGCAGCGGCCAGGGCGCAGGAAGAGGGCATCGACAGCACGCGCATTTCTGCAGCAGGCACCTGGCGCGCCAGGCTGGCACCGACGCCGTAGAACATAGGGTCACCGCTGGCCAGCACGCACACCGGCTCGCCGCGCAGGTTCAACACCGGGGCCAACGAGAACGGGCTGGGCCAGGCCAGCTGTTCCGCGGTCACGCAACGTGG
Source organism: Pseudomonas sp. FW305-E2 (assembly GCF_058782925.1). NCBI lineage: Bacteria > Pseudomonadati > Pseudomonadota > Gammaproteobacteria > Pseudomonadales > Pseudomonadaceae > Pseudomonas > Pseudomonas sp. FW305-E2. Next base: position 87,185 of record NZ_JBYSYE010000003.1, on the reverse strand, counting down.
CAGCAAGGCCAGCTGGCGTGGGCTGCCGAAGACCCGCCCAGCGCCCAGCAGGGCGCGCCGGGCCTGTTTGCCCAGGCCGCTGAAGCCGTCTTCGCCGATGCCTACTACTGTCAGCCAGGGTGTCATGTATTTCGATCCGCCATTTTTGGGGCCGCTTCGCGCCCCTTCGCGGGCAAGCCCGCTCCTACAGATACAGGGCAGCCTGTGCAGCCTGCAGTGATCCTGTGGAAGCGGGCGAGCCCGCGAAGAAGGCGACGCGGTCCTGAATTTCTACTTAATCGCCGAGGATGCTCGACCACCGGCTTTTCATGCCGCCGGACAAAGCAGGCATAATACCGCGCCTTCTACACTCAAGCGCATTTTCACAGACTGCCGGATGCCCCTTTGACGCAGGCCCATGCCCCCCACGTATCGCCCCGCCCCTCGGCCTGCCCGGGGTTGTGGCGCATTGTCAGTGCCCGTGATGGCGGTATCTGCCGCATCAAGCTGCCGGGTGGCCTGCTGCTGGCCGAGCAGGCTGAAGCCGTGGCGGCGGCGGCGGAGCGTTTTGCTGGCGGCGTGATCGAGGCCACCAACCGTGGCAACCTGCAGATTCGCGGCATTGGCAGCGAGCATCGCGCTTTGGTCGAGGCACTGCTCGCAGCCGGCCTGGGACCACGCGATGCCGCGGGTGACGATGTGCGCAACGTGATGCTCAGCCCGCTGGCCGGGCATGACCCGCTCATGCTGCTGGACGCCAGGCCGCTGGCCGGGCAGATCCTCGACCTGTTGGAAGGCACCCCGCGCTTTCACCAGCTGTCGGCCAAGTTCGCTGTGCAGCTGGATGCAGGCGAGCGCCTGGCGATGCTCGAGCACCCTCATGACCTGTGGCTGTCGCCCCTGCACCTGGATCAGCAGACCTGGCTGGCGTTTGGCCTGGCAGGTTGCCCGGCAGAGGGCCAGGCGCTCGGTGCGGTGCCACTGGCGCAGGGCCTGATGCTGGTGCGCGCCGTGCTGGAGCGCTTCCTCGATCTGGCATCCCCGACGCAGACGCGCATGCGCCAGCTGCTTGAGGTGTACCCGCCAGCTGATTTTGTCGCTGGGCTCGGCCTGGACATCCGCCGCGATGCCACCGTGCTCACGTGGCGGCGTGAACAGCACCGCGCCTCGTGGTTGGGCAGGTTGCCCCAGGCGCAGGGTGTTGCCCTTGGCGTTGCCCCGCCGCAAGGCCGCCTGACCCCCGCGATGCTGCGTGGCGCTGCACGTATTGCCCGTGAAAAGGGCGATGCCAGCATGCGCCTTAGCCCCTGGCAAAGCCTGGTGCTGACCAACCTGCAAGCGCAGCACATCGATCAGGCCCTGGCCGAACTGTCTGCGCTGGGGTTGCTGTGCCACGACCGTGAACCCCTGGCGCGTATCAGCGCCTGCACCGGTGCCAGCGGCTGCGCCAAGGCCCTTGCCGAGACCAAGGCTGACGCCGTTGTCCTGGCCGCGCTGCTGGGCCCTGGCGTGCCGGCCAGCGTGCACCTGTCCGGCTGCCCCCGTTCCTGTGCTGTGGCCCATGTTGCCCCGGCCACCTTGCTGGCCCGTTCGCCGGGCCGTTACGACTTGTATCTGCGTGATGCGCGCCAGCCGGGTTTCGGTGCCCTGCGCGCCACCGACCTTACCTTGAATGAAGCAGGCGCCATGCTCGACCTGCCGACGGAGCACCTTGATGATTGACTACATCCGCGATGGTCAGGAGATCTATCGCAACTCCTTCCGGATCATCCGTGAGGAAGCCCGACTCGAGCGGATCCCCGCAGACCTTGAAAAGCTCGCCGTGCGCGTGATCCACGCCTGTGGCATGGTCGACGCCATCGATGGCCTGCAGTTCTCAGACGGTGCCGGCCGGGCCGGGCGTGAGGCGCTGCTCAACGGCGCGCCGATCCTTTGCGATGCGCACATGGTGGCCGAAGGGATCACCCGGGCCCGCTTGCCAGCTGACAACAAAGTCATCTGCACCCTGCGTGACCCCAGCGTGCCGGGCCTGGCCAAAGACGCCGGCAACACCCGCTCCGCCGTAGCACTGGAACTGTGGCGCCCTTACCTGGAGGGCAGCGTGGTGGTCATCGGCAATGCCCCGACTGCGCTGTTCTACCTGTTGGAAATGCTCGACGCCGGTGCGCCCAAGCCGGCGCTGATCCTCGGTTTCCCGGTCGGTTTCGTCGGCGCTGCCGAGTCCAAGGCCATGCTCGCCGCCGACAGCCGTGGCGTGCCGTTCGTGATCATGCAAGGCCGCCTGGGCGGCAGCGCGATGGCCGCCGCGGCGGTCAACGCCCTGGCCACGGAGGTGGAATGATGGGCCCGCGCGGACGACTGCTTGGCCTGGGCGTGGGCCCTGGCGATCCTGAACTGATTACCCTCAAAGCCCTGCGCCTGTTGCGTGAGGCGCCGGTGGTCGGCTACTTCGTGGCCAAGGGCAAGCGTGGCAATGCCTTCGGCATTATCGAGGCGCACCTGCAGCCCGAGCAGACCCTGCTGCCGCTGGTCTACCCGGTCACCACCGAAGTGCTGCCGGCGCCGCTGTCCTATGAGCAAGTGATCAGCGACTTCTACGACGAAGCCAGCGTACAGGTGGCCGAGCACCTGGATGCCGGCCGCGACGTGGCGGTGATTTGCGAAGGCGACCCGTTCTTCTATGGCTCCTACATGTACTTGCATGACCGCCTGGCGCAGCGCTACGAGGCAGAAGTGATTCCCGGTGTCTGCTCCATGCTCGGTGGCGCTTCGGTGCTGGGCGCGCCGCTGGTGTACCGCAACCAGAGCCTGTCGGTGTTGTCTGGCGTGTTGCCCGCTGAAGAGCTCAAGCGCCGTCTGGCCGACGCCGATGCAGCGGTGATCATGAAACTTGGGCGTAACTTCCCCAAGGTGCGCGAAGTGCTGGCCGACCTGGGCCTGGATGGGCGTGCGCTGTATGTGGAGCGGGCAACCATGGCCAACCAGAAGATCGTGCCGCTGGACCAGGTCGACCCGCAGTCGTCGCCGTACTTCTCGCTGATCATCGTGCCGGGGGAAAAATGGCAGGGCTGAACATGCACAGGGCCCCGGCCATCGTCATTCTCGGCCCGGGCAGCCTGACGACGGCGCAGCGTATCCAGGCCTGTTATCCGCAGGCCACGATCCATGGCCTCGAGGGGCGTGTCGAGGGTGCGGACCAGTCGTACGTGTCGTTCGGCGATACCCTGCGCGGGTTGTATCAGCAAGACACGCCGATCATTGCGTTGTGCGCCGCGGGTATCGTTATCCGTAGCCTGGCCGCTCTGCTCAGCGAGAAGGGCAGCGAGCCGCCGGTACTGGCCGTGGCCGAGGATGGTAGCGCGGTAGTGCCGTTGCTCGGAGGCCTCGGTGGGGTGAACGTGATGGCGCGGGAAATCGCTGATGTGCTGGGCGTTTCCGCGGCCATCACCACCAGTGGCGAGCTGCGCTTCGGTACTTGCCTGCTGAACCCGCCGCAGGGCTATGCATTGGCCGATATCGAGCAAGGCAAGCGCTTTGTATCCGACCTGCTGGCGGGTGAGTCCGTGCGTATCGAAGGTAACGCACCGTGGCTGCAGCTGGCGCAGTTGCCCGCCAGCGAAGCGGCGCAGCGCACCATCCATGTGGGGCATCAGGCGCGCCCGGCCAACCGCGACGAGCTGCTGATCCACCCGCGCCAGGTGGTCGTGGGCGTTGCAGGTGGCAATCTGCACAGTATTCGCGCAGCACTGCAGCAGGCCGGCATCGCCGAGCCCTCGGTAGCCTGCGTGCTGGCAGACGAGCGAACCATGGCCGACAGCGCGTTGCACGAAGCTGCGCAGGCCCTGGGTGTCCCTTTGCGCTTCGCCCCCCGCTCTGGCGATGTGGCCAGCATGGTCGCTGCGGCGGTGCCCGATGCCGAGTTGATAGCGCTTGAAGAAGTCGTGGTCGCGGTGGCGCCTGCCCCGGTCGACGTGGCGCAGGTCGGCCGCCGTCGCGGTCGCCTGGCGGTCATCGGCCTTGGCCCAGGTGCGGCGGAACTGATGGTGCCGGCGGTCAAGGCCGAACTGGCGCAGGCCGAAGATGTGCTCGGTTACGAAACCTACGTGCGCATGGCTGGCCCGTTCCGCGACGACCAGGTGCTGCACTGCACCGACAACCGCGAAGAGATGCAACGCGCCCGACATGCCTTCGAACTGGCGGCCCAAGGCCGTTCGGTGGTGGTGGTGTCGTCAGGTGACCCGGGCGTTTTCGCCATGGCCGCTGCGGTGCTCGAAGCATTGCACGAATCCAGCGACCCCACCTGGCACCGCGTTGACCTGCAGATCTTGCCGGGGGTTTCAGCCTCGCTGGCAACCGCCGCCCAAGCAGGTGCACCGCTGGGGCATGACTTCTGCGTGATGTCGCTGTCGGACAACCTCAAGCCCTGGTCGATCATTGAAAAGCGCCTGGACCTGGCTGCCCAGGCCGACCTGGTGCTGGCCTTCTACAACCCGATCTCCAAGGCCAGGCCGCACCAGCTCGGTGTCGCCCTGGAGGTTGTGCGCCGCCACCGTGACGGGAACACGCCTGTAGTCCTTGGCCGTGACATCGGTAGGCCGGGGCAGACGCTGAAGGTAGTCACCTTGGCCGAACTGCTGCCAGAAATGGTCGACATGCGCACCATGGTGCTGGTTGGGTCTTCCACTACCTGCACTTTCGACCGCGCAGCGGGTGGGGTTTGGGTCTATACCCCGCGCTGGTATGGCGCAAAGCCGTAAGCGGCGGCAGCGTGGGCAGATGAGGAACTGCTTCGTGGCAGATTGAGGTAAAGGTCACAGGTAGGTTTGCGGCTGGAGCTATTTGGCTCCAACCGTACCCTTCCTGGAGACCTTTCCCATGACGACCGATAAAGAGAAGCTTCAGCTTCAGGTTCTGCCGGACAAGAATCTGTTCGTGTTCCCCGACCTGATGGGTGAGCAAAACCGCGATGCTGCAAAGGCTTGTCATGCCCTGGCCACGCAAGGTGCCAACAAGCAGCATGACCCTATCCGTGAAACGCAACTCTGGTTCAAACACTACATCTACCTGATGTCCAAGATGGGCTGGGCGCCGACCAATGTCGATGTACAGCAGGTCACTGAACGCAATATGCGCCTTGAGGTCAGCAACTTGCTGGGCAAGGGCCTGCAGGCGGCATATGGCGTTTTCACTGGCGATGTGGCAACCGCCCTGGACAATCTCGGCAAAACGGTTGTTTCAGCCTTGGCCGCCAGCACCAAAAACGTCGAGTTGCTCGACCGCAAGTCGGTCGAAGATGACCGAACCGGGCTGAGCCTTGCCAAGTGCGAGCAAACGGACGGCGGCCAAGTGGCGATGCTGGTCAGTGCGATCCAGACCGACGCCAAGCCTGACAAGGCTGCCAACTATCTGCTGGTCAAGTGGGAAAGCAACGGTACTTCCAACTTTGCTTGTGGTGCGGTGTTGAATTTCGATAAGCGCCAATACGACAAAGTTCGCGCCATTGTAGAAACCAAACTTGACGACAATGCCCTGCAGGTCCTGCTGGCACTGGAACTCTGACGATGAAGTTGGCCTGTCGACACGGCGTCGACGGGCCTGGAGGGCATACTGATGCACGCCAATTACACGTTATGGTTGAACGGCAATAGCTTGGTATTGATCGACAACAATGTCAGTGCTTCACGAGCAGAAGCACTGTTGGATGTTCAGCTGGCAGCCTACCTGACCGCTAGCAAGGGTCACGCCCTTCAGGACGCTGAGTGGCACAAGGAGTATCTGCGAATTCAGGGTAACTTCGGCTGCACTGTCGCGACCTTGCATTCCGGCGCCGTGCCTGCTGCACCCGCAGTGGCCTGTGAACCGTGGAGCATGTTGCGGGCCAAGCTCTTGGCAGGTGTGCCCAGCGCCCTGCAGGGGCCGGTAGCCACATGCCTCGACGCCTATTCCGCCCAACCCGACGGTGCCATAGAACAGTTGTTATGGGCCGAATGTGTTCGGCCCCCGGACGATAAAGGCATGAGCCATGTACGTATGGAGTTGCGCCTGATACTGGCCGATTCAGGGGTCATCAGTACCGAGTTGGGCTTTAGCACAACAGAGCATCTGGGGATGGATTGGCTGTGGCAGCCGCTGAATCTTGCGAGTGCCCATGCCGCTCAGCAGTTCGATGCCAATTATTTCACCCATGAAAAAGTGATCAGTTCGATAAGTACGGGCTTGCATGACGCTATCAAGGTCAAGCAATTGCAGTACCGCAGCCAGGTCAAACGTGCGACAACATCAGGAGTCGAAGATGAGTGAGTTCAATCAAGGTGCCGCCAGTGGCAAACTCGTCCACAGCAGCCTGCTGTCATTCTTGCCAGGTGTTAGCCGCGAAGCCCGTGACGACATCCTGCTGGCCAATGCGTTTGCCCAGCAAGTTGCCTGGGGGGACTTCAACGAAGGCCTGGAGCCGGACTGGTTCAGAAACTACTGGCGTAACCTTGCGTTTCTGGGCTTTGATGGCAAGCTCGCGCCCACGGCGACTCGACCGGGGCCGGACAGGGCCAGCCTTGCCGAGCAGGCGCTTGCCCAGATTCGTCAGAAAGGCTCCGCCGGTCATTATCAATCTGCCCAGTCGTCGCTTCAGGCACTGCGCAATGACAGCCAGGCATTGACCGCGTTTGAATCCAGGGCAGTCTCCAAAGCGGTCGGGCGCTTTCAGTTGCTGCCTTGCTCACAGCAGTCGAGCGGCTTCATCGACATGGTGTTGGTGCATATGGAAATGTCGATGAAAAAGACCTCCAAGGACTTCCTGTTCATGCAGTTGAACAGTGAAGTAAAACTCCTGGACATGCGTGTCGAAGTGATCCACTTCAACTTGCAGGGATTCCGCGAAGACTACCGCAAGCGGGCCCAGGCCAGTGTCGACAAACAAAATGGCAAGGCGATCCTTGAGCTGCAGTTGTAGGCCTGGACAGCTTAGGCTCTGCACCCTAGGGCAGCAGGTAACCGCGAATCCCGGTAAAGATGATCTGTGCTGCCAGGGCACAGACGAATAGCCCCATCAGGCGGCTGACGATTTGCAAACCCTGGTCACCGAGCAGGCGCTCGATACCGTGCGATAGATACAGCACCAGCCCTACGGTAAAGCTGGCCAGGGCAATGCTGACGATGGCCAGCAGTTTTTCATCCCAGTGCGGCTGGCTCACCCCCATCACCAACAGGGCACCGATGGTACCGGGGCCAACGGTCAGCGGAATGGTCAGCGGTACGATGGTCACATCCTGCTGCACGTTGTCGGCCTGTACCGCCGGCTTGCCCTGGGCCATGCCCAGGGCTGAAATGAACAGCACGCTGCCGGCACCGATGCGGAAGGCATCGGCGGTGATGCCGAAAATGCCGAAGATCGCGCGCCCGAACAGGTACAGCATCACGCTGGCGACCAAGGCTGCGAACGCGACCTTCCAGGCCAGTTGCTTGCGCTCCTTGCTGGAGTGGCCGCGGGTCAGGCTGATGAAACACGACAGCACGAAGAACGGGCTGTAGAGCACGAGCATTTTCAGGTAGACGCTGAACAACTCATGGAGCATGAGCAGTGTTCCTTGGGTTTATGCCGGCGCGGCCTTGTGTCGCGAGGCCGCTCCTGCAAGAGCATTGGGTATCGGTCAGGACGTATGTGCCGGGTCCACCTTGGCTTCCCGGTGATTGGCCCAGTATTGAATCAGCTCGCGCAACTGCGACAACTCCACCGGCTTGGCCATGTGTCCGTCCATGCCTGCCAGCCGCGCGCGCTCCTTGTGTTCGGCCAGTATGTGCGCTGTCAGTGCCACCACCGGCGTGCGCTGGCGCTGGTTGTCAGCTTCCCAGGCCCGCAACTGCTGGGTGGCCGAGAAACCGTCCAGTATCGGCATCTCGCAGTCCATCAACACCAGGTCATAATGCTGCGCTTTCATCGCCTGCAAGGCCTCTTCGCCATTGCAGGCGGTATCGGGCTTGAGGTTGAGCTTGCCGAGCATGCTGCGGATCACCTTGGTCGAGATGCTGTTGTCTTCGGCGACCAGCACGCGGAAGTCACGTGGCAGGTCCAGCGCCTGCGGGATGCCAGGCAGGCTGGCAGGTATCGCCTGTTCGCGGCCGCGCTGGGCCAGCTCCTCGGCCAGGGTGGTCTTCAACGTATAACCGGCCACCGGCTTGGCCAGTATTCGCTTGACCCCGGCGTTGCGCGCGATGACTTTGCTCGGCGCATTGCTGATGCCGGTGAGCATCACCACCAGAATGTCGTGGTTCAGGCTCGGGTCTTCCTTGATCTTGGCGGCCAGCTGCATGCCGGTCATGCCGGGCATGTTCTGGTCCAGCAGCACCGCGTCGAAGTAGTCGCGCAGGTGCGCCTTGGTGCGCAAAAGGGCCAGAGCCTCCTTGCCCGACGGCACCGCGCTGACGTTCATGCCCCAGGCGCTGCACTGCTGTACAAGCACCTTGCGGCACGTGTCGTTGTCGTCCACTACCAGCACGCGGGCATCGCGCAGCGGGCTGTCGAGGTCCGCCGGTGGCTGTTCCAGGCGTGAAGGGTCCAGCGGCAAGGTCAGCCACAGGGTGTTGCCCATGCCGGTGTTGCTCTTGATGCCGAACTCGCCCTGCATCAGACCGATCAACTGTTTGGCGATGACCAGCCCCAGGTGGCCGCCCAGCTTGTTGCTGGAAAGGAAGTGGTGGCTGTGCAACTCGGCCTGCAGCAAGGCTTCACGGTCGGCAGCGGGCAACGGTTCACCGCTGTCCTGCACGGCGATACGCAGGCGTGGCACCTCGCCGCGTTGATCCAGCGCCACCACCAGCAGGATCTCGCCCTGGTCGGTATTTTTCAGGGCGTTTTCCAGCAGGCTCGACAAGGCCTGGCGCAGGCGCGTCGGGTCTCCGCTGATAACCCGCGGTACTTGTGGCTGGGTGAAGCTGATCAGCTCGATGTTCTGTTGCTCGGCCTTGGCGCGGAAGATGTTCAGGCAATCCTCGATCAGCGCGTTAAGGTCGAACTGCACATCATCCAGCTCGATTTGCCGGGATTCCAGCTTGGAAATGTCCAGAATTTCGTTGATCAGCGTCAGCAGCTCGTTGCCGGCGCTGTGGATGGTCTGCACATAATCACGTTGCTTCACCGACAGCGGTGTGCCCAGCAGCAGTTCAGTCATGCCTAGCACGCCGTTCATCGGGGTGCGGATTTCGTGGCTGATCTTGGCCAGGAACTCGGCTTTGGCGTTGATTTCCGCATCGCTGGCGGCCAGTGCACGGCTGGCGCTGAAACGCTCCTCGCTTATGCGCCGCAGCCGTTCACTGACCGCCAGGTTGAGCAGCAGGCCACTGACCACGGTCAGGCCCAGCAGGATACACAGCAGCCAGGGTGTCGAGGTGCGTGTCAGACCCAGCAGGGCTGGCAGCAGTACCAGGCCTCCGAGGTTGAACACCACCATGGCCAGGCTGAACAGGCGTCCGGGTGCATAACCCTTGAACCAGTGGTAGCTGCTGACCAGCAGCATGCTCACGCTGCCCAGCGCCATCAGGGCGTAGGTCATCAGGTTCAGTGGCAGAGTATCGACGAACAGCAGCACCAGGCCACTGAGCCCGACAATCAGCATCTCACCTTGCAGCAGGCGGTTAAGCCGTGGCGAATTGCACGGCGAAAAGAAATGTTGGGTGAAGTACAACCCGGACAGGCCGGCCAGGACCAGCGTCAGATAGGCGGCAGGCGTTTGCGCACTGTGCCACACATGCCACCAAGGGCCGCTGAGGTTCAACAGGATCAGGCCGCTGAGCAGCATCAGGCCGTGGTACAGCGCCAGGATCAGGGTGGTGCTGGAGCGGGTGTAGAGGAAGCGGATCAGGTTGTGCATGATCAGCATGATCAGGCCGCCGAACAGCATGCCGAACAGCAGCGGCTGGCGTTGATCCGAGGCTGCCTCGGCCGCAGGCTCAAGGCTGATGGCCGGACGCAGCTGGTGCTCTGAGACCAGGCGCAAGTAGATGTCCAGCGGTTGCCTGCTGTTGGGCAGGGGCAATACATGGTCGCTGCCACGCAGGGTCGGGCTGGCATTGCCGGCCTGGCGCCCGTGGTGCAGCTGACGCAGAAGTTGTTCGCCTTCGAGGGCGTAGAGGTCCAGGCCAGAAAGGTCCGGGGCAAATACCCGCAGCAGCTGCTCCTGGTCACCTGGTGCCAGACGATAGTGCAGCCACAAGGCCTGTCCAGCCGGGGCAGCATCAAGGTCGGCGAGAGGCAGTGGGCTGAACTGGTTGCGATAGCGCTCGGAGCGCACATCGCTCAGTTGCAGGTTGGCCTGTTCGTCGAGCAGAACGGTCCAGCCTCCGTCATGTTCGGCCGCAGCCGGAATCATGCAGAGCAGGGTCAGCAAGCTGACGATCAGAGCTGAGGCAATCCGAAGCCGACGCACTACGAAATCCCTTCTTGGCCGATGTGCCGGGTACTCACTATGCGCGGCGCGCCAAGTCGAAGGCAAGGCCCATTCCGGGCCCTGTCGACGAGCCGGATGCCGCAGGCTGAAACCGCTACGGCATACCGGTAGTACTTACTACTGGTGCTCACCGCGCTCGCGGGCGATGGCCCGATAGCCGATGTCGGAACGGTAGAAGCTGCCGTTCCAGCTGACTTCCTTGGCCAGGCGATAAGCCTGCTGCTGCGCGTCGGCAACGGTGCTGCCCATGGCGGTGGCACACAGCACGCGCCCGCCGTTGGTGGTTACCTTGCCATCCTTGAGCGCAGTACCGGCATGGAATACCTTGCCTTCGATCTTGGCGGCAGCGTCCAGGCCGTTGATCACGTCGCCCTTGGCGTAGTCGCCCGGGTAACCGCCCGCTGCCAGGACCACGCCCAGGCTCGGGCGCGGGTCCCACTGCGCTTCGACCTTGTCCAGTGCCTTGGCGAACGCAGCTTCCACCAGCAGTACCAGGCTCGACTCCAGGCGCAGCATGACCGGCTGGGTTTCCGGGTCGCCGAAGCGGCAGTTGAACTCGATGACCTTGGGGTTGCCCGCCTTGTCGATCATCAGGCCGGCGTAGAGGAAGCCGGTGTAGACGTTGCCTTCCTCGGCCATGCCGCGCACGGTTGGCCAGATCACCTGGTCCATCACGCGCTGGTGCACGTCGGCGGTAACCACCGGGGCAGGGGAGTAGGCGCCCATGCCGCCCGTGTTCGGGCCGGTATCCTGGTCGCCGACGCGCTTGTGGTCCTGGCTGGTGGCCATGGGCAGCACATTGTGGCCGTCGACCATGACAATGAAGCTGGCTTCTTCGCCGTCGAGAAACTCTTCGATCACGACACGCGAACCTGCTTCACCGAAGGCGTTGCCAGCCAGCATGTCACGCACGGCGGCTTCGGCTTCTTCCAGCGTCATGGCGACGATCACGCCCTTGCCGGCCGCCAGGCCATCGGCCTTGATCACGATTGGCGCGCCTTTTTCCTGCAGATAGGCCAGCGCTGGCTCGATCTCGGTGAAATTCTGGTAGTCGGCGGTCGGGATCTTGTGACGTGCCAGGAAATCCTTGGTGAAGGCCTTGGAGCCTTCCAGCTGGGCCGCGCCCTTGGTTGGGCCGAAGCAGTCCAGGCCGCGGCTGCGGAACAGGTCGACCACGCCGATAACCAGCGGTGCTTCCGGGCCGACGATGGTCAGGTCGACGTTTTTCTCGGCGAAGTCGGCCAGTTGCTCCAGGGCACACACGTCGATGGCGACGTTCTCGCACTTGGCTTCAATGGCGGTACCGGCGTTGCCCGGTGCAACGAAGACTTTCTCGACGCGTGGGTCCTGGGCGACTTTCCAGGCCAGGGCGTGCTCGCGGCCGCCGCTGCCGATGATCAAAACTTTCATGTCAAAACCTCGATTCAAGTGATCCCGTGGCTTGCGCCGAACGCTGTGGGAGCGGGCTTGCCCGCGAATGCGGCGGTGAATCCACCATCGTATTCGCGGACAAGCCCGCTCCCACAGGATCTCGACTCGCCTCGGGACCCGCGTAATTAGTGGCGGAAGTGGCGCATGCCAGTGAAGACCATCGCGATGCCGGCCTCGTCGGCAGCAGCGATGACTTCAGCATCACGCATCGAACCACCCGGCTGGATCACGGCGCTGATACCCACTTTAGCTGCATTGTCGATACCGTCACGGAACGGGAAGAATGCATCCGACGCCATGACCGCGCCCTGCACCTGCAGGCCAGCGTGCTCGGCCTTGATTGCAGCGATGCGGGCGGAGTTGACGCGGCTCATCTGGCCGGCGCCGACGCCGATGGTCTGGCGCTGCTTGGCGTAGACAATGGCGTTGGACTTGACGAACTTGGCCACTTTCCAGGCGAATACCAGGTCGTGGATCTCTTGCTCGGTCGGGGCACGCTTGGTGACGATCTTCAGGTCATCGGCGGTGATCATGCCGATATCGCGGCTTTGCACCAGCAGGCCACCGTTGACGCGCTTGAAGTCCCAACCGGCAGCGCGCTCGGCTGGCCACTCGCCGCACTCCAGCAGGCGTACGTTCTGTTTGGCAGCCACCACGTCGCGGGCGGCCTGGGAGATTTTCGGGGCGATGATCACTTCGACGAACTGGCGGTCGACAATGGCCTTGGCGGTTTCGCCGTCCAGTTCACGGTTGAATGCGATGATGCCGCCGAACGCCGATTCGGTGTCGGTCGCGTAGGCCAGGTCGTAGGCTTTGCGGATGCCGCCTTCGTCTTCCGGTACTACCGCCACGCCGCACGGGTTGGCGTGCTTGACGATGACGCAGGCCGGCTTGACGAAGCTCTTTACGCATTCCAGTGCGGCGTCAGTGTCGGCCACGTTGTTGAATGACAGTTCCTTGCCTTGCAGCTGGACAGCGGTGGAAATGCTGGCTTCGCCTTTCTTGGCTTCTACATAGAACGCCGCGCTCTGGTGCGGGTTCTCGCCATAACGCATTTCCTGTGCCTTGACGAACTGGCTGTTGAAGGTGCGCGGGAATTCGCTGCGCGCCTCGGTGCTCAGGGTGTCCTTGGCTTGGTCGATGGTGCCCATGTAATTGGCGATCATGCCGTCGTAGGCGGCAGTGTGCTCGAACGCCTTGAGCATCAGGTCGAAGCGCTGGGCATAGGTCAGGCCACCGGCCTTGAGGCCTTCGACGATGCCGGCGTAGTCGCTGGCGTTGACCACGATGGCCACGTCCTTGTGGTTCTTGGCTGCCGAACGGACCATGGTCGGGCCGCCGATGTCGATGTTCTCGATGGCGGTCGGCAGGTCACAGCCAGGCTTGGAAATGGTGGCTTCGAACGGGTACAGGTTGACCGCAACCAGGTCGATCGGCTTGATGCCGTGCTCGTTCATGATGGCGTCGTCGGTGCCACGACGGCCGAGGATACCGCCGTGGATTTTCGGGTGCAGGGTTTTGACCCGGCCATCCATCATTTCGGCGAAGCCGGTGTAGTCGGCCACTTCCACCGCGTTTACGCCGTTGTCCTTGAGCAGCTTGTAGGTGCCGCCGGTGGACAGGATCTCGACACCGAGCTGCTGCAGCTCACGGGCGAATTCGAGGATACCGGTCTTGTCGGAGACGCTGATCAGGGCGCGGCGGACTGGCAGGCGGGTAGTCTGGTCGGTCATTTCGGGTTCCAATAACGCGGTGGAGTCAGCAAAAAAGGCGCCTCTGTTCAGGGAGTCGCCTTTTCTGGATGGGATTCTGGCTTACAACAAGTCGTACTGCTTGAGCTTCTTGCGCAGGGTGCCTCGGTTCAGCCCGAGCATCTCGCTGGCCTTGGTCTGGTTGCCCTTCACGTAGTTCATCACGCTTTCGAGCAGGGGCGCCTCGACTTCGGAGAGCACCAGGTTGTACACGTCCGTCACGGTCGCGCCTTCCAGGTGGGCGAAGTAGTTGTGCAGCGCCTTCTCGACGCTGTCGCGAAGGGTCTGGCCCTCTTCGCTCGGCGTGTTGAGGTGCTGTTTCAGGTTGGCGTTGTCGCTCACGGGCGTTGTTCCACTCACAAAATTCTCGGTCATCATCGTCATGCGGCCACCCCTTGTCCGTCCTCTGTCTCAAGGCTCTGTCGACGTTCGCTGAAAAACGCGCGAACGTTGGCGCACTGCGCTTGTGTGTCTTCCAAAGCGTTGAACCGGGCGCGAAACTCCTTGCCGCCGGGTCGTGTTGCCAGGTACCAGCCAACGTGCTTGCGGGCGATACGTACGCCCATCACATCGCCATAGAAGGCATGCAGCGCGGCCAGATGCTCCAGCAGGATGCGTTCCACTTCGTCCAGTTGCGGCGCTGGCAGATGTTCGCCAGTGCGCAGGTAATGCTCGATCTCGCGAAAGATCCATGGCCGCCCTTGGGCAGCCCGGCCAATCAACAGGCCATCGACCCCGGTGGTTTCCAGCACCGCCCGGGCCTTTTCTGGCGAGGTGATATCGCCGTTGGCAAAAACCGGGATTGACACCGCCTGCTTGATGGCAGCGATGGTGTCGTATTCGGCTTCGCCGGTGTACAGGTCGGCACGTGTGCGGCCATGCACCGCCAGCGCCTGGATGCCAGCCTGTTCGGCAATCTTCGCCACGTTCAGGCCGTTCTTGTTCGCCCGGTCCCAGCCGGTGCGGATTTTCAGGGTCACCGGTACGTCCACAGCGCTGACCACGGCGTGGAGGATCTCGCTGACCAAGGCTTCATCTCTCAATAAAGCAGAGCCTGCGGCTTTGTTGCAGACTTTTTTTGCCGGGCAGCCCATGTTGATGTCGATGATCTGGGCACCCGCTTCGACATTGGCCTTTGCCGCCGCTGCCATCATCTGCGCATCACCGCCGGCGATCTGCACCGAGCGTGGCTCGGGATCACCTTCATGGATGCGGCGCAGGCTCGACTTGCGGCTGTTCCACAGGCTCATGTCGCTGCTTACCATTTCCGACACCACCATGCCGGCGCCCAGGCGCTGGCAAAGTGTACGGAAAGGCTGGTCCGTGACCCCGGCCATGGGCGCGAGGATCAGGTTGTTACGTAGTGTGTATTGGCCGATGCGTACCGCCGACATAGGTGATCCCTGTTGTGGGGCCGAATCTTGGAGTTCGAAAAAGGGTTGGCATGATACCCGCTCTCGATGACTGGATAAAGATGGATTTGGATAAAATCTGAACAGTTGTCGGCTTATGCCTTTGCGCTTCAAGCAGCAAGCGACAGGACGAAAAGCGGTCGCGGTTGGGGCTTCTTGTCTTGTCGTTTGCTGCTGGCCGCTTGTCGCCTACTCCGGCGAACGGAAGCTCAGGCTGTAATTCACGGCCTTCGGCCCAGGGTCGAGGATGTCCAGGGCAATGTGGATTGGCGTCTGGCTGGGCATTTCGCCGCGCCCTGCCAGTTCCCCCGACAGGTACTCGCTGGGCTTGAAGCGACGGCTGGCGATCAGTTGGCCATTGAGATCGGCGAAGCGCAGCTCCAGCAATGGGAATGGCTGGGCGAACGGTGCGCGGTTGTAGATGATCGCGTCGACAATGAGTGCGCCCTTGAAGTCCGGATGGCTGCGCACCACCAGATTGCTGCTCTTGATGCGTGCAATATCGACGCGGGTAGGCACTTGGCAACCGATCATCGGGCAGATTTGCTGGAAAATCGGCCGATACTGGTCCTGTCGGGCCATTTCGTCGAAATGGAACCACACGTACTGGAACGCCAGCAGGCCGGCAGCCAGCAGGGTCAGAAAGCCCCACAGCAGGCGCTTGCCCCAGTTGGGTGCGGGTTTTTCCCAGCCTAGCTGCAGCGGGTCATCGACCACATCGACCAGCGGCTCCTTGCGCGAGGGGCGCTCGGGCTTGCCAGCAAAGCCTGGTTCCAGGCGCTCTCCGGGCAGTGGCTCGACGGGCTCGTCGTCGTGCGCCGACAGGCGCAGCGCCAGTGGTTCGTCGTCGCGGGCGCTCAGGCCTTTTTCCGGGGTTTCGTCATCGCTGATGCGCAGCGGTTCGCTGAATGCGGGCTGGTCATCGCGTTCGGCCGCTCGGTGCACAGGCGGCTCGCCATCGATGTCCAGGTCAAGGTTGCTGCCCAGGGTAGGCTCGGTACGCTCGCCGGGGGCAGGCTCCAGGTCCAGCTCCAAAGGTTCCGGTTCCAGTAGCACCGGGGTAGGCTCTGCCGGTTCCTGCGGCGCGTAGGGCTCATCGGTAGCCGTACCGAAAAGGTCTTCTGCGTGTTCGTCCGGGTGAAGTTCATCGCGCCGTGCCTGCAGCTTCTCATCCTTGCTGGCCGGGTGGGCCGGGGCCGGTTGGCCGCGACGCTCCAGGCGCTCCAGTTCCTTGTCGAGGTCGAGCTCGTCCAGCGCCTGGGCAGTCAGCGCCCAGTCCTGGTCAGGAGGGGTGCCGCGTACGCTGTCGGCGGGCTCTTGCGCCGGCTCGGCCAGCGGCGCGGCAGGCACTGCAGGTACCGGTGCCGGCACCACGGGGGCGCTGGTGGTAGCGGCGCGGTTTTGCTCCAGCAGCTGCTTGGCGGCATTGAATACCTGCAGGCAGTGACCGCAGCGCACCACGCCACGCGCCACGCCCAACTGGTGGTGGGTGACGCGAAAGCTGGTCTGGCAATGCGGGCACTGGGTGACGAAACTGTCGGTCATGCGGCAATCCGGGAGCTGTGCAGAAAAGTATTCTAGGCCCGCTTAGCGACGCCGACCACTGATGCGCACCCAGCCGTCGCGCACGACGATCGGGTCCAGTTCAAAGTCGGCGGCATAAGCGGCGGCCACGTCTTCACCTTGCTCGGCGAGGATGCCAGACAGCGCCAGCAGGCCACCTGGGCGAACCAGGCCGGACAACTGTGGCGCCAGCGACACCAGCGGGCCGGCGAGGATGTTGGCAACCAGCACGTCGGCCTGCATCGCCGGCATGTGTTCGGGCAGGTACAGCGCCAGTTTCTCGTCGGCAATGCCGTTGCGTTGGGCGTTGTCGCGCGAAGCCTCGATGGCCTGCACGTCGATGTCGGTGCCTACCGCTTCGCGGGCGCCCAGCAGCAGCGCAGCGATGGCCAGGATGCCCGAACCGCAGCCAAAGTCCAGCACCTGGGTGCCTTCAAGCTGCTGGCCGTCGAGCCATTCCAGGCACAGGGCCGTGGTGGGGTGGGTGCCGGTGCCAAAGGCCAGGCCCGGGTCGAGCAGCAGGTTCACGGCGTCCTTTTCCGGGGCATCGTGCCAGCTGGGCACGATCCACAGGCGTCGGCCGAAGCGCATCGGCTGGAAGTTGTCCATCCAGCTGCGCTCCCAGTCCTGGTCCTCGATCACCTCGGCCTGGTGCTCGGGCAGCTCGGCGCCGGTCAGCAGGCGCAGGTGGGCGAACACCTGTTCAGGGTCGGCATCGGCCTCGAACAGCGCCAGCAGGTGAGTGTGCGACCACAGCGGAGTGGTGTTGAGGTCTGGTTCGAAGATCGGTTGATCTTCGGCATCCATGAACGTGACCGAGACGGCGCCTACTTCAAGCAGCGCATCTTCATAGGTTTCGGCTTGTTCCGGGCTGATGGCCAGGCGTACTTGCAGCCAGGGCATGGCGGGCACCTTTGATAAATCGACAGGGGCAGCCCTAGGCTGCGCGAAGGCTGGCAGTTTACGCGAGTGCGGGGGATTTGTGGATCGGGGGCTGCACTGCAGCCCCCGGGCATGTATCAGACAAAACAGAGCGACAGCGACTCGGCTATATAAGCAGGCTTCTCTTCACCCTCGATCTCCAGCGTGGCAATCGCCTTGAGTAGCCACTGCCCCGGTTTTTTCTCGGTCACCTCGCCCAGCTTTACCTTCAGCCGAACCCGGCTGTCGACCTTTACCGGCTGAATGAAGCGCACGCTGTCCAGCCCGTAGTTCACCACCATCTTCAGCCCTTGCGGCAGAACGAGGATGTCCTCGATCAGCTTGGGGATCAGCGACAAGGTCAGGAACCCATGGGCAATCGTGCCGCCAAACGGGGTTTTTGCTGCCTTCTCAGGGTCGACATGGATGAACTGGAAGTCGCCGGTCGCCTCGGCGAACAGGTTGATGCGCTGCTGGTCGATCTTCAACCACTCCGAGTGGCCCAGCTCCTTGCCAACGTACTGCGAAAGCTCTGTAACCGGTACATGGGGCATCGCGGACTCTCCGGGTTGTCAGTTGGTACGAAAGTACAAGATCAGCACGGCGAACCGTTTCAGTCAAGTTGCCCGCTTTTCGGCGAATATCGGTCTGAAGCTGTGCGTGCTTATAATGGCGGCCATGCCCGAGGGAGATGCTTATGCTGTTGCGTGGTTTGACCTGGCTGGTGCTGTTCCAGCTGCTGGGGACGGCGATCAATCACCTGTTTGTGCCGTTTTTGCCCGGGCCGATCATCGGCCTGTTGTTGTTGCTGCTCTTTCTCATGGCTCGCGGTGAGGTCGGCAAGCCGCTGAACGAGGCCGCCAGCAGCTTGCTGCGCTATCTCCCGCTGCTGCTGGTACCGCCGGCAGTCGGGGTGATGGTATATGCCAAGGACATTGCCGCCGACTTCTGGGCGATTGTCGGGGCCTTGCTGATCTCCTGTCTGTTGACCCTGGTGTTCGTCGGTGTGCTGATGCAAAAGCTCATCCAGCGCCAGGGCAAGCGTGAGGAGCAGCCATGATGCTCGACTGGCAGGGCGCACTCGATGCGGTCATTCACCACCCATTGTTCGGTATTGGCATCACGCTGGGGGCCTATCAGGTAGTGCTGGCAGCCTACGAGAAAACCCGCTGGATCTTCCTGCAACCTGTACTGGTGTCGATGCTGCTGGTGATCGGTGTGTTGCTGCTGTGCGGTATCGATTACAGCGAATACCGCAAAAGCACCGAAATCATGAACATCCTGCTGGGGCCCGCTACGGTGGCCCTGGCTGTGCCGCTCTACCTCAACCTGCGGCGTATCCGTCAGCTGTTCTGGCCTACATTTACTACGCTGGTAGTCGGAGGCCTGTTCGCCACGCTCTGCTGCCTGGTGCTGGGCTGGTGGTTCGGTGCCGAGCACATGATCCTGATGACCATGGCGCCGAAGTCCGTCACCTCGCCGATCGCCATGCTGGTGGCTGAGCAGATTGGCGGCGTGGCGGCCCTGGCGGCAGTGTTCGTGTTGATTACCGGGGTGATTGGGGCGATCTTCGGCCCGGCATTGCTGAGCCGCTTCGGCGTGCACAGCCCTGAGGCGCGCGGCATGTCGCTGGGCGTGACCGCACACGCAGTCGGCACTTCGGTGGCCCTGCAGGAAAGTGACGAATGCGGCGCCTTTGCCGCGCTGGCGATGAGCCTGATGGGAGTGGCTACAGCGGTGTTCCTGCCGCTGGCAGTCAGCCTGGTGGCTTGAGGAATTGTGATGACGCTACCGCTGTTTCCGCTCAATACCGTGCTGTTTCCTGGCTGCTTTCTCGATTTGCAGATTTTCGAGGCGCGCTACCTGGACATGATCGGGCGCTGCATGAAGCAGGGCGAAGGATTTGGGGTGGTGTGCATCCTTGAGGGCGAACAAGTCGGCAAGGCGCCGCCGGTGGTCGCCTCGATCGGCTGTGAAGCGGTGATCCGCGACTTCGTGCAGCAGGATAACGGCTTGCTGGGCATTCGCGTCGAGGGCGTGCGGCGCTTCAATCTGGAAAGCTCCGAGGTGCAGAAGGACCAGCTGCTGGTGGGCCAGGTGCAATGGCTGCCGGAGCAGGCAGACAGCCCATTGCTGGAAGCCGATGACGACCTATTGGCGCTGCTGGTGGCCCTGGGTGAGCACCCCATGGTCGAAGCGCTGGGCATGCCGCGCCCGGTGGACGGGCGTCAGGCGCTGGCCAATCAGCTGGCGTATCTGTTGCCGTTCATGGAAGAGGACAAGCTGGACCTGCTGACCCTCGATTCGCCGCAGCAGCGGCTGGGGGAAATCCAGAAGCTGCTGGAGCGGATTCAGGGTGAGTTGTTCGCCTGATGGTTCTGCATTGCCTGTGCCGGCCTATTCGCGGGTAAACCCTCTCCTACAACAAGCGCGATACCCAGTGTAGGAGCGGGCTCACCCGCGAATAGGCCGGCACAGGCAACATCAATACTGATACCTGACCAACGCCTGCGGCAACGCATGCATGGCGAAGAACGCCAGCAGCGCCACGCATGCCGGCAACACCAGCCACCACACCCGCAGCGGCAGGGCTGGCAGGGTCTGCTGGCGTTGCACCAATGTCAGGCTGAGTGCGCATACGCAACAGGCCAGCAGGGCCCCAGCCAGGATATCGGTTGGCCAGTGCGCCCCCAGGTACACCCTCGACAGGGCAATCGCCAGTGCCGGAATGCACCCCAGCATCACCCAGGTCAGGCGCATCCGTGGTGGCTGGCCACGCCCTGCCAGCACGGCCATGACCAGGAAGAACGCGAACGATGCCGAGCTGTGCCCGCTGGGCATGCTGTAGCTGGTCAGTGGGTCGGTCAGTACTTCCGGCCTGGCCCGGGCAAATAGCCATTTCAGTGTGCCGTTGGCGATCGCCGTGCCCATCAACGCGCCCGCCGCGAAAAATGCGTGTCGCCACTGACGGGCAAGCAGCAGCAGGCCGGTCAGCAGGCCGCCGAGGAACAACTGGGTGCGGAAATCGCCTAGCCGTGTCACCAGCACCACGGTGCTGTCGATGGCCTGGCTGCGATGCTCCTGGACCAGTGTCATCACGCCTTGGTCGAACTCATGGAGGTAGGGCCAGCCGAGGAATACACCGGCCAGGGTGATGAAGCTGAGCGCGGCAACCAGCCGGGTGCCGTGGCGCTGGTCACGCAGGCTGGTATTCAGGCTCAGGCCGATCAGCACCGCGAGGGCGCCGGCGATGATCCCGGCGTCCAGCCAGAAGCCTTCCGGCAGGGGCAGGCGCATGGCGGCGCCGGTGGCCCAGCCGGGCAGTAGGTAGGCGACCGACCAGCCGGCACCCGCCAGCAGGCTGACGGCGATGAAGCGCGGCAGGGGCATGTCGAACATGCCGGCGACCATTGGCAGCATCGGCCGCAGCGGGCCGATGAAACGGCCTACCAGCAGGCTGGCGATGCCATAACGCTGGAAGTAGCTTTCGGCGCTGCCGATCCATTCCGGATGGTGACGTAGCAGCGGCAGCCGGCGAATGTTCTGGTGGAAGTACTTGCCCACTGCGTAAGACAAGGCGTCGCCCAGCAGGCCGCCGAGAAAGCCGAGGAGCAGCGTTTCGCCCAGGCTGAACGTGCCACTGCCGGCCAGTACCGCAACGGCGAACAGCAGTACGGTGCCCGGCACGATAATGCCGGCGATGGCCAGGCATTCGATGCAGGCCACCAGGAAAATCGCCAGGCCAAGCCACTGCGGGTTGGCGCTGAGCCAGCCGGTCAGGCTGTCGAGCCATTGGCCCATGTTCAGCTTCCTTGTTCGAGAATGAAGAAATCACGGCCTTCGACTTGGCCGCGGCGTAACGGGTTCCGTGTGCAGAAACGGGCGTACCCGGCATCGACGAAGCGGTACGGCAGGTGCTCGTCGCGCCCGTGCGGAATGCCCAGGCGAGCGGCCTGGATCACCCGGGGCACGGCGTTGCCGCAGTCCTCGACGTACAGGCGTTCGGCGTCGAAACGCTGGGCGTCCCAATGCGGCACTTTCAGGCCCAGGGCCCGGCAAAGCAGGGTCTGGCCGGCGCACAGACGCTCTTGCGGGCGGATATTGCCGCTTGCATCGGGGTTGTTCAGTTGCATCTGCGCCAGGCTGTCGGGCCCCGAGAGGATGTCCTGCCAAGGATAGGCAGACTTGATCAGCACCGCGTTGCCCGGCCCGTGGGCGCTGAAGTTCAGCGAGTCGCCGCCGCGGGCGTAGTACATGTAGATATGCCCCCCATCCAGGAATAGCGCCTTGCGTTTTTCGGTGTAGCCGAGCGAAGCGTGGCTACCTTTGTCGGAAAGGTAGTAGGCCTCGGTCTCGATGATCCGCGCGGCCAGCCACAGGTCGCCGTGGCGGTGACGGATGACCTTGCCCAGCAGGGCCTTGGCCAGGGTCTGGGCGTCGCGGTCGAAAAAGCTGTCGGGCAGGGCTGGCATGCGGGCAGTTCGTGGCTGGAGAGGCGGGGATGATAGCAATGAATGGCTTAATCGAGGCTGAATTGGAGGGTGATGTTGGCAATGCCGGCCCTTTCGCGGGCATGCCCGCTCCCACTGGTGGTGCATAGGTCCAGGCCTTGTAAAATCCCTGTGGGAGCGGGCGCGGCCGCGAAAGGGCCGCAACAGGCGATGGAAATCTCGATAACCCCGGTTACATCTTTCCTACACATTGACCCATCCATTTTCTACCATCCGCCACCCGCCGCTGGGCGTACACCTGCGCGGCAGTTATAATCAGCCGATTTCCCCTTCGCCAAGACACCGAACCCATGACTGAGTCCGTTCTTGACTATATGACCCGCCTGGGTCGCGCTGCCCGTGAGGCTTCCCGGGTGATTGGCCGTGCCAGCACCGCGCAGAAGAACCGCGCCCTGCAAGCCGCCGCCGACGCGTTGGACGCTGCCCGTGCCGAACTCGCCGCTGCCAACGAACTGGACCTGGCCGCCGGCCGCGCCAGTGGCCTGGAGCCCGCACTGCTCGACCGTCTGGCACTGACCCCGGCGCGTATCGACGGCATGATCACCGGCTTGCGCCAGGTGGCCAGCCTGCCGGACCCGGTCGGTGCCATCCGCGACATGAGCTACCGTCCATCGGGCATTCAGGTAGGCAAGATGCGTACCCCGCTGGGGGTGATCGGGATCATCTATGAATCGCGTCCGAACGTGACCATTGATGCCGCCAGCCTGTGCCTCAAGTCGGGCAATGCAACCATCCTGCGGGGCGGTTCCGAAGCCATACACTCCAACCGCGCCATTGCCACCTGCATTCAGCGTGGCCTGGCCGAAGCCGGCCTGCCGGCGGCGGTGGTGCAGGTGGTCGAAACCACCGACCGCGAAGCCGTGGGCGCGCTGATCAGCATGCCGGAATTCGTCGATGTCATCGTACCGCGCGGAGGCCGTGGCCTGATCGAGCGCATCAGCCGCGATGCCCGCGTGCCGGTGATCAAGCACCTGGACGGCATCTGCCACATCTATGTCAGCCAGCATGCCGACCTGGACAAGGCCTGGAATGTGGCTTTCAACGCCAAGACCTACCGCTACGGCATCTGCGGTGCCATGGAAACGCTGCTGGTCGACCAGCAAGTGGCTGAGCGCTTTTTGCCAGAAATGGCCCGCCGCTTCGTGGAGAAGGGCGTGGAGCTGCGCGGTTGCGAGCGTACCCAGGCTATCATCAGCGCCAAACCGGCCACCGAAGCCGACTGGCACACGGAATACCTCGATGCGATCCTGTCGATTCGCGTGGTCGACGGCCTGAACCAGGCCATCGAGCACATCAATCACTATGGCTCGCACCACACCGACTCGATCATCAGCGAACACCAGGGTGAAGCCCGTCAGTTCATGGCTGAGGTCGATTCGGCGTCGGTCATGCTCAACACCCCGACCTGCTTTGCCGATGGCTTCGAGTACGGCCTGGGTGCGGAAATCGGTATTTCCACCGACAAGCTGCATGCCCGCGGCCCTGTCGGTCTGGAAGGCCTGACCTGCGAGAAGTACGTGGTGATCGGCGATGGCCAGTTGCGCGGCCAGGGGTCCTGCTGAGTTGAGCAAGGCCCAGGCAGTCCGGCGTATCGGCATTCTAGGTGGTACCTTCGACCCCGTGCATATCGGCCACTTGCGCAGCGCGCTGGAAGTGGCCGAGTTCATGGGGCTGGATGAGCTACGCCTGTTGCCCAATGCCCGGCCGCCGCACCGCGACACGCCACAGGTGGCCGCGCAGGATCGCCTGGCCATGGTCCGTGAAGCGGTGCAGGGCGTCGCTTGCCTGAGCGTCGATGCCCGCGAGCTGGAACGTGACAAGCCGTCGTACACCATCGATACGCTGGAATCGATCCGCGCCGAACTGTCCGGCAACGACCAGTTGTTCCTGGTGCTGGGTTGGGATGCCTTTTGTGGTCTGCCCGCCTGGCATCGCTGGGAAGAATTGCTGCAACACTGTCACATCCTGGTACTGCAACGTCCGGATGCCGACGTAGAACCCCCTGACGAGTTGCGCAACCTGTTGGCTGCGCGCTCGGAGAGCGATCCCACCGCCATGTCCGGCCCGGCGGGAAATATTTCGTTCGTCTGGCAGACGCCGCTTGCGGTGTCGGCTACACAGATCCGACAGCTGCTGGCCAGCGGCAAATCGGTGAGGTTCCTGGTGCCGGACGCCGTACTGGCCTATATCGAGGCGCACGAACTGTATCGTGCGCCCAACTGACGGTGCCTCTGGCGCCTCATCCAACGAGTTGAACGAGTTTTATATGACCAAGCAGAAAATTTACGGCGAAGAACTGGTCGCAGTGACCAAGGCAGCGCTGGAAGACGTCAAGGCCCAGGACATCCAGGTCATCGACGTGCGCGAGAAGCACAGCCTGACCGACTACATGATCATTGCCACCGGTACCTCCAACCGCCAGATCAACGCGATGGCCGAAAAGGTCCGTGAAGCCGTCAAGGCCAAGGGCGCCCAGCCACTGGGTGAAGAAGGCAAGGGCGACAGCGACTGGGTGCTGCTGGACCTGAACGACGTCATCGTGCACATGATGACCGCCGCTGCCCGCCAGTTCTACGACCTTGAGCGCCTGTGGCAGGGTGCCGAGCAAAGCCGTGCCGCCGATGGCAAGCACCACAGCCCGGACCATGCCCACGAGTACTCCGACAAGCTCAAAGACCGCGAATAAGGAAAGCGCTGTGCGTCTGCGCCTGATTGCGGTCGGCTCGCGCATGCCGAAGTGGGTCGAGGAAGGCTGGCATGAATATGCCAAGCGCCTGCCCGCCGAGCTGTCGCTGGAGCTGGTGGAAATCCCGCTGAATACCCGTGGCAAGAATGCCGACGTCGCCCGCCTGATCCGTCAGGAGGGCGAAGCCATGCTGAGCAAGGTGCAGCCTGGGGAACGCATTGTCACCCTCGAGGTCCATGGCAAGCCCTGGAGTACCGAGCAGCTGGCCACCGAGCTGGACCGCTGGCGCCTGGATGCGCGCACGGTGAATTTGATGGTGGGCGGCCCGGAGGGCCTGGCGCCTGAGGTTTGCGCGCGCGCCGAGCAACGTTGGTCGCTGTCGCCGCTGACGTTGCCGCACCCGTTGGTAAGGATACTCATCGGCGAGCAGATCTACCGCGCCTGGACCGTGTTGTCCGGGCACCCTTACCACAAATGAGCCTGTAAGCAGTCCGATGTCGCAGCCGATCCGTCTCAAGGACCACGAGAAAGACGCCCGCCTGGTGCGCAACCGCGTCGTGGTCGGCGCAGTGGCGATCATGCTGCTTGTCTGCGTGTTGATCGCACGGCTGTACTACCTGCAGATCATCCAGTACGACTACCACTCCACGCTGTCGGAGAACAACCGGGTGCATGTGCAGCCGATCCCGCCGACCCGCGGGTTGATCTTCGACCGCAACGGGGTGATCGTTGCCGACAACCGGCCCAGCTTCAGCCTGTCGATGACCCGCGAACGTGCGGGTAACTGGCAGGAAGTGCTGGATACCATCGTCGAAGTGCTTGAGCTCACCGCTGACGACCGTGCCCTGTTCGAGAAGCGCATGCGCCAAGGCCGCCGGCCATTCGAGCCGGTGCCGATTCTGTTCGAGCTCAACGAAGAGCAGATTGCCCGCGTGGCGGTAAACCAGTTCCGCCTGCCGGGTGTCGAGGTGGTGGCCCAGCTGGTGCGGCATTACCCGCAGGGTGCGCATTTTGCCCATTCGGTGGGTTATGTAGGGCGGATCAACGAGAAAGAGCTGAAAACGCTCGACCCGGTGAACTACAGCGGTACCCACCATATCGGCAAGACCGGCATCGAGCGCTTCTACGAGGCCGCCCTGCACGGTCAGGTGGGTTACGAGGAAGTCGAGACCAACGCCCGTGGCCGTGTGCTGCGGGTGCTCAAGCGCACCGACCCGAAGCCGGGCAAGGACATTGTGCTGAGCCTGGACATCAAGCTGCAGGAGGCCGCTGAAGCCGCCCTGGGAGGCCGGCGTGGTGCAGTGGTTGCGCTCGACCCGCGCACCGGCGAGGTACTGGCGATGGTGAGTCAGCCTAGCTTCGACCCCAACCTGTTCGTCACCGGCATCAGCTTCAAGGCCTATGCCGAATTGCGCGATTCGATCGATCGGCCGCTGTTCAACCGCGTGCTGCGTGGCCTGTACCCGCCGGGGTCGACCATCAAGCCGGCGGTGGCTATTGCCGGTCTGGACAGTGGCGTCGTGAATGCCAGCAGCAGGGTGTTCGACCCTGGCTACTACCAGTTGCCCAACTACGACCATAAATACCGTAACTGGAACCGTTCCGGTGATGGCTGGGTCGACCTGGACACCGCCATCATGCGCTCGAACGACACCTACTTCTATGACCTTGCGCACAAGATGGGCATCGATCGGTTGTCCAGCTACATGAACAAGTTCGGTATCGGCCAGCGGGTTTCCCTCGATATGTTCGAGGAATCTGCCGGGTTGATGCCGTCGCGCGAATGGAAGCGTGCCACCCGTCGCCAGGCCTGGTTCCCTGGCGAAACCCTGATTCTCGGCATCGGCCAGGGCTATATGCAGGCTACGCCGCTGCAACTGGCCCAGGCCACTGCACTGATCGCCAACAAAGGTGTGTGGAACCGCCCACACCTGGCCAAGACCATCGAAGGCCTGCCGCCGGTGGACGACAACCCCATGGAAGACATCGTGCTGCGTGACAAGTCCGACTGGGCCAAGGTCACCCATGGCATGGAACAGGTGATGCACAACGCCCGCGGTACCGCGCGCAAGGCAGCAGCCGGTGCCCAGTACCGCATTGCCGGCAAGAGCGGCACCGCCCAGGTGGTGGCGATCAAGCAGGGCGAGAAGTATGACCGCAACAAACTCCAGGAGCGCCACCGCGACCATGCCTTGTTCGTCGCGTTTGCCCCAGCCGAAGCCCCGAAAATCGTGGTTTCGGTGATGGTCGAGAACGGTGAGTCCGGCTCGGGTGTCGCCGCTCCGGTGGTTCGCCAGATCATGGACGCCTGGCTGCTCGACGAAAACGGCCGGCTCAAACCCGAGTTCGCGCCCGCCACCGTTACCCAGGAATCGGCCCTGTGATGAACAATTTCGATCGCATGCTCTCCAGCGAGGATGTGATGCGTCGGCGTGCGAGCTTTCTGCAACGCATTCATATCGACGGCCCCTTGCTGATCATTCTGCTGACCCTTGCGGCCGGCAGCCTGTTCGTACTGTATTCGGCCAGTGGCAAGAACTGGGACCTGCTGCTCAAGCAAGCCACCTCGTTTGGCATCGGTCTGGTGTCGATGTTCGTCATCGCCCAGCTGGAGCCGCGCTTCATGGCGCGTTGGGTGCCGCTGGCCTACCTGGCCGGGGTGCTGTTGCTGGTAGTGGTGGATGTGATGGGCCACAACGCCATGGGTGCCACGCGCTGGATCAACATTCCGGGGGTGATCCGCTTCCAGCCCTCGGAATTCATGAAGATCATCATGCCGGCGACCATCGCCTGGTACCTGTCCAAGCGCACCTTGCCGCCCCATTTGAAGCACGTGGCGATCAGCCTGGTGCTGATCGGCGTGCCGTTCATGCTGATCGTACGTCAGCCCGACCTGGGGACTGCGCTGCTGATCCTGGCCTCCGGTGCCTTCGTGCTGTTCATGGGCGGCTTGCGCTGGCGCTGGATCCTCAGCGTGCTGGCGGCAGCCGTGCCCGTCGCGGTGGCCATGTGGTTCTTCGTCATGCACGACTACCAGAAGCAGCGGGTATTGACCTTCCTCGACCCTGAAAGCGACCCGTTGGGCACCGGTTGGAACATCATCCAGTCCAAGGCGGCGATCGGCTCGGGCGGGGTGTTTGGCAAAGGCTGGCTGCTTGGCACGCAGTCGCACCTGGACTTTTTGCCGGAAAGCCACACCGACTTCATCATCGCCGTGCTCGGCGAGGAGTTCGGCCTGGTTGGCATCTGCCTGCTGCTGATTGTCTACCTGCTGCTGATCGGCCGTGGTCTGGTGATCACCGCCCAGGCGCAGACCCTGTTCGGCAAGCTGCTTGCGGGCAGCCTGACCATGACTTTTTTTGTATACGTGTTCGTCAATATCGGAATGGTAAGCGGCCTTCTGCCCGTGGTGGGCGTGCCGCTACCTTTCATCAGCTATGGCGGAACATCGTTGGTGACGCTGCTGTCAGCGTTTGGCGTTTTGATGTCGATCCATACGCACCGCAAATGGATCGCGCAGGTTTGAATAAGGTGAACAATTTCATGCAAGCAGTGCGTAACTGGGCTGCCCGTTGTGCGCCTTGGATCGGTGCGGTGGGCCTGTTCGGCGCTGTACAGCTGGCCCATGCCGGCGAATACGACGGCTCGCCCCAGGTAGCCGCGTTCGTTGGCGAAATGAGCCGCGACTATGGTTTTGCGCCTGAGCAACTGATGGGTGTGTTCCGTGAGGTACAGCGCAAGCAGTCGATCCTCGACGCCATATCGCGCCCGGCCGAGCGGGTCAAACCGTGGAAGGACTATCGGCCGATGTTCATCACCGATGCACGTATCGCTCGCGGTGTGGATTTCTGGCGTCAGCACGAGGCTGTGTTGGCACGTGCCGAGCAGGAGTACGGCGTACCTGCGCAGTACATTGTCGCAATCATTGGCGTGGAAACCTTTTTTGGCCGCAATACCGGCAACTACCGGGTGATCGACGCCCTGTCGACGCTGGGCTTCGACTACCCGCCACGGGCCGAGTTCTTCCGCAAGGAGCTGCGTGAGTTCCTGCTGCTGGCCCGGGATGAGCAGCTCGACCCCTTGACGCTCAAGGGCTCGTACGCTGGCGCCATGGGGCTGCCGCAGTTCATGCCAAGCAGCTTCCGCAACTACGCGGTGGACTTCGACGGGGACGGCCACATCAATATCTGGAACAACCCTGACGATGCCATCGGCAGTGTGGCCAGCTACTTCAAGCGCCACGGCTGGGTGGCCGGCGAGGGTGTGGTCAGCCGCGCCTGGGTGGAAGGCATGCGCGCCGACGAAGGGCTGACCACCGGCATCGAGCCGGTGAAAACGGTAGGGGAGTTGCGTACGCTTGGCTGGTCGGTTCATGATTCGCTGCGCGATGATCTGCCGGTTACCGCCTTCCGTCTCGAGGGCGAGAGCGGCCCCGAGTACTGGATGGGCCTGAAGAACTTCTACGCGATCACTCGCTACAACCGCAGTGTGATGTATGCCATGGCGGTACATCAGCTTGCGGAACAGCTGGTTCAAGTACGGGGCGTCAAGTAATGCGCGCAATCATCTCTGGCAACGCTTTCAAGCTGCTCACCTGCCTCGCCGTCGGTGTGGCGCTGGCCAGCTGCTCTTCCAACCGCCCGGCCCCGAAAAGCAGTGGTAACGTCGTGCGCAGCCAGCCGGGCCTGGACATCAACCGGGCGCACAAGGACGGCGCACCGTGGTGGGACGTGGATGTGAACAAGATCCCCGATGCCACCCCGACCGTGCACACCGGTAACTACAAGGCCAACCCGTACACGGTGCTTGGCAAGACCTACTACCCGATGCAGGACTCGCGCAACTACCGCGCCGAGGGTACGGCGTCGTGGTACGGCACCAAGTTCCATGGGCAGAACACCGCCAATG
This sequence comes from Pseudomonas sp. FW305-E2, assembly GCF_058782925.1. Lineage (NCBI taxonomy): Bacteria > Pseudomonadati > Pseudomonadota > Gammaproteobacteria > Pseudomonadales > Pseudomonadaceae > Pseudomonas > Pseudomonas sp. FW305-E2. The sequence goes on along the minus strand of NZ_JBYSYE010000003.1, from coordinate 57,584 downwards.
GCGAACTGTACGACCTGTATGGCATGAGCGCGGCTCACAAGACCCTGCCTCTGCCGGCCTACGTCAAGGTGACCAACCTCGCCAATAACCGCAGCGTGATCCTGCGGGTCAACGACCGTGGCCCGTTCTATTCCGACCGCATCATTGATTTGTCCTATGCTGCGGCAAAAAAGCTCGGTTATGCCGAGATCGGTACCGCGCACGTGCGCGTCGAGGGCATCGACCCGCAGCAGTGGTGGGCCCAGCGTGGCCAGACCCCACCTATGGTGCTGAAAGAGCCGCAAGTGGCCCAGACCCAGGCAATACCGGCCAGTACCGGGCGTGTCGAGCAATGGACCCCGCCGCCACAGCAGCACGCCGCGCCCGTGGTACCGGTGCAGGTGGGTGGCAATAACGTGCCTGGCGGTAGCGGTGGCAGTTTCTTGCAGGTAGGCGCGTTCGCCAACCCGGACGCTGCCGAGTTGCTGCGCGCCAAGCTCAGCACCATGGTCAATGCACCCGTGTTCATCAGCTCGATCGTGCGTAACCAGCAGACCCTGCACCGCGTGCGCCTGGGGCCGATCGGCAGCCAGGGCGAGATCCAGCAAGCACAGGACAGCATTCGCCTGGCGAACTTGGGGCAGGCAAAGCTGGTCACAGCAGACTGACTGTGGGGGCGGGCGCGCCTGCGAAGACGGCAACACCAAACTATCGGTTTTGTCATGAATTGCCGGTCGCGGCCATGTACAATGACCGCTTTTGCCCGCAGCGACATAAAGCCGCACGTCCGCGGGCCAGGCCAACGGCCATAAAACTAGACTGACTGGCGCTGGGCACATGATCTTGCCCAGGGAACATCTCAGACCATTAGCGATTTTCGAGAGACGGATGAACATCACCAACCTTGCCAAACGACTTTGCCTGCCTGTACTGCTGCTGATCACGCCTGCCGCCTTCGCGGCGGAGCAGATGACGCCTGCGCCACCCCAACTGGCAGCCAAGTCCTACGTACTCATGGACGCGTCCAGCGGCAACGTGCTGGTCGAGAACAACGGTGACGAGCGCCTGCCGCCAGCCAGCCTGACCAAGCTGATGACCGCCTACATCGCCACCCTGGACATCCGCCGCGGCCAGATCGGTGAAAGCGACCCGGTTACTGTCAGCGAAAACGCATGGCGTACCGGCGGTTCGCGCATGTTCATCAAGGTTGGCAGCCAGGTCACGGTCAGCGACCTGCTGCACGGCATCATCATCCAGTCCGGTAACGACGCCTCGGTCGCCTTGGCCGAGCACATCGCCGGCAGCGAAGACGCCTTTGCCGACATGATGAACAAGACGGCTGCCGACCTGGGCATGACCAACAGCCACTTCATGAACCCGACCGGCCTGCCGAACCCCGAGCACTACTCGTCGGCGCACGACATGGCAACCCTGGCCCGTGCGATCATCAATGTCGACCCGGCCCACTACGCCATCTACTCGCAGAAAGAGTTTTTCTGGAACAACATCAAGCAGCCTAACCGCAACCTGCTGCTGTGGCGCGACAAGACCGTCGATGGCCTGAAAACCGGTCACACCGACGAAGCCGGCTACTGCATGGTGGCTTCGGCCGTTCGTGACGGCCAGCGCCTGATCGCCGTGGTGTTCGGTACCAACAGCGAACAATCGCGTGCTGCCGAAACCCAGAAGCTGCTGACCTACGGTTTCCGCTTCTTCGAAACCCAGACCTTCTACCAGAAGGGCACCGAGCTGACCCAGGCCCCGGTCTGGAAGGGCGCTACCAGCCAGATCAAGGCTGGCCTGGCTGACGACCTGACCATGACTATGCCTAAAGGCCAATTGAAGCGCCTGCAGGCTTCGATGACCATGAACCCGCAGCTCACCGCACCGATCGCCAAAGGTGACGTGATCGGCAAAGTGGAAGTCAAACTGGACGAGAAAGTGGTTCACAGCGCCGACCTGATTGCCCTTGATGGCGTCGAGGAAGGTGGTTTCTTCCGCCGTATGTGGGATAGCATCCGTCTATTCTTCTACGGGTTGTTCAACTGATACGTGACCTGCATGCCCCCGCGCCTACCGCGGGGGTGTTGTTGTTGCCACGGCTTACGAGGCCGTTTCCGCCATGAGCGAACCAGACGTCAAGTCGCACAAGATCGAATTCCCTTGCGACGATTACCCGATCAAGGTCATCGGTGACACCGTTGTCGGTTTCAAGGACACGGTCATCGAGATTCTCAGCAAGCACGCCAAAGTCGACCTTTCCACCCTGGCCGAACGCCAAAGCAAGGAAGGCAAGTACACCACCGTGCAATTGCACATCGTTGCCGAAAGCGAGAACCAGTTGCACGATATCAACAGCGCCCTGCGCGCTACCGGCATCGTGAAAATGGTGCTTTGATGTCCGCCTGCCTCGGTTTTCGCGAGCTTGGCCTGCAGCCCTATGAACCGGTGCTGGAGGCCATGCGTCGTTTTACCGAGCAGCGCAGCCCGGACAGCCAGGATGAAATCTGGCTGGTCGAGCACCCTGCGGTCTTCACCCAGGGGCAGGCCGGCAAGGCCGAGCACCTGCTGGTGCCGGGCGACATCCCGGTGGTGCAGACCGACCGCGGCGGCCAGGTCACCTACCATGGCCCCGGGCAGCTGGTGGCCTACCTGCTGCTGGATGTGCGCCGGCTGGGCTTTGGCGTGCGTGAGCTGGTCAGCCGTATCGAGCTGGCCCTCATCGACCTGCTCGCCAGCTATGCTGTTCAGGCGTCTGCCAAGCCCGATGCCCCGGGTGTCTATGTCGACGGAGCGAAAATCGCCTCCCTCGGCCTGCGAATTCGCAACGGCCGTTCGTTTCACGGCCTTGCCCTGAACGTGGACATGGACCTTGCGCCATTCCGCCGAATCAACCCCTGCGGCTATGCGGGGCTGGCGATGACCCAGCTGCGCGATCTGGCAGGTCCGATCGAACTCGACGAGGTCAGGACAAGGCTGCGCGGACAGCTGGTCAAGCACCTCGACTACGCTGAGCAGACGACCCTCACGGGCGGAATCGACTGAATATGACAACTGTGCAAGAAGCCGTGCCGAACCTGATACCTACCCAGGATGCCACCCCGCGCCCAGCGCCGAAGAAGGTGGAAGCTGGGGTCAAGCTGCGTGGTGCCGACAAAGTCGCGCGCATCCCGGTGAAGATCATCCCTACCGATGAGCTGCCAAAGAAGCCCGACTGGATTCGCGTGCGTATCCCAGTGTCGCCCGAGGTAGACCGCATCAAACAACTGCTGCGCAAGCACAAACTGCACAGCGTATGCGAAGAGGCCTCCTGCCCGAACCTGGGCGAGTGCTTCTCGGGTGGTACCGCCACCTTCATGATCATGGGTGACATCTGCACCCGTCGTTGCCCGTTCTGCGACGTTGGCCATGGCCGACCGAAGCCGCTGGATCTGGACGAGCCGAAAAACCTGGCGGTTGCCATTGCCGACCTGCGCCTGAAGTATGTGGTGATCACCTCGGTGGACCGCGACGACCTGCGTGACGGCGGTGCCCAGCACTTTGCTGACTGCATCCGGGAAATCCGCGCGCTGTCGCCGGGCGTGCAGTTGGAGACCTTGGTGCCGGACTACCGTGGCCGTATGGACGTTGCCCTGGAAATCACCGCGCAAGAGCCACCAGATGTGTTCAACCACAACCTCGAGACCGTACCGCGCCTGTACAAGGCCGCGCGCCCGGGCTCGGACTATGACTGGTCGCTGGACTTGCTGCAGAAATTCAAGCAGCTGGTGCCACACGTACCGACCAAGTCCGGCCTGATGCTCGGCCTGGGCGAAACCGACGAGGAAGTGATCGAAGTGATGCATCGCATGCGCGAGCATGACATCGACATGCTCACCCTTGGCCAGTACCTGCAGCCGTCGCGTAGCCACTTGCCGGTGCAGCGTTTCGTTCACCCGGACACCTTTGCCTGGTTCGCCGAGGAAGGTTACAAGATGGGCTTCAAGAACGTTGCCTCTGGCCCGCTGGTGCGTTCTTCGTACCACGCCGACCAGCAGGCCCACGAAGCCAAGATCAAGCTCTGAGCTATGCGCTAGCCTAGAGCAGAGCCACAGATGCCGATGCGCGCCCAAGGGCGGCATCGGCATTTTTGTTTGTGTCCCATGCGCTGCAAGGAGTCGCGATGTATTGCGCCAAAACCTTCCAACCCACCCTGCCAGCCGCGCTGCCGGCCAACGCATGTTTTGCCATTGTCGCCCCGGCGGGCGCGGCGCGGCTTGATGCGCAGAAGGTTAGCCAGTGGTTCGTTGACCGCGGCTACCGGTGCCGTATCTACCCGGGTGCCCTGCAGGCGCAGGGCTACCTGGCGGGGCCGGACCAGCAGCGCCTGCAGGACTTGCATGCAGCGTTTGCCGATCCGGCCATGGACGCCATTCTGTGCATGCGTGGGGGCTACGGCAGCATGCGCCTGCTTGACCAGCTCGACTTTGAACTGATCCGGCGCAACCCCAAGCCGCTGATCGGCTACAGCGACATCACCGCGCTGCATACGGCGATCTACCGGCATGCCGGGCTGCTGACCTTCCATGGGGGGATGCTCAATGCCGACCTGTTGGGGGCCAAGTTGCCACCGACCGAGTCGTCGTTGCTGGCGCAACTGGGTGGGCATGTGAGGGCAGGCGAGCAGGTCGCGCACCCGGCGGGCTTCGCATTGGACTGTGTGCTGCCGGGGGTGGCCAGCGGACCGCTGCTGGGTGGCAACCTGTCGATGCTGGGGGCGACCATGGGGACCCTTGCCGAGCTGGATACCCAGGGCTGCATCCTGTTCATCGAGGACGTCAACGAGCCGTTGTACAGGGTGGATCGGCTGCTGACCCAGTTACGCCTGGCAGGCAAGCTGGAGGGGATCAAAGGCGTGTTGGTGGGCGACTTTGCCGGGATTACCACAGCGGCGCTGACGCCGTTGCTGGAGGATACGTTTGCACCGTTGGGTGTGCCGGTGCTGGCGGGTTGGCGCAGCGGGCACTGCGACCCGAATGTCTGCTTGCCCCTGGGGGCTCGGGTGAGGCTGGACAGTGTTCAGCAAACACTGGTGCTGGAGCAGGATCTGTTCAGGGTGTGAGATTACCGGGGCCGCGCAGCGGCCCCGAAATGCTTACTGCTGCCGCAGGCTCTCAAGCAGCTTATGGGTCGGGTAGCCATCCGCCGGCCAGCCCAGCCCTTGCTGGGCATTGCGGATCGCCTTGCGGGTATTGGCCCCGATAATGCCATCGGCATTACCCGCATCATGCCCGCGGCTGTTCAACAGGTTCTGCAACTCCATGCGCTCGCTGCGGCTGAGCGGCAGGTCCTCTTTCGGCCAGCTGCCGGCAATGAAGCCCCAGCCGCTGAAGCGATCCCCGAGCAGGCTCACCGCCAGGGCATAGGACGACGAGTTGTTGTACTTGAGGATGGCGCGGAAGTTGTCCAGCACCAGGAACGCCGGGCCGCGTGCACCGGCCGGCAGCAGCAGGGCGGCAGACAGCTGGTTGCTACCTGGCGGCAGCTGGGTACCCGCTGGCAGTTTCACGCCCATCGCCAGCCATTCACTCACCGGTTTGCGCAGTGCACCATCGGCCTGCCAGAAGTCGAAGCCGGCCGGCACCTGTACCTCGAAGCCCCACGGTTGGCCGCGTTTCCAGCCCGAACTTTGCAGGTAGTGCGCTGTTGAGGCCAGGGCGTCTGGTGTGCTGTTCCAGATGTCGCGGCGGCCATCGCCGTCGAAGTCCACGGCATGGGTGTTGTAGGTGGTCGGGATGAACTGGGTCTGGCCCATGGCGCCGGCCCACGAGCCACGCATGGCTTCAGGCTGGATGTCTCCGTGCTGGATGATCTGCAGCGCGGCAATCAGCTGGTCCTGGGCGAACTGTGGGCGGCGGCCCTCATAGGCCAAAGTGGCCAGCGAGCGGATCACCGACTTGTTGCCCTGGAACTGGCCGAAGTTGCTTTCCATGCCCCACACCGCGACCAGCACCTGGCGGTCCACGCCATAGCGTTGCTCAAGGCGAGTCAGCAGCTCGGCGTTCTGCTCCAGCAGCTTTTTGCCGTTGCGCACACGCAGGGGCGACAGGGCGCCTTCGAGGTATTCCCACACCGGGCGGGTGAACTCTGGCTGGCTGCGGTCTGCTTTGATCACGTCCAGGTCGGGGGTGACACCGAGGAAGGCACGGTCGAAGGTGCTCGGCGAAATACCGGCTTGCAGTGCCTGCTCGCGGAAGCCTGCTTGCCATTGGGCGAAGGTTTGCAGGGGCTGGATGTCAGTGCTGACGTCGGGCGTTGCGCCGGGCACGGTCACCACGGGATTGGGTTGGGCAGGGGCCAGCGGCAGCGCGTCGGCGGCGGTGGGCTTTTCCGCACAGGCCACGAGCAGAATGAAGCTGGAGGCCGCGATCAGCTGGCGGGTTTCCCAGCGGGGGATAAGACGGAAGAGCATGCACAGATCCAGAGTTGCAGGTCAGGTGACGACCATATCATGCCTGCGCTTGCGATGCTTTCATGCAGCCAAAAAGTAGGAAGCCTCCCAATCTCTCGATTGGAAGGCTTCGCGGCGGTAGCTGCCTTTGCCCTTGTTCGGTTGTTCCTGGCGGCAGCGGAACAGTGGCTGGGCAACGATGGACTTGGCCTTGTTGGGGCCGTGCTTTTTCGGCTTTTTGCTCATGGTGGGCTTCCCGGGTTGGGTGAGTTTCGGGCGCACTGTAGGCCCCCCGAAGGGTGGGGGCCAATTGATTGTGTATATGGTCGAGGCGCTGGTGCCTATGTGTAGGAGCGGGTTTACCCGCGAATACGGTGGCGGCGGCAACGGTGAACGGTGGGTGGAGATTGATTAGCAGGTCCGGCCTCTTCGCGGGTAAACCCGCTCCTACCAGTGGCCGCAGTTACTCGGGAGGGAGGGCCAGGCGCTGGCCAGCCATCAACAGCGACAGCCGCGCCAGGCCAATCCACGGCGAACCTTCAGCCTGCCCTTTGATCTGCGCATCGATTCGCTGGGCATCCTGCAGCAATTGCGCCCAGCGTTGCGCCGAGAGGCGCTGCAGGGCTTTGCTGACCAGCGGTCGGCGTTTGTCCCAGATGGGCGGGCGGGCCTGGCTGAACGCCTTGTCCAATGGCACGCCTTGGCTGAACTGCTGGGCTAGCCCCGCCAGTTGGCGCAGCTCACGGGCCAAGGCCCAGAGGATGACTGGCGGCTCCACACCTTCACCGCGCAAGCCTTCGAGCATGCGCAGGGCATGCGCAGCCTCGCCGTTGAGAATGGCATCGACCAGGCCGAAGACATCGAAGCGAGCGCTGTCGGCGACGGCAGCCTGCACGGTTTCCACGGTGATCTGGCTGCCTTCGGCCAGTAGCTTGAGTTTTTCGATTTCCTGCGCGGCTGCCAGCAGGTTGCCTTCCACGCGCGCGGCAATCAGGTCGACGGCATCACGCTGGGCCGACAGGCCGGCCTGTTGCAGGCGCTGGTTGATCCACTGCGGGAGCTGGTGCACATCCACCGGCCAGATCTGGATGAACTGGCAATGGGCGCCTTCTATCAATGCCTTGCCCCACTTGGTCTTCTGCGCACTGCTGTCGAGCTTGGGCAGGCTGATCAGCAGCAGCGTGTCTTCGGCGGGGTTGGCGCAGTATTCCATCAGGGCGGCGGCACCCTTGTCACCGGGCTTGCCCGAGGGCAGGCGCAGTTCCAGTAGGCGACGCTGGGCGAACAGTGACAGGCTGGCACCGGCCTGGAGCAGGGTGCCCCAGTCGAAGTTGGCGTCGGCACTGAATACCTGGCGTTCATCGAAACCTTGCTGACGCGCGGCATTGCGGATGGCGTCGGCGGCTTCCTGGCACAGCAGCGGGTCGTCGCCGCTGACCACGTAGACCGGTGCCAAGGCGCCTTGCAGGTGCTTGTTGAGTTGGGCGGGGGCAAGTTTCATGGGGAACAGGTGGGGCGCCCGAGGGCGCCCCTCGCGGGCTTAGTTGCCCGGTACTTCCAGTGGCGATTGCTGAGGCGTCTCGGCTTGCTGGCGGCGGGCAGCCTCCAGCGCGGCAGCTTCGGCTTTGGCGCGCTCGTCGGCTTTACGCTGCAACTCATCCAGCTGGGATGGGGACAGCATTTGCAAACGTACGACCATGGCGTTGACCAGGTCGCGGCGCATTTCTTCGCGGGCGCGTTTGGCTTCCTGCTCGGAGCCGGTGATGTTCGAGCCGTCACGCACGTAGACCTTGCGCACCTCCAGCTTGTCGCTCATCAGCTCCAGGTTGTTCAGGCCCAGGATGCTGTAATCCAGCTTGGTGGTCAGCTCGTACTCGGCGGTACGGTTGCCGCTGTTGTAGGTAGCCGAGCGCTCGCGCTCCTGTTCGTTGGTCAGCACCAGGCGATACGGTGCGCCGGTGTGCACGTTGACGCCGCTACGTTCCAGCACTTCACGCAGCTGGACCACGGTCGGGCCATAGGCATTGCGCGCGCTGACGTCCATTTCCTTTACGCTCAGCTCGGTGGAGCCGGTGCCGCGCAGCTGGAAACCGCAGGCGCTGAGCATGACCGCCAGGCCGATTACCAGCAAATTGCGTTTGATCATGTTGTTGCTCCCTTTTGGGCCTGTTCCGCCCACCCGCAGCCAATGCGGGTGGGCGTTTTCATCAGTTGGCGACGATGTTGACCAGCTTGCCCGGTACCACGATGACCTTGCGGATGGTCAGGCCATCGATGAAGCGCAGGACATTCTCGTTGCTGCGGGCAGCGGCTTCGACTTCTTCGCGGCTGGCAGCAGCAGGCATCTCGACCTGGCCGCGCAGTTTACCGTTGACCTGAACCACCAAGGTAATGGAGTCCTGCACCAGCGCCTGTTCGTCGACGCTTGGCCAGGCGGCATCGATCACCGAGCCTGCGTGGCCCAGGTGCTGCCACAGCGCGTGAGAGATGTGCGGAGTGATCGGCGCCAACAGCAGGGTGACGGCTTCCAGGCCTTCCTGCAGCAGGGCGCGGTCCTGTTCGGTGGCTTGCGGGGCCTTTTCCAGCACGTTCATCACGGTCATCACCTGGGCGATGGCGGTATTGAACTTGTGGAACTGGCCCACATCGGTGCTGGCCTGCTTGATGGCCGCATGAATGGCGCGGCGGATGACCTTTTGCGCGTCGTCCAGGGCGGCAACATCCAGCTTGCCTGGCAGGCCCTGGCTGACGTGAGCCTGAGCCAGGCGCCAGACACGGCGCAGGAAGCGGCTGGCACCTTCGACGCCGGAGTCGGACCATTCCAGGCTCATGTCGGGCGGCGAGGCGAACATCATGAACAGGCGGCAGGTGTCGGCACCGTAGGCTTCGATCATGGACTGCGGGTCTACGCCGTTGTTTTTCGACTTCGACATCTTCTCGGTGCCACCGATTTCCACCGGCAGGCCGTCGGTCTTCAGGCGGGCGCCAATGATCTTGGCTTTGGCATCACGCTCGATTTCGACATCGGCCGGGTTGAACCAGTCCTTGCCGCCGTTGCTGGCAACGCGGTAGTAGGTCTCGGCGACCACCATGCCCTGGGTCAGCAGGTTCTTGAATGGCTCGTTCGAGGTGACCAGGCCTTCGTCACGCATCAGCTTGTGGAAGAAGCGCGCGTACAGCAGGTGCAGGATCGCGTGTTCGATACCACCGATGTACTGATCTACCGGCAGCCAGTGGTTGGCGGCTTTGGGGTCGACCAGGCCTTTGTCGTAGTTTGGCGAGGCGTAGCGGGCGAAGTACCAGGACGACTCGACGAAGGTGTCCATGGTGTCGGTTTCGCGCTTGGCCGCAGCACCGCATTTCGGGCAGCTGCATTCGTAGAATTCAGGCATGCGCGCCAGTGGCGAACCAGCGCCGTCCGGCACCACGTTCTCCGGCAGGGTGACCGGCAGCTGGTCTTCCGGCACCGGGACGTCGCCGCAGGACGGGCAGTGGATGATCGGGATCGGGCAGCCCCAGTAGCGCTGGCGGCTGATACCCCAGTCGCGCAGGCGGAACTGGGTACGCGATTTGCCCAGTTCCTTGCGGATCAGGGCCGCTTCGATGGCGTCGAAGGCACCAGCAAAGTCCAGGCCGTCGAACTCGGCGGAGTTGATCAGCTGGCCGTGCTCGCCATAGGCGGCCTGCCACTCGCTGCCGACTTCATCGCCAGCGCTGGTGCGCACCACAGCCTTGACTGGCAGGTTGTACTTGTGGGCGAACTCGAAGTCGCGCTCGTCGTGGGCCGGCACGGCCATGACCGCGCCATCACCGTAGTGCATCAGCACGTAGTTGGCGACCCATACTGGCAGCTTCTCGCCAGTCAGCGGGTGCTCGACCAGCAGGGAAGTGGCCATGCCTTTCTTCTCCTGGGTGGCCATGTCGGCTTCGGCAACGCTGCCGCTCTTGCACTCATCGATGAACGCCTGCAGCGCCGGGTTGCCCTGCGCAGCCTGGGTGGCCAGCGGGTGCTCGGCGGCGACGGCGACGTAGGTGGCGCCCATCAGCGTGTCCGGACGGGTGGTGAAGACCTTGAGGGTGCCTTCGTGGCCGATGCTGGCCTGATCGTACGGGAACTGGACTTCCATGCCGCGCGATTTGCCGATCCAGTTGCGCTGCATGGTCTTGACCTGCTCAGGCCAGCCCGGCAGTTCGTCGAGGCTCTCCAGCAGCTCGTCGGCGTAATCGGTGATGCGGAAGTAGTACATCGGGATTTCGCGCTTCTCGATCAGCGCGCCCGAACGCCAGCCACGGCCGTCGATGACTTGTTCGTTGGCCAGTACGGTCTGGTCCGCCGGGTCCCAGTTCACGGTACCGTTCTTGCGGTAGATGATGCCTTTTTCGAACAGGCGGGTGAACAGCCACTGCTCCCAACGGTAGTAGTCGGGTTTGCAGGTGGTGACTTCACGTGCCCAGTCGATGGCCAGGCCCAGGCTCTTGAGCTGGGTCTTCATGTAGTCGATGTTTTCGTACGTCCACTTGGCCGGGGCGACGTTGTTTTTCATCGCCGCGTTTTCCGCGGGCATGCCGAAAGCGTCCCAGCCCATCGGTTGCAGGACGTTCTTGCCCAGCATGCGCTGGTAGCGGGCAATCACGTCACCGATGGTGTAGTTGCGCACGTGGCCCATGTGTAGCTTGCCGCTCGGGTACGGGAACATCGATAGGCAATAGTAGGTGTCTTTGCCTGGCTGTTCGGTAACAGCGAACGATTGTTGCTCGTCCCAGAACTTCTGGGCGGCGGCTTCGATATCACGGGGCGTGTATTGTTCGTGCATGGCTACTTTTGGCTGAGAGAGAAGAGACCTTGTTCCAGGCAGCGGAACCTCGCTGCGTCCGGCACTCCGGTGTCGTTTAGAGTGAACGCCGTAGCATACAGCAGCGCCGCGCATCGTGGGAAACCTTCGTTGCGAATGGCCGCTGGTCGCGGCGCACGGCTGCTTTTTGCAGCGACGCTAAGCTCAGGTGTGGGGGGAGATATTCTTACCTTCAATGAGGTGAACGGATGGGAGAGACGCAGCTACCCGCAATCAGACCGGAGCTTTACGAGCGCCTGATCGACCGGCTTGGCCTGGCACTGGAAACGGCCAGGACCTCGGTGCGATTGCGCGACGAGATGCCAGCTGAGCTTGAGTTGCGTGGCCTGAGCCACGCGGAGTTCGAAGTGATCAAGGCCTACCTGGAATCCCTTCCGGAGCGCCACAATGCCGCTGTCGGCAGTTACCCACAAGCGGAGCCGACATCGGCCAAGATCATCTGGCTCAAGGACAAGAAACGCCCCGCCAGTACGGCGAGATCCAGGACGCTGCCACATCGCTAGCCGTTCAGGACGCCAGGCGCAGGCTATCGCGCGCCGGTTCTTCACTATCACACAACTCAAGATCGACGCCGGTACGCACTTGTTGACCGGCGTCGATCCTTCTAGGCTGCACGCCTGCCAAGGAGGTGTGGCCGATGCCGATCCGATTCTTCATCAAACAATGGCTGATGCCGCCGGGCGTGCTGTTTTTGCTGCTGCTTGCGGCATGGTGGCTGCGTACGCGGCGGCCACGGTTGGCGGCGCTTTGCTTTAGCGTAGGGCTGGGTGGCCTGTGGTTGATGAGCCTGCCGCTGGTGGTGCAGGAAACCGCCCGTGTGCTGGAAAGTGAGCCGCCGCTGGCCGTGAGCGACTGGGCCGGCCTGGCGAACCGGGCGGATGCCATTGTGGTGCTGGGCGCCGGGCGCGAGCGCGGGGACCCGGCCTGGGGTGGCAGTGACCAGCCCACGGCCACGGCACTGGAACGTATGCGCTTTGCCGCGCGGCTGGCCAAGGCCTCGGGCCTGCCAGTGTTGACCAGTGGTGGGTTGCATTACGGCACGCCGCCCAGCGAGGCTAGGCTGATGGCGGAACGCCTGCATGAAGATTTCGCGGTCGAGGTGAAATGGCGCGAAGAGGCCAGCCGCACGACCTGGGAAAACGCTCAGCTCACGGCCAAGGTGCTGCAGCCTTTGGGGTTTCGCCGGGTGGTGCTGGTGACCCAGGCCTGGCACATGCAGCGCTCACGCTGGAGTTTTGAAATGGCGGGGTTCGAGGTGGTGCCGGCGCCAGTGGGGTTCCTTGGGCGCGATCATGCGCGGCCGTTTGGCGGTCTGCTGCCAGAGAGCCGGGCGATGTGGCAGAGCGGGCAGTTGTTCAATGAAGTGGTGGGGTTGGTGGGGTATCGGGTGTTCTACTGATTTACCGGCTTACATAATCCCCTGTAGGAGCGGGCTTGCCCGCGAAAGGGCCTGCCCTGCCGGCCAATCTCCACCCGCCGTTCACCGTTGCCGCGACTACCGTATTCGCGGGTAAACCCGCTCCTACAGTGGCCGCGTATCGCCAATCAGACGGTTTTTGCAATACGCCCTGCCAGCAACGCCCACCCCAGCAGCAATGCACAGACAATTGCCAGCGGCCATGAGCGCCATTGCAGGTAAGGCGTCAGCTGCTGCATCGGCACCACCTCGCCATACAGCACGGCCTGCTGGAACTGCGGAACCTGCGTGGTAATGCGGCCAAACGGGTCGATCAGCGCGGTCACGCCGTTGTTGGTGGCGCGGATCATCCAGCGGCCGGCTTCCAGCGCGCGCATCTGCGCCATCTGCAGGTGCTGCAAGGGGCCGATCGATTTGCCGAACCAGGTGTCGTTGCTGATGGTCAGCAGCAGGTCGCTACGCGCAGCCAGGCCGGCGGCGAATTCGGGGTAGACCACCTCGTAGCAGATGTAAGGCGCAATCTGGTAGCCCTTGGCCTGCAGCAGCGGCTGATCTTCCGGGCCGCGGGCGAAGTCCGACATGGGCAGGTTGAAGAACTCGATGGCCCCACGCAGCACGTCTTGCAGCGGCACATACTCGCCAAATGGCACCAGCTTCTGCTTGAGGTAGGTGCCATCGCCTTCGCCAGTGACGGTGATGCCGTTGTAGTAGCGGCGCTGGTGGTGCACTTCTTCACGCACCGGCACGCCCGTGATCAGTGCCGAATGGCGCTCGGCAGCGAAGCGGCCCATCACGTCGATGTAGCCCTGGGCCTGGTCCTTGAGCACCGGAACGGCGGTTTCCGGCCACACCAGCAGGTCCACCGGCCTGGAACTGAAGCTCAGGTCGCGGTATAGCGCCAGTTGCGCGTCGATGTGCGCGGGGTCCCATTTCAGGTCCTGCTCGACGTTGCCCTGGATCGCTGCCACTTTCAGCGGCTCGCCTGCCGGAATGGTCCAGGCATGGCCCTTGAGCGCCAGGCCCAGCCCCCAGGGGGCCAGCAACAGCACACTGGCCACGGCCAGAAACGAGGGGCGGGTGCGCAGGCGGTGCAGGTTGCACAGCAGGGCGGCGGTGAGGGCGAGGGTGAAGGAAATCAGCCAGACGCCGCCCAGCGGCGCAAGGCCGGCCAACGGGCCGTCCAGTTGGCTATAGCCGGCGTAGAGCCAGGGGAAGCCGGTCAGGAACCAGCCGCGGAAGGCCTCTTGCAGTAACCAGAGGGCGGCGAAGCACAAGGCGTCGGCCAGTGGTGCTTCGTTGCGGCGTAGCCAGCGCGCCCATAGCCAGGTGGGCAGGGCGAAGAACCAGGCCAGTGCGGCGAAGAACGCCAGCAGCAACACGATTGCCAACAGCGGCGAGGCGCCGCCGTAGGTGTTCATGCTGACGTAGATCCACCAGGTGCCGGCGCCATACAGGCCGAACCCAAACCACCAGCCACGCCACATGGCCTGGCGCGGGCTGAGCTCGCGCAGGCCAAGGTAGAGCACTGCGATGGACAGCACCGCCAACGGCCAGATGTCGAACGGCGCCAGGGCCAGGAGGGTGGAAGCACCGGCCGCCAGGGCCAGCAGGTTACCGGGCCAGCCGGGGCGGGTGATCCAACGCATGTTTGTCCTTAACGGGTGATCGGGGTCAGGCGCAGCAAGTGTATCCGCCGGCTGTCGGCGTTGAGAATACGGAACTTGTAAGACCCGATCTCAGTGGTTTCGTTGCGCTTGGGCAGGTGGCCAAAGGCGCTCATCACCAGGCCGCCGACCGTGTCGAACTCGTCATCGGAGAACTCGCTGTCGAAGAACTCGTTGAAGTTCTCGATCGGGGTAAGCGCTTTGACCAGGAAATCACCGCTGGGCAGTGGTTTGATGTAGCTGTCTTCCTCGACGTCGTGCTCGTCTTCGATATCGCCGACGATCTGTTCCAGCACGTCCTCGATGGTGACCAGGCCCGCCACGCCGCCATATTCGTCGATGACGATGGCCATGTGGTTGTGGTTGGCGCGGAATTCACGCAGCAACACGTTCAGGCGCTTGGACTCGGGTACGAAGGTGGCCGGGCGCAGCAGGTCCTTGATGTTGAAGCTGTCGCCGTTCTCCTTGAGGATCAACGGCAGCAAGTCTTTGGCGAGCAGGATCCCGAGCACATCGTCATGGCTTTCGCCGATTACCGGGTAGCGCGAGTGCGCGGCGTCGATCACCGCCGGCAGGAACTCGCGAGGCGACTGGCCGGCCTTGATGCTGTTCATCTGCGAGCGCGGCACCATGATGTCGCGAACCTGCAGGTCGGCGACCTGAATGGCGCCTTCGACGATGGTCAGCGCTTCGCTGTCCAGCAATTTGTTCTGATGGGCTTCGCGCAGCAGCTCAAGCAGCTCCTGGCGGTTTTTCGGCTCATGGGCAAAAGCCTGGGTCAGTTTACCCAGCCAGGACTTCTGCCCGTTGCTCGATCGATCTTCGCTCATGGCGGTTCTCGTGATCCTTCGTGTATCAGTGTGTGATTGAGTCGGTTTCATCATCGGCATACGGGTCAGGGTGACCCAGTTCTGCCAGCAATTCCCGTTCCAGGCTTTCCATTTCCTCAGCCTCCTCATCTTCGATGTGGTCATAGCCGAGCAAGTGCAGGCAACCGTGGATGACCAGGTGCGCCCAGTGCGCTTCCAGCGATTTGCCTTGTTCGGCCGCTTCGCGCTCGACCACCGCTACACAGATGACCAGGTCGCCCAGCAGCGGGATATCGAGCAGCTCATCGGGCACATCGGCCGGGAACGACAACACATTGGTCGCGTAGTCCTTGTGCCGGTAGGTATGGTTCAGCTCCCGGCCTTCGGCTTCGTCGACCAGGCGAATGGTCATTTCCGAGTCGGCGCTGCGCTGGCGCAACGCCAATTCACACCAGCGGCGCAAGGCGGCGTCTTCTGGCGTGGCAGCATCCGTGGCCCGTTGGATATCAAGTTCAAGCATCTTTGCCGGGCGCCTCGGGCTTGGACTGGCGGGCTTCGAAGCGGTCGTAGGCTTCGACGATACGCTGAACCAGTGGGTGACGAACCACATCCTTGGGTTGGAAATGGGTAAAGCTGATCCCCGGAACGTCCTTCAGCACCTCGATGACGTGCGCCAGGCCCGACTTGGTGCCACGGGGCAGGTCGACCTGGGTGATGTCACCGGTGATCACCGCGGTAGAGCCGAAGCCGATGCGGGTCAGGAACATCTTCATCTGCTCGAGCGTGGTGTTCTGGCTTTCGTCGAGGATGATGAAGCTGTTGTTCAGGGTGCGGCCACGCATGTAGGCCAGAGGGGCGATTTCGATCACCTGGCGTTCGATCAGCTTGGCCACGTGTTCGAAGCCAAGCATTTCGTACAGGGCGTCGTACAGCGGGCGCAGGTACGGGTCGATTTTCTGTGCCAGGTCGCCGGGCAGGAAACCGAGCTTTTCACCCGCCTCGACCGCCGGGCGCACCAGCAGGATGCGGCGCACCTGTTCGCGCTCCAGCGCGTCCACGGCGCAGGCTACGGCCAGGTAGGTCTTGCCGGTACCGGCCGGGCCGATGCCGAAATTGATGTCGTTGGCCAGGATTTCCTTGACGTAGCGCTGTTGGTTGAGCCCGCGCGGGCGGATATTGCCCTTGCGCGTGCGCAGCGACACGCTGACCTCGTTGACGGCCGGGTTGTCGATGTTTTCGACAGCCGACTCCTGCAGGTACAGGTGCACGGTTTCCGGTGACAGGTCGGTGGCCTTGGTCTCGCGATAGAGACGGCGCAGCAGCTGTTCGGCAGCGGAGGTGGTCCTGGGTTCGCCGATCAGTTCGAACTGATTGCCGCGGTTGCGGATCTCGATGGCCAGGCGCTGTTCGATCAGGCGCAGGTGCTCGTCGAACTGGCCGCACAAGTTGGCGAAACGGTGGGCCTCGAAGGGTTCGAGGATGAAACGATGGGGTTCTATGGGTGCGTTCAAGGTCGTTTTTAGCCGCTCGACGGCAATGGAGTTGAACTCAAGAATAACCCTTGAATGGCAGTGGCGAAAGCACTGAAACGTTCAACGGTATGTACGGGCTGTTCTGGCCTCCCCGCGGGTCAATCCACTCCGGCAAGGCCGGTGGGGATCCTATGCGCGGGTTCACCCGTGAACAGGCCAGAACAGGTATCATGCCCACCTTTTCTTACGCATGTGTTATCTGGTCGAACATGAGCAAACGCGAACCCGCCATCTATAAAGTGATCTTCCTGAACCAGGGCCAGGTCTTCGAGATGTACGCCAAGCAGATCTACCAGAGTGACCTGTGGGGCTTTCTGGAAATCGAGGAGTTCGTGTTCGGCGAGCGCTCGCAACTGGTAGTGGACCCGAGTGAGGAGAAGCTCAAGAGCCAGTTCGACGGAGTGGTCCGCAGTTTCGTGCCGATGCACTCGATTGTGCGCATCGATGAGGTGGAGCGCCTGGGCACGGCGAAGATCAGCGAGGCCAAGGGCGGCGGCAATGTGATGCCGTTCCCGATGCCAATGCCGGAAAAGTGACCTTCAGGGAAGCGGCGAGAACGGCGTGCGCCCTTCGGCGTTCTGCAGTTCGAGCAGGTACTTGCGGAAAATCTGGCCGAGCACCTGGGTGGCATGCTCCAGTTCGTCACGGGGCATTTGCTCGGTCACTTCGTCGGCCATGTCCAGCGCATCTTCGGCGCCGTTGACCGCAGCCATTTTCAGCAGGATGTAGGCCTGCACGTTGTTGGCCTTGACCCCTTCGCCATGGAAGAACATGGCACCCAGGCGGTATTGGGCGTCGGCTTGGCCTTGCAGCGATGCCTTCTGGAACCAGTCCAGGGCTTTGCCCAGGTTTTTTGGCGTTTGCGTGTAGTAATACTCGCCCAGTTCGAATTGCGCCTGGGCATCCCCCGCAGTCGCCGTCTGCTCGCAGGCCTTGAGGGCGTTTGCCAGGTCTTCAGGCTGAACGTTCAAGGTGCAGCGGCCCGTCGCCGGAATCAGCAACGAGTTACCGCCCTCCGCCAGGGCCAGCAGGGGCTGAAGAAGCAACAGGCAGCCCAGGGTCAGGGCGCGGCCGGTGCGGTTCATGGGGATCGACTTACCTCTGCAAAGCTGCGGCCAATGTCTCTGGTGGCACATTATGGGATAAGCAGCGCCAACCTTACAAAGTTTTACTCGAATTTCTGCTTGGTTGGGGAAGTCAGCTGATTGTGCGTGCGTATTTATTGCCTGTGCCGGCCTCTTCGCGGGTGAACCCGCGCCTACAAGGGGGCGTCGCTTTCATGAGTGTAGGCGTGGGTTTGCTCGCGAAGAGGCCGGTACAGGCTGGCCATCACTTCAGGGCAGCAAAGGCTTTCTCAGCCGCATCCAGGGTGATCTGCAGCTCCTTGTCGCCATGGGCGATGGAGGTGAAGCCCGCCTCGAATGCGCTCGGTGCCAGGTACACGCCACCGTCGAGCATCAGGTGGAAGAAGCGCTTGAAGCGCTCGGCATCGCTGGCCATCACGTCTTCGAAGGTGACGATATCGTCGGCGCCGCTGAAGTACAGGCCGAACATGGCACCGGCCTGGGTGGTGACGAATGGCACGCCAGCGGCATCGGCGCGTTGCTGCAGGCCGTCAAGCATGCGGCTGGTGTAGTCGGTCAGCTCGGCGTGGAAACCTGGGCGGCTGATCAGCTTGAGGGTGGTCAGGCCGGCGGCCATGGCCAGCGGATTGCCCGACAGGGTGCCGGCCTGGTAGACCGGGCCGAGCGGGGCGATGCAGCCCATGATTTCACGCTTGCCGCCGAAACAGCCGACCGGCATGCCGCCACCGACGATCTTGCCGAAGGTCGACAGGTCCGGCGTGATGCCGTAATGGCCCTGGGCGCCGCCTAGCGAGACGCGGAAACCGGTCATCACTTCGTCGAAGATCAGCACCACGCCATGCTTGTCGCATTGCTCGCGCAGGCCCTCGAGGAAACCCGGTGCCGGTGGTACGCAGTTCATGTTGCCGGCCACTGGCTCCACGATGATGCAGGCCACGGTCTGGCCAACTTCGGCCAGGGTCTTCTCGACGGCGGCGATGTCGTTGAACGGCAGGGTCAGGGTGTGCTTGGCGAAGTCCGCTGGCACGCCTGCCGAACTTGGCACGCCTTGGGTCAGCAAGCCGGAGCCGGCTTTTACCAGCAGGCTGTCGGAGTGGCCGTGGTAGCAGCCTTCGAACTTGATGATGGCATCACGGCCAGTGTAGCCACGTGCCAGTCGGATGGCACTCATGGTGGCTTCAGTGCCCGAGCTGACCATGCGCACCATTTCCATCGACGGGACGATCGAGCAGACCAGGTCGGCCATCTCGGTTTCCATGGCGGTCGGCGCGCCGTAGGACAGGCCATGCTCCAGCTGCTTGCGTACCGAGTCCAGCACGTCCGGGTGGCCGTGGCCGAGAATCATCGGGCCCCAGGAGCCGACGTAGTCGACGTAGCGTTTGTCGTCCTCGTCAACGACATAGGCGCCTTCGGCATGCTTGAAGAACAGCGGCGTGCCGCCAACGCTCTTGAAAGCGCGGACTGGCGAGTTGACACCGCCAGGGATGTGCTTCTGGGCTTGGGCGAACAGGGCTTCGGAACGGGACATGGCAGTATCTCTCGAATCAGGATGCGAACAAGGCGTTGAAGGCGCGGGCGCGGCGGGTGACTTCCTGCGCGCTGTCGGCACCGAACAAGCCGTGGATCACCGCCAGCAGGTCGGCACCGTGGGCGACCAGCGGGGCGGCGTTGTCGAGGGTGATGCCACCGATCACGGCGATCGGCAGTTTCACCTGGGCGCGGGCCTGCTCAAGCAGGCCGACATTGGCAGCGGGCGCGCCCGGCTTGGTGACAGAATTGAAAAAGCGGCCAAAGGCCACGTAGCTGGCGCCTTCGCTGGCAGCCTGGGCGGCCAGTTCGAGGCTGGCGTGGCAGGTGGAACCGATGATTGCCTGACGGCCGAGCAGTGCGCGGGCCGGGGTCAGCGGGCCGTCGGTCTGGCCCAGGTGCACGCCGACACCCAGGCGGGCGGCCAGTTCGGCGTCATCGTTGATCAGCAACTGGGTGCCGTAACGCTCGCAGAGCTTCATCAGCCCTTCGGCTTCACGCAGGCGGCGCGCTGCATCGTCGCTCTTGTCGCGGTACTGCAGCAGGCACACGCCGCCTTCCAGGGCCGCCTCGACATGGGACAGGAAACGGCCGGCGAGCAGCTGGCTGTCGGTGATGGCGTACAGACCGCGTAGCTTCATTGAAGGCCTCGTATCAGGAGCAGAAGTCCAGGGGCAGGCGGCGCGGCACGTACTGGCCCTTGCCCAGTTGCTCGGCGTCACGCAGGGTGCGCCAGGTGTAGTCCAGGGCGGTGCGCACGGCGCTTTCCAGCTGCTCGCCGAGCGCCAGGCGGCCGGCCAAGGCGCTGGCCAGGGTGCAGCCCGAGCCGTGGTAGCTGCCTGGCAGGCGCTGGCACGTCCAGGTGAAGTGCTGGCCGTCCTGGGTGTACAGGCGGTTGTGGATTTCGTCTTCGTCGCCGTGACCGCCGGTAATCAGCAGGTGTCTACAGAACGGCAACAGTTTCTCGGCACATTCGTCAGCGCTGCCTTCGGGCAGTTCGGCGAGGATGCGTGCTTCGGGCAGGTTCGGCGTGGCGATGGTCGCCAGCGGCAGCAGGCGTTCGCGCAGGGCATAGCCCACTTCGTCCTTGCCCAGGCGGCCACCGCCACCGGCACGCAGCACCGGGTCGCAGACCAGCGGCAGGTGGGGGTGGGCGGCCAGCAGTTCGGCGACGGTGTCGACCATCTCGATCGAGCCGAGCATGCCCAACTTGACGGCGGCCACCGTGGAGTCGGCCAGCACGGCGTTGGCCTGGGCCAGCACCCACTCGCGGTCGAGCACGCGGAAGTCGGAAACGTTGACGGTATCCTGCACGGTCAGGGCGGTCACTGCAGGTGCAGCGTGGCAGCCTTGGGCGATCAGGGCTTCGATATCTGCCTGCAAGCCGGCGCCGCCACTGGGGTCGTGGCCGGAGAGACAGAGGACAACGGGGCGGGAGCTGTAGGTATTCATGGTCGGCGAGCTTACCACCAAACCTGTTTGGGCGGATCGTCCGACAAACGAGTTTTACTGATCGATCGGTCAGGTTGCTGATTGGTTTTCTTTTGAAAGCATTGATTTAGAGCCTTTTCTTTGTGTTTTTATGTGGCCGATTGCCAGGTTGTGAGGCTATGCTAGAGTGCTCGGATAACTCGACAAACGGGTGCTGCAGGATCACGTCGTCTCAAACGGATGGGAGGCTACCGCGACGCGACCGGGCAGGCCATGCTGGGGCTGTATGCGCTATTTGCTGATTGTGCTTATGGGTTTGCTGCCCGTGCTGGCCGGAGCGGTCGATTTCGACGACGCTACCCGGTATCTCCCACTGGGCAAGGCCATGCAGGTTTATGAAGACCCCGATGGCAATGCCAGCATCGCTCAGGTCAGTGCCCCCGGGTTTGCCAAATACTTTCAGCCCCACCGTGAGGATGTGCTGAACGCCGGTTACTCCACCTCGGTGTTCTGGCTCAAGGTCGAGCTGCGCCCCGTTGCCGTGCCCAGCGCAGCCCCGCGGCAATGGCTGCTGGAGCTGGCCTACCCGCCGCTGGATCACCTCGAACTGTATTTGCCTGACAGCAGCGGCTTGTACCGCCTGGCGCAGCGCACGGGCGATGCCTTGCCCTACGACAGCCGACAGATCCGGCAGAACAACTACTTGTTCGAACTGCAACTGCCACCTGGCAAGGTGACCACCGCGTACCTGCGACTGCAAAGCCAGGGTTCGGTGCAAGCGCCGCTGGCACTATGGTCCCCTGACGCCTATCTGGAAGAGCAGCCCACGCGCCTGTATGTGCTGGGGATGATCTACGGCGTGTTGCTGGTGATGCTGGTGTACAACCTGTTCATCTACCTCAGCGTGCGTGACGTCAGCTACCTCTATTACATCCTTTACATCGCTTCGTTCGGCCTTTACCAGGTCTCGGTGAATGGCGCCGGTGTAGCCTATTTCTGGCCAGACAGCCCTTGGTGGGCGAATGCCTCCACGCCTTTGTTCATCGGTGCAGCCGGCCTGTTCGGTTGCCAGTTCGCCCGGCACTTCCTGCAATTGGGCAGCATCAGCCGTGGTTTCGACCGCCTGTTGCAACTGCTGATGCTGGGTGGCGCGCTGGTCATGGTACTGGCGGTGAGCATGCCCTACGGCATTGCGCTGCGCATGGCCACGCTGCTGGCGCTGCTGTTCACCATAAGCGTTTTCAGCGCCGGCCTTTATGCCTGGTGGCGCGGCTTTCGAGTGGCGCGCTGGTTCATCATCGCCTGGACGGCGTTCCTGCTTGGTGGTCTGGTCAACACCTTGATGGTGCTGGGCTACCTGCCGAACGTGTTCATCACCATGTATGCCAGCCAGCTCGGTTCGGCCTTGGAAGTGGCTTTGCTGTCGCTGGCGCTGGCCGACCGCATCAACAGCCTGCGCGAGCAGCAGGCACAGACCTTGCGCGACACTGGGCGTACGCTGGAGCAACTGAACCTGCAACTGGCCAGGAGCAATCGTCTGAAGGACGAGTTCCTGGCCAGCGTGACGCATGAACTGCGCACCCCGATGAATGGGGTGATTGGCTCGCTCGAGCTGATGCACACCCTACCGATGGGGGCTGAAATGGCTCAGTACCATCACACGGCAGTGGGGTCTGCCCAAGGCATGATGGATATGGTCGATGCCATTCTTACCCTGTCCGAATTGCAGGCCGGCCGCCTGCGGGCGCAGCCGGCACCGTTCAGCCTGCGCGCCCTGTTGCAAGGCTTGCGCGCCGGTTATGCCGGGCAGGCGCTGGGCAAAGGCTTGTACCTGAGCCTGGATATTCCGGCCGACCTGCCGGACGGGTTGCTCGGTGACGGGCAGAAACTGGCGCACTGCCTGGGTTGCCTGGTGGACAACGGTTTGAAGTTCACCCATCAGGGCGGTGTGATGATCCAGGTGCGCGGCCGCCGGGTGGGGCCGGATGATCTGGCGTTGACCTTTACCGTCAGCGACAGCGGTATCGGTTTCGATGATCTGGAGCAGTCGACCCTGTACCAGCGGTTCTTCCAGGTCGACGGTTCGATGACCCGGCGGTATGGCGGTTTGGGGATTGGGTTGTCGATTTGCCGGCAGATGGGAGAGTTGCTGGGGGCCAGATTGGCGCATGAATCGACGCGCGGGTTGGGCAGCCGCTTCGAGTTGAGTTTGAATGTGGCGATTTCGCAGGTGCAGATGAGCCCGAACCTGCTGCAGGTGCGGCGCTCGCTGTAGCGCACAGCCTGTAGGCGCGGGCTTGCCCGCGAAAGGGCCGCGCCTGCTGGCCAGTTTCCACCCGCCGTTCACCGTTGCCGCCACCACCGTATTCGCGGGTAAACCCGCTCCTAAACATGCACAGGTCGTTGTAGGAGCGGGTTCACCCGCGAAAGGGCCGGGTCTGCTGGCCGATATCCAGCCGCCGTTCACCGTTGCCGCCGCCACCGTATTCGCGGGTAAACCCGCTCCTACGCGCGCGCACGCCTGCAACCACACGTTTAGTCATTAATACCCCTTTGACTACCCCGCAAGCAGTGCTTCACTGGGTCTTTCAAGCCTACCCGGATCCAGGAGCCCCCCGATGAGCCTGCACCAGTACGCTGAAACCCACGAAGTCACCAACCAGCCGCCGCCGCTCGACGGTGCCAACCTGTACCGCCTCGACCTGCCATTGCAAGAATGGTCAAGGCGTTTTGGCGCGGGCTGGGCCGAGTCGCGGATCGACGCCTATGGTGCCCTGGCCGGCGGCCCGCTGATGCAGGCAGGCTTCCTGGCCAACGCGCACAAACCCGAGTTCAGCAGCCACGACCGCTATGGCCATCGCATCGACCTGGTCGAGTTCCACCCGGCCTACCATGAGCTGATGCGTACCGCCGTCGAACATGGCCTGCCGTCTTTGCCATGGGCCGAGCCCCGTGCTGGCGCCCATGTTGCACGGGCTTCGATGACCTACCTGCACAGCCAGGCCGAGGCCGGCACCGGCTGCCCGCTGACCATGACCTTTGCCGCCGTGCCGGCATTGCGCCTGCAGCCTGAGCTGGCTGAATACTGGCTGCCAAAGGTCCTTGCCTGCGAATATGACCCGCGCAACATTGGCGACCGGCACAAGGCCGGGGTCACCCTGGGCATGGCCATGACCGAAAAGCAGGGCGGCACCGATGTGCGCGCCAACACTACCCGAGCCTATCCGGTCGGTGCGCCAGGCCCGGGGCAGGCTTATGAGCTGGTTGGCCACAAGTGGTTCTGCTCGGCGCCGATGTGCGACGCTTTCCTGACCTTGGCACAAACCGAAAAAGGCCTGAGCTGCTTCCTGCTGCCGCGCCATCGCCCCGATGACAACCGCAACCAGTTCTATATCCAGCGTCTGAAGAACAAGCTGGGCAACAGCTCCAATGCCTCCAGCGAGGTGGAGTTCCGCGGTGCGCTGGCGTGGATGATTGGCGAAGAGGGCCGCGGCGTGCCGACCATCATCGAGATGGTCGCCATGACCCGGTTCGACTGCATGGTCGGCTCCAGCGCACTGATGCGCCAGGCGTTGACGCAGGCGGCCCACCATTGCGCGCATCGCAAGGTCGGCGGGCGGGTGCTGAACGAGCAGCCATTGATGCAGAACGTGCTGGCCGACCTGGCCCTGGAAAGCGAGGCTGCGCTTGCCCTGAGCTTGCGCATGGGCCAGGCGCTGGAGCAACTGGACGACCCGCAGCAGGCGCATTTCGCCCGGCTGGTCACGGCGGTGGGCAAGTACTGGATCTGCAAACGTGCGCCGGCCATGATCAACGAGGCCGCCGAATGCCTGGGTGGCGCGGGTTATGTGGAAGACAGCATTCTGCCACGGCTGTACCGCGAGGCACCGGTCAACTCGACCTGGGAGGGCTCGGGCAACGTGCAGTGCCTGGATGTGCTGCGGGCCTTGTCCAAGGAGCCGGGCGTACTCGATGCACTGTTTGTCGAGCTGGGTGACGGGCATGGCGACCCGCGCCTGGCGGCGCATATCGGCAACCTCAAGGGTGCGTTTGCCGACACCGGTGACATGCAGTACCGCGCGCGGCAACTGACCGAGGATATTGCCCTGGCATTGCAGGCCAAGCTGCTGCTGGAGGCGGGGAATACAGAGGTCAGTGATGCGTTTATCGGCAGCCGCTTGGCCGGTGGTGGCCGGGTGTACGGGGCGCTGCCTCGAGGTGTGGATGTGGCGGCATTGGTATCAAGGGCTACACCAGCCTGGCCGCTGTAGCAGCGGGCTTGCCCGCGAATGCACCCAACACCGATCAATGGGGGTGTATTTAACCAAGAAGGCAGGCAAGATGGATCACATGCATGTCCAGACAGGAAGCACAGTGTGAGCCACGCTTTTGTAGTCGTTGATACCCCCGAACAGGCCGTCGACCGTCTGGCGGCCTTGCATGAACAGGCCACAGGTGCCCTGAGTCAGGCCCTGAAGCGTTACCTGAAGGACCGTACCGAGCCCGATACCGATGAGCGCGACCTGTTCCGCTACCCGGCACTGCGCCTGACCTACTATAGCCATGGCGAAGTCGCCGCCACCACCCGCGCTTATGCCAAGGTCCAGGTTGCCGGCACCTACAGCGTCACCGTCACTCAGCCCGCTGCGTTCCGTGGCTACCTGCTGGAGCAACTGCGCCCGCTGATGCATGACTACACCGTTACGGTAGAAGTCGGCGTCAGCGAGCAGAACATCCCTTACCCCTATGTGGTCGACCAGGGCGACGAATTGGCTGGCAGCGGCATTACCGCTGCGCAGTTGGCGCGGGTGTTCCCCAGCACCGACCTGTCGGCGGCCACCGACAACATCGCTGATGGCCTGTACGACTGGGACCATGCTGAAATCATGCCACTGGCATTGTTCGATGCCGCGCGGGTCGACTTCTCGCTGCGCCGCCTGGTGCACTACACCGGCAGCGACTGGCGCCATGTACAGCCGTGGATCCTGCTGACCAACTACCACCGCTATGTCGACCAGTTCATCAGCCATGGCCTGGAACAGCTGCGTGACGACTCGCGCTTCGTGCGTATGGTGCTGCCGGGCAACGTCGTGATCGAAAAGGGCATGGACCATGGCGAAACCCAGGCTCTGGTGGCCAGCGTGGTCTGGCACCGCTTCCAGATGCCGGCCTACCACCTGATCGCCGCCGACGGCAATGGCGTTACCTTGGTCAACATTGGTGTCGGCCCGTCCAACGCCAAGAACATCACCGATCACCTGGCCGTGCTGCGCCCGCATTGCTGGCTGATGATCGGCCACTGCGGCGGCCTGCGGCAGTCGCAAACCATCGGCGACTACGTGCTGGCACACGCCTATATGCGCCGTGACGGCATTCTCGACCGGGTCGTGCCGCCGAATATCCCGATCCCGGCCCTGGCCGAAGTACAGATGGCCTTGCAGGAGGCCGCCGCTCAGGTCACTGGCGAGCGTGGCGAGCAGTTGAAAAAGCGCCTGCGCACCGGCACGGTGCTGACCTACGACGACCGCAATTGGGAGCTGCGCTGGGCCCAGGAACGCCCGCTGATCAACCTGTCGCGTGCCGTGGCGGTGGACATGGAAAGCGGCACCATTGCTGCCCAGGGCTACCGTTTGCGCGTGCCTTACGGCACCTTGCTGTGTGTGTCCGACAAGCCGCTGCACAGCGAGATCAAACTGCCAGGTTCGGCCAACGCCTTCTACAACCGGGCGGTCAGCCAGCACCTGAAGATCGGCATTGCCGCCCTCGACCTGCTGCGCACCGAGCTGAACTCGCTGCACTCGCGTAAACTGCGCAGCTTCGATGAGCCGCCGTTCCGCTGAGGATTCATGTCACTGCCACCCCGTAACAAGCCGCGCCGCCCCCAGGCGCGGGCGGCCCCCCGCCCGGCGCGCCCTGCCGCCGGCCCACGTCGCCAGGCCAAGGCGCCACCTGCCGAGCCTCGCCTGATCCTGTTCAACAAACCGTTCGACGTGCTGACCCAGTTCAGCGACGGTGAAGGGCGCGCGACGCTCAAGGACTTCATCGACATCCCGGGCGTGTACCCGGCCGGGCGGCTGGACCGTGACAGTGAAGGCTTGCTGTTGCTGACCAACGATGGCGGGTTGCAGGCGCGGATTGCCGACCCGAAGCACAAGCTGGCCAAGACCTACTGGGTCCAGGTGGAAGGCGAACCGAGTGACGAGCAGTTGCAGCGTTTGCGCGATGGTGTGGCGCTGAATGATGGGCCGACCTTGCCGGCTGAGGCGCGGCGCCTGGAAGAACCCGAGCTGTGGCCGCGTAACCCGCCGGTACGCTTTCGCAAGAGCGTGCCGACCAGCTGGCTGGAGCTGGTGATTCGCGAAGGGCGTAACCGTCAGGTGCGGCGGATGACGGCAGCAGTGGGCTTGCCGACCTTGCGCCTGGTGCGCGTGCGCATTGGTGACTGGGCGCTGGATGGGCTGGGGCAGGGTTGCTGGCGGGAGGTCCCTGCCAAGCTTTAGTTCAGGTCAGGGCCTGTTGGCGGGCACGCCCGCTCCCACAGGGACGGTGCAGTACTTGAAGGCTGCGCCCAACCTGTGGGAGCGGGCGTGCCCGCGAATGGCCCTGAAATGTTTTATACGCCTTCCAGAAAGCCCACCACCACGCTTTTGATGATGAAGGCCAGCACCCCCAGGCCCAGTACGAAGAACAGGATCAGCGTCCCGAACTTACCCGCCTTTGACTTTTTTGCCAGGTCCCAGACGATGAAGCCCATGAAACCGATCAGCACGGTGACCAGAATGATCATCATCCATTCTTCGAATACGGCGGGATCCATCGGTGTTCTCCAGGCGGGTTGAGCGTCCGATTATACGTCGGCTGGGTAAGCATTTAACGCAGGTGGGTCAATGGCAGCTCGGTGCTGGCCAACACCTGGTTGAGCACGAAGCTCGAGCGCACGCTGGTGACGCCTTCGATGCGGGTCAGGCTGCCTAGAAGCAGTTTCTGGTAGTGGTCCATGTCCGGCACCACCACTTTCAACTGATAGTCGGCATCCATGCCGGTGACCAGGCTGCATTCGAGCACCTGTGGCAGGTTTCGGATGGCGGCCTCGAATGTTTCAAAGCGTTCCGGGGTGTGGCGGTCCATGCCTATCAATACATAGGCGGTCAGGCTCAGGCCCAGCTTCTTGCGGTCGAGCAGGGCCACCTGGCGCGAAATGTAGCCATCGTCCTCCAGTTGCTTGACCCGACGCGAGCATGGCGATGGCGACAGGCCGATGCGTTCGGCCAGTTCCTGGTTGGAAATGCGCGCATCGCGCTGCAATTCGGCGAGGATGCTCAGGTCGTAGCGGTCAAGTTTGCTCATGGCATTTGCCTTTTCTGTTCGGATTGCTGCGAATTATCAATCGAGGGTGAAAAATTGCGCAAGTGCTATTTATCTGAGCAATATTCGCAATCCTCTGTCGCAACCCGTCCGGTATCTTTATCACCAGAATCACTGCCCGGACATCAGTCCACGGCGACGCGCCCTAGGCGGGCGGTTGCGGCCAGCCATCCAACAGGATCTGCAGGCCCCCGGGCTACACACCTTCCAGAAGACGGTGTGAGGTGAGCCGGCGCCACAAGTGCCGAGCACGGACGACAATTCCTGAAGGGAGGCCCTGTGGCCTCCCTTTTTTCATGTCGGGAATTTTAATTTGCCTGTGTGGTGGGCGCGGTAGACTGGCGTTGGTTGCAGTTTTTTCTACCGAGAGGAACACCATGACGTCGCGCATCTGGCAGTTGGCAGGTGTTGGTTTGCTGGGTTTGAGCATCAGCCTTGGGGCCTTGGCTGAAGGGCCCGGCGAAGGGCCCGGTGAACGTGGCCAGCAGGTGCAAGGTGAGGGTGGGCCGGGGCGCTCGCTCAACTCGCGCGACGAAGTGCGCCAGACCCAACCGCCGCGCCAGGGGTATTACCAGGACATTCCCCGCCGCCACGGTGATGATCACCACTGGCAAGCCGGTGGCCCGGGGCAACGGCCCGGTGGCGACTGGCACGGGCGCCCGGATGGCCACGGCAATGGCTGGGGGCCTGGGCCGCAGTATCGCCCGGGGCACACGGTGGACCATTTTTCTGACCGCTACTGGAAAGTACCCTACCGGGGCGCTGATTATTTCTACTCGGGGGGTTACTGGTACCGCCCGCACGGGGGCAGTTACATCGTGGTGACCCCGCCGTACGGCGTGCGGGTCAATTACCTGCCGCCTTATGCGCGGGAAGTGTGGTTGGGTGGTGCGCTGTTCTTTCTGGTGGCCGATACCTATTACCAGTACCTGGCAGACAGCCAGGAATATGTGGTGGTCAATCCGCCGGTCGGCGTGCCGTCGCCCGTGCCGGTGGCCCCGGCAAATGGCGGGTATGACGTGGTGGCCTATCCGATGTATGGCCAGGGTCAGGAACAGCAGGAGCAGGACCGCTACCAATGCCATCGCTGGGCGGTGAGCCAGTCAGGCTTCGACCCGGCGACGGCGACGTACGCACCGGCGGCCACTGTGCTCAGCCACTACCAGCGGGCGCTGGGGGCTTGCTTCAGTGGTCGGGGTTACAGCATCAACTGAACCCTGCGCGGAACTGTGTAGGCGCGGGTTTACCCGAGAATACGGTAGCGGCGGCAACGCTGAACGGCGGGTGGAAATTGGCCAGCAGGCCCGGCCCATTCGCGGGTGAACCCGCTCCTACAACGGCCTGTGCGCGTGTAGGAGCGGGTTTACCCGCGAATACGGTAGCGGCGGCAACGGTGATCGGCAGGTGGAAATTGGCCAGCAGCCCAGGCCCTTTCGCGATGAACCCGCGCCTACAAGGGATTGCGTAATCGGTGGGGCATGGGGGGTTACCTCATACCGGGTCGGCGTGCACCATCACGTCCGCCTGTGGGTAACGCTGGCGGATCACCCGCGAGGCCTCCACGCACAAACTATGTGCCTCATGCAGCGGCAGTTGCCCCGGCAGCTCCAGGTGCAGTTGCACAAACCACTGGTTGCCCGACACGCGCGTGCGCAGGTCATGCACGCCTTTCACGCCTGCAACGGCCAGCACCAGCGCAGCCATGTCCTCGCCAACGTCGCCGGGTAACGCTTTGTCCATCAGGATCGCCGTACTTTCGCGAGCAATTTGCAGCGCGCTCCAGAGGATGTAAAAGGCGATGCCCAGGCCGAACAGCGCATCCAGCTGCGGCCAGCCAAAACGCGCCAGCAACAGGGCCAGCAGAATGCTGCCGTTGAGCAACAAGTCAGAACGGTAGTGCAGTGAATCTGCCCGTACCGCAGTAGAGCCGGTGAGCCGGATTACCTTGTACTGCAGCGCCAGCAGGGCGACCGTCAGCACCAGCGACAGCAGCATCACCGCGATACCGATTGAGGTATCACCCAGCGGTTGCGGGGTGGACAGGCGCTCGACCGCCTGCACCCCGATCAGCACCGCACTGCCACCGATGAACAGCGCCTGCGCCATACCGGCCAAGGCCTCGGCCTTGCCATGGCCGAACCGGTGATCATCGTCTGCCGGGCGCAGGGCGTAGTGCACCGCCAGCAGGTTGAGGAACGAGGTCACGGCGTCCAGTGCCGAGTCAGTCAGCCCGGCCAGCAGGCTCACCGAACCGCTCAGCCACCAGGCCAGCGCCTTGCTCAGCACCAGGATGCTGGCCACCGCCAGTGACGCGCGCGTGGCCAGGCGGAGCAGGCGCTGGTGTTCAGCCGGAGTAGTGATCATCCGTGGTCAGTGTCCGTGTGGCTCAGGCTGTCGGTACCAGGCCCATACTGGCCAGTTGTTCGATGCTGCCGCGGTGCTGGATCAGCCGTGGGTCGTTCAGCGGCAGGCGCTGGCCCAGTTCGCTTTCCAGAATGGCTTGCAGCTTCAGGTTGTCGACCTTGCCATCCGGGCTGACGGCTTCTTGCAGTTTGGCCGGGTCAACCTGGGCAGTGCGGCCACCTGGGTAGTAGATGGCGCCGGTGGCAAAGTCGATACCGAAGGCAATCAGCCCCGGGATTACATAGAACAGGATGCCAATGGCATCCATGGCGGCAACCACAGGGTCGATCTTGCCGCCGATCTGGCCGCGCCGGTCCGGGTAGAAAATGGTGCCGCAGGCCGTCAGTTGGGTCAGCAGGGTGGCGATGAGGGCGCCACCGATGACGCGGGTCGAGATGCGCATGTAAATCTCCGAAAAGGTGTTCAGCAGGACAAGCGAAGCGCCTGCACCTGATGTTAAGACCATGATAGAGCAGGCTGGGTTCGCCGTTATACTCGCGAGACTGTTCGAGGACCACCATGATTTCATTACCCATTGATGCTGCCTTGCCCGCCCTGCGCCAGGCTCTGGAAAACCGTGACGAAGTGGTGCTTGAAGCGCCGCCTGGCGCTGGCAAGACCACCCGCGTGCCACTGGCGCTGCTGCACGAACCGTGGCTGGCCGGGCAGAGCATCCTCATGCTCGAGCCACGGCGCCTGGCTGCGCGGGCAGCGGCCGAACGGCTGGCCAGTGAGCTGGGCGAGCAGGTTGGCGAAACGGTGGGTTACCGCATCCGTCTGGACAGCAAGGTCGGCCCGAAAACCCGTATTGAAGTGGTGACCGAAGGCATCCTCACACGCCGCCTGCAAGCCGACCCGGCGCTGGAAGGGGTGGGCCTGCTGATTTTCGACGAATATCACGAACGCAGCCTGGATGCCGATCTCGCACTTGCGCTGAGCCTTAACGGCCGCGAGTTGCTGCGTGACGACCCGCCACTGAAGATTCTGCTGATGTCCGCGACCCTGGAAGGCGAGCGCCTGTCGCGGTTGCTGGACGATGCCCCGGTGGTCAGCAGCGAAGGCCGCATGCATCCGGTGGATATCCGCTGGGGGCGGCCGTTCCAGCCAGGCGAGTTCATCGAGCCACGGGTGGTGGACAGCGTGCTGCATGCGCTGGCTGACCAGGCCGGCAGCGTGCTGGTGTTCCTGCCTGGGCAAGCCGAGATCCGCCGGGTTCACCAAAGCCTTCAGGAGGTACTGGGCGCGCGCCCCGAGATTCTGCTGTGCCCGCTGCATGGCGAACTCGACCTCAATGCCCAGCGTGCCGCTATCGATCCGCCGCCCAAGGGATCGCGCAAGGTGGTGCTGGCCACCAACATCGCTGAGACCAGCCTGACCATCGATGGCGTGCGCGTGGTGATCGACGCAGGCCTGGCCCGAGTGCCGCGCTTCGACCCCGGCAGCGGCATGACCCGCCTGGACACCCAGCGCATTTCCCGCGCCAGTGCCACCCAGCGCGCTGGGCGTGCCGGCCGCCTGGAACCCGGCGTGTGCTACCGCCTTTGGTCCGAGGCCCAGCATGACCAGCTGGCCGCCCATGGCAGTGCCGAGATTCTCCAGGCCGACCTGGCCGGGCTGGCCCTGCAGTTGGCGCGCTGGGGTGTAACCCCCGAGCAGTTGCGCTGGCTCGACCAGCCGCCAGCTGCAGCGTACGCCCAGGCACAGGACCTGTTGGCGCGACTCAGCGCCTTCCGGCCGGGCAGCCGCGACACCCTCAGCGAACATGGCCAGGCCATGGCCGAACTGCCGGCTCACCCACGCATCGCGCACTTGTTGCTGCGCGGCCAGGACCTGGGCCTGGCACAGATGGCATGCGATGTGGCTGCACTGCTGGGGGAGCGGGACATCCAGCGTGGCGGTGGTGCCGACTTGCACAGCCGGCTTGCGCTGGTCAGCGGTGAGAGCAAGGCTGCGCGTGGCGGCCAGGGTGGTGTGCAGCGTGCTCGTCAGCTGGCCCGGCAATACCGTGGCCTGTTGCGTGGCAAGGTCGGTGCACCGGTTGCCGACCCGGACCACCCGCGCTGGCTGGGCGCCCTGTTGGCACTGGCCTACCCTGACCGGGTCGCCCAGCAGCGCCGAGCGGGCGGGGCGGAGTATCGGCTCGCCAACGGCCGTGCGGCCCTGTTTGGCGAAGTCGATGCATTGATGAAGTGCCCATGGCTGGTGATCGCCGACCTGGGTAGCCGCCAGGGGCAGCGTGAGGAGCGGATCTATCTGGCAGCCGAATTCGATCCGGCGTTGCTCGAGGGTGTGCTGGCCGAACAGGTCGAGCGGGTCGATATCCTTGATTGGGACGAGCGCGAGCAGGTGTTGCGCGCCGAGCGCCAGGTGAAGGTTGGCGAACTGGTCCTCAGCCGCGAGCCGCTGCCCGGGCTGGATGATGAAGCCAGGGCCCGAGCGCTGCTTGGCCTGGTCCGGCGCAAAGGTTTGAACCTGCTGACCTGGACGCCGGAACTGCGGCAATGGCAGGCACGTGTGGCGCTGTTGCGTCAGCTCGACCTGCAGAAGGATGGCCACAGCGAATGGCCTGACCTGGGGGACGAGGCCCTGCTGGCCAGCCTGGAAGACTGGTTACAGCCTTACCTGAGCAAAGTATCGCGCCTCAGCCACTTTGCCGCGCTGGACTTGCCGTCGATGCTGCGCAACCTGCTGCCCTGGCCGCTGCCGCAACGCCTGGAAGAACAGGCCCCGGCGCATTTGGCCGTGCCTTCCGGCTCGAACATCCGCCTGGATTACAGCGAAACCCCGCCGATTCTCGCCGTGCGTCTGCAAGAACTGTTCGGCCTTGCCGATACCCCGCGCATCGCCAACGGCCGGCAGCAGGTCAAGCTGCACCTGCTGTCACCGGCACGTCGGCCGGTGCAGGTGACCCAGGACCTGGCCAGCTTCTGGCGCACGACCTATGCCGAGGTGAAGAAAGACCTGAAAGGGCGGTATCCGAAGCATTACTGGCCGGACGACCCTCTGGTGGCCGAGGCTACGGCGAGGGCCAAGCCGAGAGGGAGCTGATGCACAACACTGAGTGTGGCAGGCCGCCCCCGGTGGCCTCAGGTGCTGGCTTCACCTTCCAGCAACATGAACAGGCGATACAGCACCACGGTGCTGAACAGCTGCAGGAAGCCGCTGAGGCTGTCCATGGCCAGTTCCATCCCAGGTGATGGCTCGGGGAAGGCCATCAGCAGCAGCCCGTCGATCAGCCAGATCGGCGCCAGCACGCCTACCACGCAGACCATGATGCGCATGAAATGCCCGGTGGTCATGCTTGCGCTGTCGCGCATCGCCTGTACCACCGGCCGGCCGCGCAGCACCAGCAGGTACTCGGCGAACACCAGGTTGATCATGATCCACACCCCCGGGAAGATGAACAGCGCAAGGCCGGCCATGATCAGTAGCGAGCTGATCAGGATCAGCAGGGCCAGTTGCGGCCACAGCTGCAGGGCGCGGGCGAACAGGTCGCGCTTGGCGATTTCCTGGCCG
Source organism: Pseudomonas sp. FW305-E2 (assembly GCF_058782925.1). Taxonomy (NCBI): domain Bacteria; kingdom Pseudomonadati; phylum Pseudomonadota; class Gammaproteobacteria; order Pseudomonadales; family Pseudomonadaceae; genus Pseudomonas; species Pseudomonas sp. FW305-E2. The sequence continues at coordinate 23,573 of NZ_JBYSYE010000003.1, read as the reverse complement.
TTGCTGCGCGTGTCCAGGTACAGGATCAGGGCTGCGCTGTACAGCGGGTAGAACAACAGGCTGACCAGCATGCCGTAGGCCGGTGATGCCTGGTCGCCCAGCTGCCGGTACAGCAATTGAGTGACCAGGGCTTCCACCACCACCAGCGGCAGGCACAGCTGCAGGATGTTTGGCAGGTGACGGCGGAAGAAGTACAAGGAGTCGCGCAAAACGCTCAGCGGATTCATCAGTCAACATCGCATGGCAGTAAAAACAGGGGCCTAACTTTAGCCCAAAGCAGGCCTGGGGCTGTCACTTGCTGAAAAAAGTTTCACCGCAGCAGTGATTGAATCCCGCGCCTGTACGCCCCATCTTTGACGCTGTCCGATGTCCCGCTACCCCACGAGGTCGCCCCATGAACACTGAAGAACAAACCCTGATTGACGGCCTGTTCGGCCGCCTCAAGCAAGCCGAAGACCCCAGCCAGCCGCGTGACCCGCAAGCCCAGGCGTGCATCGAGCAGCACGTGCGTCAGCAACCGGCGGCGCCTTACTACATGGCCCAGGCGATTTTGGTGCAGGAGGCCGCAATCAAACGCCTCGACGAACAGAACAAGCAGTTGGAAGCCGAGCTGCAGCAGGCCCGTGCCCAGGCTCAGGCGGCACAAGCCACCAGCAGTGCGCCGAGCAATGGCGGGGGTGGTTTCTTGTCCAGCATCTTTGGTTCGGGTGGGCGCAACGCAGCGCCGGCGGTGCAGCCACAGCGCCCTTCGACGCCCCCTGTAGTGTCCGGTGGTGGCTGGCGCGAGCCGTCGGCCCCTGGTTTTGGCCAACCTCAGGCGCCGCAGCCTGGCTATGGCGCCGCGCCTGCGCGCAGCGGGGCCAGCAGCTTCCTTGGCGGGGCTATGCAGACCGCCGCCGGTGTGGCCGGTGGTGTGCTGCTGGCGCAGGGTATCAGCAGCCTGTTCAACCACAACTCGCAACCGGAAGAAGTCGTCGAGGTCATCAAGGAAGAGCCGGCGCCAGCCAGCGACAGTGGCGGCTGGAACGACCAGGGCGGGCAGCAGCAAGTGGCTGACAACGGTGGCTGGGGCAGTGACCAGGGCGGATACGCCGACGGTGGTTTTGGCAACGATGACGGCGGGTTCTTCTCGGACGACGATTCTTACGTCTGACAGGTCTGGCATACTGCTGGCATTTCCGGGGGCGCTTTGCGCCCCTTCGCGGGCACGCCCGCTCCCACAGGGGTACGCGCGATACCTGTGGGGGCGGGCGTGTCCGCGAAGGGCTGCGCAGCAGCCCCCCGGCACTCCAGGCCAAAAATGAGGTTCCCAGGTGAAAAAGATCGCGCTGTTCGCCGATGTGCAGAACCTCTACTACACCGTGCGCCAGGCCCACGGCTGCCATTTCAACTACACCGCCCTGTGGGCCGATGTCAGCCGCGAAGGCCAGATCGTCGAGGCCGTGGCTTATGCCATCGACCGTGGCGACAGCAAACAACAGCAGTTCCAGCAGATCTTGCGCAACCTCGGTTTCGAGGTGCGCCTCAAACCGTTCATCCAGCGCAGCGATGGCTCGGCCAAAGGTGACTGGGATGTGGGCATTACCCTGGATGTGATCGACGCGGCCAGCCGGGTCGACCAGGTGGTGCTGGCCTCCGGTGACGGTGACTTCGACCTGCTGCTGGAGCGGGTAATCCAGCGCCATGGCACCGAAGCGGTGGTGTATGGCGTGCCGGGGCTGACGGCGTTGTCACTGATCCGTGCTGCCACCCGCTACGTGCCCATCGAAGGCGCGCTGTTGCTCAAACACTAAGGTCTTTTCATGGAACGTATCGCTGTCATCGACTTTGAAACCACCGGCATTTCCCCCGGTACCGGCTGCCGTGCCACCGAGGTGGCGGTGGTAATGCTCGAGGGTGGGCGCATTGTCGAGCGCTACCAGAGCCTGATGAATGCAGGCGTGCCGGTGCCGGCTTTCGTCGCAGGGCTGACCGGCATCACCACCGCCATGCTGCGCAGTGCGCCGCCGGTGGACAAGGTGATGAACGAGGTGGCCGAGTTCGTCGGCGGCACCCCATTGTTGGCGCACAACGCTGCTTTCGACCAGAAGTTCTGGGACTACGAGCTGAGCCGTATTGGCCGCAGCCGCAGCCAGCCCTTCGCGTGTTCCCTGTTGCTGTCACGGCGGCTGCTGCCCGCCGCGCCGAACCACAAGCTGGGCACTTTGACACGCTGGGCTGGGTTGCCAGACACGGGGACCGCGCACCGGGCCATGGCCGATGCCGAAATGGCCGCCAACCTGCTGCAGCATCTGGCGGGTGTGTTGCACCAGGACCACGGGGTTCAGCAACTGTCGCACGAGCTGCTTTGCCGGCTGCAGAAGACCCCGGCTGCGAAAGTGCGCGAAGCGCTGGCCAAGTACGGTCAGGGGCTGGCAGGTGATCGTCCCAGGCGATAAGCCAGCCACACCGGATGCACCAGAATTGTGCCGCTCATTTGCACCCGTTCTGTAACGTCCCTTCACCCAGGCAGGCCGTTAAACTGAGGCACCCGTAAACGGATTTCGAGTTTTCCCCATGCCTGCCTCCCGTCGTTTCCCGCTGCTGCTGATTGGCGCCTTCCTGGCCCTTTATCTGGTCTGGGGTTCCACTTACCTGTTCATTCGCATCGGCGTCGAGAGCTGGCCTCCGATGCTCATGGCCGGTGTGCGATTCCTGATCGCCGGTGGCCTGCTGTACGGCTTCCTGCGTTGGCGCGGCGTGCCGGCACCTACCTGGCCACAATGGCGGGCGGCAGGGGCGATCGGTTTCTTGTTGCTCAGCTGTGGCAACGGCGGGGTCACCGTGGCTGAGCATGCCGGCGTGGCTTCGGGCGTGGCGGCTTTGGCGGTGGCGACGGTGCCGCTGTTCACCTTGCTGTTCGGCCTGTTGTTCGGGCACCGCAATTCGAAGCTGGAGTGGGCGGGGATAGCCCTTGGGCTGGTGGGCATCGGCCTGCTGAACCTGGGCTCCAACCTGCAGGCAAGCCCGATAGGTGCAGCGCTGATCATCTTCGCGGCGGCGTCCTGGGCGTTTGGCTCGGTGTGGAGCAAGACCTTGCCGCTGCCCCAGGGGCCGATGGCCAGCGCAGCGGAAATGCTGGCCGGGGGTGCGGTGCTGTTGCTGGGCAGTGTGCTATCGGGCGAACGCATGACACAGCTGCCGACCGCCGCTGGCTGGGGGGCGCTGGCCTATCTGGTGTTCTTCGGTTCGATCCTGGCGTTCAGTGCCTACATGTACCTGCTCAAGCACGTGCGCCCGGCAGCGGCCACCAGCTACGCCTACGTCAACCCGGCGGTGGCGGTGCTGCTGGGGATCGTCTTTGCCGGTGAGCAGATTGGCGCTGAAGAGTGTGTGGCGATGGCAGTGATCATCGGTGCGGTGGTGCTGATCGGCCTGCCGCAGTGGCGCAAGGCGCCTGACCCTGTGCAACCGTTGAAAGGTGAAATCTGCAAGTAGGCAGGGGCGATGCGGTAAACTTGCCGCCTTCGCTGAACCCCCTGACGGTATTGCCATGAATTTCGCCAAACTCGGCCTGATCGAACCGCTGCTGCGCACGCTGCAGCAACTGGACTACACCACCCCGACCCCGGTGCAGGCCAAAGCCATCCCCGCCGTGCTGGCCGGCCGCGACCTGATGGCCGCAGCCCAGACCGGTACCGGCAAGACCGCAGGCTTTGCCCTGCCTGTGCTGCAGCGCCTGGCGCTGGAGGGCGAGAAGGTGGCCAGCAACTCGATCCGCGCCTTGGTGCTGGTGCCCACTCGCGAGCTGGCCGAGCAGGTGCACAACAACGTGCGCGAATACGCCGAGAACCTGCCGCTGAGTACTTACGCGGTGTATGGCGGGGTCAGTATCAACCCACAGATGATGCGCCTGCGCCGGGGTGTCGACCTGCTGGTGGCTACCCCTGGCCGCTTGCTCGACCTGTTCCGGCAGAACGCCGTGAAGTTCAACCAGGTGCAGACCCTGGTGCTGGATGAAGCCGACCGCATGCTGGACCTGGGCTTTGCCGAAGAGCTGCAGTCGGTGTATGCGGCACTGCCGCGCAAGCGCCAGACGCTGCTGTTTTCCGCCACCTTCTCCGATCAGATTCGCATGCTGGCGGGGCTGGCGCTGAATGACCCGCTCAGTATCGAAGTGAGCCCGCGCAACGCCACGGCCACCAGCGTCAAGCAGTGGCTGGTGCCTGTGGACAAGAAGCGCAAGGCCGACCTGTTCTGCCACCTGCTGCGCAAGCAGCGCTGGAAGCAGGTGCTGGTGTTCGCCAAGACCCGCAATGGCGTCGATCAGCTGGTGGAGCGCTTGCTGGCCGAAGGCGTGAATGCCGACGGCATCCACGGTGATCGCCCACAGGCGACCCGCCAGCGTGCGCTGGACAGCTTCAAGGCCCGTGAGGTGCAAGTGCTGGTGGCGACCGATGTGGCGGCCCGCGGCCTGGATATCGATGACTTGCCGCTGGTCGTCAACCTTGACCTGCCGATCGTTGCCGAAGACTACGTGCACCGCATCGGGCGTACCGGGCGGGCGGGCAACAAGGGCGAGGCGATTTCGCTGGTGTGTGCGGATGAAGTGCAACTGCTGGCGGCTATCGAGGTGCTGACCCGGCAGACCCTGCCGCGTCATGAAGAGCCGGATTTCATCCCCGAGCACCGGGTGCCGATGACCGATGCCAGTGGGCAGGTTATCAAGAAACCGAAGAAGCCCAAGAAGCCGAAAGAAAACAGCGCCAAGCGCGGGCTGGGGCGCTGGATGGACAGCAGTGAAGCTGGCAGTGCGGAACCGGCGGTGAAGGCTGTACGCAAGGTGCCGAGCTTCAATGGTGGGCCGCGCAAGCGCAAGCCTTGAGGTTTTGGGGCCGCTTTGCGGCCCTTTGGCGACGCAAGGCCGCTCTCACAAGGACTGCGCCAGGCTTTAGATGAATACGGCGACCTTCAGGGCTTCCAGCGCCGGCTCGACCTTGATGCCCAGCGCTGCACCCAGCTCCATTACCCAGGGTTGATGGGCGGGTTTGCGGTGATGATGTTTCTCGACACTGCGCTGGGCTGAGGCTGAACACCGGCCTGTGGGGGCCTTGTGTCGCGAAAGGGCCGCGAAGCGGCCCCGGCATTATTTGCATCGACGCTGAAACCCCGGGGCTGCTGTGCAGCCCTTTCGCGACGCAAGGCCGCTCCCACACGGATCGCGCCAGCTTTCAGAAATTGAGCAAGACAGTTGCTCCCACAGGGTTGAGCCTGCGGGAGCGGTGTCGCTTACTCAGCTAATTTGTAAGCGATGATGTAATCGCCCATCTTGGTGCCCAGCGAGCCATGGCCGCCGGCAGTCACCAGCACGTACTGCTTGCCGTCCTTGCCGGTGTAGCTCATCGGCGTAGCCTGGCCACCCGCTGGCAGGCGTGCCTTCCACAATTCCTTGCCGTTGTTCACGTCATAGGCGCGCAGGTACTGGTCGAGCGTGCCGCTGAGGAAACCGACGCCACCGGCGGTGACGATCGAGCCACCCATGCTTGGCACGCCAACCGGCAGGCCGATCGGCACCGGAGTGCTGTCCCGGGTGGTGCCGTTCTTGTGTTTCCACACCACCTTGTTGGTGAACAGGTCGATGGCGGCGACGTAGCCCCAGGCGGGTGCCTGGCACGGTACGCCGAGCGGCGACATGAACGGGTGCATGGTCACTGCATACGGTGCACCGGTGTTCGGCTGCACGCCGCTGGTCTCGCTTTCGCGCTTGCTGCCTTCGGCAACCTGCTCACGCGGGACCATCTTCGACACGAACGCCATGTAGTTGGGCGAAGTGAACAGCAACTGGCGCACCGGGTCGACCGACACGCTGCCCCAGTTGAATACACCGACGTTGCCGGGGTAGACCAACGAACCTTGTTCGGATGGCGGGGTGTACTGGCCTTCGTAGCGCAGCTCGCGGAACTGGATGCGGCACAGCATCTGGTCGAAAGGCGTGGCGCCCCACATGGCCTGTTCGGTCAGCTCTGGGCCGAGCAGGTTGAGGTCGGAACGAGCCTGGGTTGGCGAGGTGTGGTCGCCTTCCACTGCGCCTTGTGGGGTGGGGATCTCGCGGATCGGCACGATGGGCGTACCGTCGCGGCGGTCGAGCACGTACAGGCTGCCTTGCTTGGTCGGTACGATGATCGCCGGTTTCACGCCATCGTCGGTTTTCAGGTGTACCAGGGTCGGCTGGCTGCCGACGTCCATGTCCCACAGGTCGTGATGGGTGAACTGATAGTTCCAGCGTGCCTTGCCGGTGGCCAGGTCAAGGGCGACCACGCCGGCACTGTACTTCTCGGCGCCTGGGGTGCGGTCGGCGCCCCACTGGTCCGGGGTCTGGTTGCCCAGCGGCAGGTAGATCATGCCAAGGTCTTCGTCGACGCTGGCGATTGACCACATGTTGGCCGAGTTGCGGCTATACATTTTGCCGGCAGCCAATGGCTTGGTGTCGTCCGGGTTGTTGCTGTCCCAGTTCCACACCAGGTGGCCGTCGTGCACGTCGTAGGCGCGGATCACCCCGGACGGCTCATTGGTCGACTCGTTGTCGGTGACGTGGCCACCGATGATCACCAGGTCACGGGTAATGGCAGCAGGCGAGGTGGAGTAATAGCCGCCGGCGGTGAACGGGCCAATGCCGGTGGTGAGGTCGATCACGCCCTGGTTGGCGAAACCTTCGCAGACCTTGCCGTTGTCGGCGTTGATGGCGATCAGGCGGGCATCTGCAGTCGGCAGGTAGAGACGACGCGGGCAGGCTTGGGCCACCGCCTGGCCTGCGTCGGTAATTTTCGGCGCCGGGCTGCCGTCGCGGCTGACGTAGCGGTTTTCGTCATAGTACGAGACGCCACGGCACGTCATGTGGGCAAAGCCTTTGAAGGTGCCGGTCGGGCTCTTGACCTGCGGGTCGTAGCGCCAGATTTCCGCGCCAGTGTCCGGGTCCAGCGCCAGCAGGCGGCTGTGCGCGGTGCAGGCGTACAGCATGCCGTTGACCTTCAGCGGGGTGTTCTGGTTGGTCAGCTCCACCGGGTCGTTTTCGGTCGGCAGATCACCGGTGCGAATGCGCCAGGCCTCTTCCAGGCGGTAGGCGTTCTGCGGGGTGATCTGGTGCAGCGGCGAGTAGCGGTCGCCATGCTCGGTACGGCCGTAAGCCTGCCATTCGCCGTCGGGCATGGCCGGTGCGGCACTGGCCATTTCGCTGCTGTCGCGGCCCAGTTCGCCGAACACTTCACCGGGATGGGTGAACTGGCTGCCCAGCGCGCAAGCGCCCGAAGCGACCACTGCCAGGCCGAGCAGTGCAGTATTGGCTTTGCTGGCCGGGCCGATCAGCGGGCGACGTGCCCACGGTAGCAGCAGCACCACGCCGATGGCGAACCAGATGGCCAGACGGGGCACCAGTTGCCACCAGTCCAGGCCCACTTCGAGCAGGGCCCAAACGGTGCTACCCAGCAGCACCAGGCCATACAGGCCCAGGGCGATCTGGCGTTGGGCCAGCAGCAGGATGCCCGAAAGGGCAAAGCCGATACCGGCGATCAGGTAGTACAGCGATCCGCCCAGCTGGCTCAGCTTGATACCGCCGGCCAGCAGGGCCAGGCCCATCAGCAACAGCAGCGCGCCAATCAGGCGCGGTAGCCAGCGGCTTCCTTGGTTCGCACCTTCAGTGCTCATCGTAGGTTCTCCGTCAGGTCAAAAAAGGGGTTAGAAACTGCTCTGGATCTTCAGGCCACCGATCAGGGCGCCATCCACCTGCGACACCCCGCCCGGGTGGCGGATGTACTGCAGGTTGGGGCGTACCGTGAGCCAGTCGGCCAAATGGATGCCGTAGTACAGCTCGGCGCTGTACTCGGTGTCCTGCACGGGCAGGAAGCCTGGGTTGTCGTAGTCGTAGAGGCCGGCGGCCTGGTTGGCCAGGCGGGCGTTCTTGCGATAGGCAGGGTTGACGTGCACGCGGGCCAGGGCGAAACCGATGTCGTCCTTGGCGCGGGCATCGAAGGGCCCTTTGAATACCAGTCCTGCCTGCACATAGTTGTCGATGGCATTGGTCTTCTTGTCATGCACGGTGGCGTTGGTGAACACGCTCAAGCCGCGTGACTGGTCGGACGCCAGCGAGGTGACCTGCTGCTGGGCGCCAATCCACAAGCCGTGCTTGCTCGAGCTGCTGCGGTAGGCGGCGCCGCTGATGGCGGCCGGCTGACCGTTGCTGTCCTTGAGAACATCTTGTGCCTTGGCATTACTGTAGTAGTAGCCGGCACGATATTCCCCTTTCAAGCCTTGGATACGTGGGGTCCATACCAGTTCGAACGGCATTACCGCACCTTGGGTGCCGCTGCCGCTGAGCTTGAAACCATTGCCAGATTCAAGGTTGGAAGGGTTCTGCTCGAAGACGCCGACCTGTGCGTACAGCTCAGGGGTAAGGTTGTAGCGCACGCGCAGGGCCCACTGGCTGACTGGCCAGTTGTACCAGATGCCACCTACCCAGTTGCCCACCTGCGAGCCGCAGAAGGCCAGGTTCTGGAAGTCGCAAGGGAAGCTGTTGAAGTCCTCGCCTTCACCGAAGCGGCCGAATTTCACATCCAGCGCACCGTCGAAGTACTTCTGCTTGATCCACATCTGCGTCAATCGCCAGGTTTCGCCGCGGCCCCAGACTTCCTGGGCGGAGGTGAAGCCGCCGACACGCGGGTCGTTGATGCGGTCGTTGCTGATGTTGTCGCCGTGACGCTCGGTGACGGTCAGCTGGAGTTCGGTGTCGTGCCAGCCGAGGATCTTGTCCAGGTCCAGGTGGCTGCCAAAGGTGAACTGGTCGCTGTAGCGCGCGGTGCGGTCGTGGTCGTAGCCGCCGTGCAGGTTGCTGCCCATCTCGCCGGTGTAGCCAAGGGTAAAGTCGTAGCCCTTTTCCAGCAGTTCGCTGCGGGTTCCACCCCAGTCGCCGAGCATCCACGGGGAGTCGCTGGCGAACATTTCGCTGGCGCTGGCGGGGGTTGCCAAGGCACTGAGGGCGAGGCCGATGTAACAGGTTTTAGGCAGTTGGAACATGAGATAGCGCTATCTTTTGATTATTGAAAAAACGGCAAGCGCATCGAAGGGCGAGCCCCTCAATGGATATGGCGACAAGGTTGTTCGATGAAGCGTTTCAGCTTGCGGCGGGGAGGATATAGGGGAAGTTGTAAGAAAAAAAGACAAATTGTCGCAGAGGATTGTTGTTGAACGGGCAACAGTCGTCATTAATCGAGGCCGGTGTAGGAGCGGGTTCACCCGCGAATGCGCCGGTTGACCTACCATCGTCTTCGCGGGTGAACCCGTTCCTACACCGATCTTCGTCGCTTGTGGTTCAGAAGGTGGTACGCAACCCGACTTCCACACTGCGCCCCGGCGCCGGTGCGATATCGCGCAGGATCGAACTGGCGTAGCGCACGGTCTGGTCGGTGAGGTTTTCGCCGCGTACAAACGCCAGCCACTGGCTCTGGCCAATGTCGAAGCGGTAGCCAACGCTGGCCCCCAAGGTGGTGTAGCCATCGGTGCCGGTTTCGTTGGCGGGTTTGCGGTGCTGCGACGCAGCGTGCTGCACGTCTACTCGCGCCTGCCAGCGGTCCAGTTCCCAGACCAGACCGCTGTTCAGGCGCAGCGGGGCGATGCGGGGCAGTGGCTCGCCGCTGTCCAGGTTCTTGGCCCGGGTGTAGTCACCGGACAACTCCAGCGCAAAGCTGCCGTAACGGTTCTCGGCCAACTGCCAGCGGTCCTGGGCCTCGATGCCGTAGAAGCGCGCCCGCACGCCTTGGTACTGGTATTCCGGGAAGCCGTCGTCATGATCGTGGTCGTGGTCGTGGTCGTGGTCGTGGTCGTGGTCATCCTCGTCATGGTCGTGATCATGCCCGCCCTCACGCAGGTTGCCGGTGCCGATCAGGCCGATGTAGTTGCGAAAGTGGCTGTAGAACACCCCAACACTGCCCTTGTGGGTGCCGTTGTCGAAGCGCAGCGCCAGGTCGGCGGAAATCGCCTTTTCCTTGTTCAGGCTGGCGTCACCAACTTCAAACGCGCCGGTGGCTACGTGCGCGCCATTGGCGTACAGCTCGTAAAAGGTAGGGGCGCGCTCGGTGTAGCCGAGGTTGGCGGCCAGCGACCAGATCGGGTCGAGTTGGTACACGGCCCCCGACGACAGGCTGAAGGCGTTGAAGCTGCTGGCGCTGTCGGCGTCGACGAAGTTCTCGTTGCCTTTGGCGTCCGGGTCTACGCGGGTGTGCTCCATGCGCGCGCCCAGGCTCAGGTTCAGGCGTTCGGTGGCTTGCCACTGCTCCAGCATGAACAGCGCCAGGCTGTCGGTATCGGTGTGCGGGACGAAGGCTTCCTCGCCCAGGGCGGAGAATTCGTTGCGGCTGACCTGGGCACCGATCATCCCTTCCACCGGTCCGAGCGGCTGGTGACGGGCTTCGATGCGGGCTTCGTAGCCCTTGTTCTTGAAGGTGGTATGGACCTCGCCTTCCTCGATTTCGCTGTGTTCGTAGTCGGTGTAGCCGGCATCTACCTTGACCGAGCTGAACGGGCCGTCGAGGTCGCGCAGTTCGGAGGCGAAGGCGTAGTGATCCTGCTTCATGTCCAGGCGCACGCCGGACTCGGCCACCGAGCCGTAGTTGCTGTCGTAGCGGCTGTACGACAGGCCGGCGTAGCCGTGGTCCCAGTGGTAGGCACCACCGATTGCGCCGCCGTCCTGGCGACCGTCGCTGTTTTCCAGGCGGTGTTTGCTGCCGGGCTCGTCGGTATCGCGCACCTTGGCGCTGCGTGCGTAGCCCGGGATGCGCAGGTCGTTGAACTGGCGGCTGTTGGCGTCCAGGTGCAGGGCGAAGGCGCCGTCGCCGGCCTCCAGCTTGCCGGCGCTGCTGCGGGTGGTGTCGGCGCCGCCGTAACGCAGTTCGCCGGCACCGTGGATGCCCTCGATCGGCGAGTCCGGGATGCGGTTGTCGAAGGTGTTGACCACGCCGCCGATGGCGTTACCGCCATACAGCAAGGCGGCCGGGCCACGGACGATTTCGACGCGATCGACCGTCACCGGGTCCAGGGGCACGGCGTGGTCATAGGACAGCGACGAGGCATCCAGGGCGCCGACGCCGTTGCGCAGAATGCGGATGCGGTCGCCGTCCAGGCCGCGAATGACCGGTCGGCTGGCGCCAGGGCCGAACCAGGTACAGGCGACACCGGGCTGCTTGTTCAGGGTTTCACCGAGGCTGCCGTGCTGCTGTTGCAGCAGGTTGTCGCCTTCGAGCACGGTGCTGGGAGCCGCCAGTTGGCGGTTGCCCAGCGGGTTGGCGGTGATGACCTGTGGCTCAAGTTCTACGGCCTGGCTGGGGGATGCAGCCAGCCAGAGTGCGACGGCAAGGGGGGAGAGGCGAAGCGGTGTGTACAGCATGGGGATGGGGCGTTCCTTGGCAGGTGCTTTTTAGTGTTACAACATAACATAACTATTCCATCACAGAGGTTTTGCCTCTGACCAGCGATTTTTCTGTCGACTTGACGGATCCCTCCCACCACTACACTCGTGTAAGGTGCGCATCTTTCCTACGGAGCACAGCATGAGCACGGCCCAACACAACGCGCTGCACGGCAAGACCCTTGAACAGATCCTCACCGAGCTGGTGGCGCATTACCAATGGCATGGCCTGGCCGAGCGCATCGATGTGCGCTGCTTCAAGAGCAACCCGACCATCAAGTCGAGCCTGACGTTCCTGCGCAAAACACCGTGGGCGCGGGAGAAGGTCGAGCAGCTGTACGTGAAGCTGCAGCGTCAGGCCTGACATGTCGCGTCGCCCTTGGCTGACCGGCATGGCTGTGCTTGGCTGGTTCGGCCTGGCCGTGCAGGTGAACCTGGTACTGCTGGCGCGTTGGCAGGAACAGGCCAGCCTGATTGGCGGCCTGATCAATGTGTTTGGCTATTTCACCGTGCTGACCAATACCCTGGTGGCGACGGTGCTCAGCTATGCCGCATTCGGCCGGGAAGGCCGTGGCAAACGCTTTTTCCTGTCGCCCTCGGTAAGCTCTGCAGTGGCCGCCAGTATCGTGCTGGTGGCGCTGGCCTACAGCGTGCTGCTGCGTCATTTGTGGCAACCACAGGGTTGGCAATGGCTGGCGGACGAGTTGCTGCACGACGTGATGCCGGTGCTGTATGCCCTGTACTGGTGGTGCGAGGTGCCCAAGGGCAGGTTGCGGCTATGGCATTTGCTGGTGTGGGCGGTGTACCCGGCGGTCTACTTTGGTTATGCGTTGTGGCGGGGGAGCGAGATTGGCGTGTATGCCTATCCGTTCATCGATGTGGCCAGTCTGGGGTATGGGCAGGTGATGCTCAACGCCCTTGGGGTGCTGGCGGGTTTCTGGGGGATAGGGCTGGTGTTGCTTGGGCTGGATCGGTGGCGGGGGCTGCACAGGTTGGCTTGACCTGTACCGGCCTCTTCGCGGGCAAGCCCGCTTCTACAGAGCAATCACACGCCCAGGGGGCTGTGGTATTCGCTGTGGAAGCGGGGGACACGCGGTGCCTGGGTATCAGCAGCAGAGCACAAGATTTCTGATGCCCCCAAATGGCCAGGGCCGCGATTGCGTCTTAGTGCTTCTTCCCTTGCATGCTCGAAGCCCATTGCTCGCTGCGACTATGCCCACTGGTTCTCAACACACCCAGGTCCAGCGCATTTTCCCCATCCGCCGCCATTTTGCTTTTGGCTATCTCGGCGATTGCGGTGCCCAGATCCACCGGTGAGTTGGACGCATCGAGCGACAGGTCTCGGCGATAGTCATTACCGCTTAGCGTTTCCTGGGTGACCGAGTTGGCGTCGAGCCTCACGTCGCCTTTGGCCGACTGCAGGCGTGCCCCTACCAGATGAGCGTTGCCACCGACCTGCAGGTCGATGCCGTCGCTGCTTTTAAGCGTGGTCTGACGCGCCACGTTGTCGCGCTGTGCATGCGACACGTCGAGGCTGACGGTCGGCGAGAACCCTGGGTCTGCCTTGCTCAGGGCAGAACCTGCCGTTTTCTCGACCTTGCCTCCCAGCGGCCCTGCCACCGATTTGGCCGCGTTGACATAGCCCTGCGGGTTTTTCTCCTGGCTCAGCCTGACATCGCCCTTCACGCTCAGGGTGTTGACGTTGTCCTTTAGGCTGGCGATGCGCAGGTCACCGTCGATTGTGCCGCCAATATGCTTTGCATCCAGGGTGGCACTCTCGATGCGGGTATCGCCGCGGCTTTGCAGGTCGATGCGCTCGGCGCGCAGGTCACTGGTATTCCAGATGAGGTTGTCGCGCTTGTCGAGCTCTACCTTGAGCCGGCCATGCAGGCCGCGGGTGTCCAACGCGCCCTTGGCCATGTTGAAACCGGCGCCGGCCGAGATGTCGAGGTTGTCGCGTCGCTCCTGGCTGGAAGAGGCTTCAAGCAGCATGCCGCCATTCGAGGCGTCGAGGGTGATCTGTTCGGCCGAGGCCTGCAGGCCTTGCAGGTGCAGGGCGATGTCCTCGCGGGCGCTGCTGGTCAGGGTCAGTGTGCCGTTGCTGGCAAACTGGGCATCGACCGCCTGACGTGCATGTTCGTCCTGCTTGCCGTGGCTGAAGTGGCCGCCTATGGCTCCCCCCTGGGTCTGGCCAGCCTTGGCCGCCAGCTCCATGCCGCCACCCAGGTTGGCGCCTGTGGCCTGCTGGGTGTTGCTGGCCGCCTTGACCTGCAACTGGCCACCGCTTTGCACCCGTATGTCGCCGGCCTTGGCCTCGCGGTTGCCAATGCGGGTGCCTTCGAGCAACAGGTCGCCGGCGCTGGTCAGTTGAACTTCGCCCTTGGCGTCGATTTGTGCCACTTGTGCCTTGCTCTGCGTGCTCAGCTTCTGGCCATGGTCCAGATAGCCCCGGCCATCGACGCCGGTGCTGCCCGGGCGGTTGCCGACTTTGGCCCAGGCATTGCCATCGAGCTGGCGTGACTGCTGTTCGGCCTGGTCGGTCGCCTGGGGTAGGGCCAACGACCCTGCACTGTGCATGACCACGCTGCCTTCACCGCCATCGATGCGGGCCCCTTCGTAGCGGCCATCGCTGCCCAGCTGTACCTGGATACCCTGTTGCCCGTAAAGGCTGCCGGGCACGGCGGTGCTGGCGATATCCTTTTTATCCAGCGAGCCTCCTTTGCCGGCGGCGCGTACATTCAAGTCCTCGCCGGTGCTGGTGTCCAGGCGCGCGTCGCCACCATAGGCCAGGCGTTGAACGGTGGTTTCCTGGGTATTTTCGGCGGCGCTCACCTGGTGCTGCTGCGCCTCGATTTTCAGCGAGCCGGCATTGGCCCGCCAGGCTGTGCCCTGGTCGGCCAGTGTGTCAGCCTTGACCTCGACCTTTGCTGCGGACAACTCGCTGACCTGAGCAATGCCACGGCGCTGGTTTTCCAGGCGCTTGAGGTGTTCAACCGTCATGTCGGCACCCACGCTGGGCGGTGCCATGGCGTCTTCGGGCGAGGCTTGCTGGAAGCGCGCGGCTTCCTCACCCAGCACCAGGCGTTCGATAGGGCGGGTCAGGTCGCGGTATTCGATACTGGCGCCCAGGCTACCCGACCAGTCGTCACGGCTTTGTTCATGTTCATGGGTATCCTGCACTGCACGGTTGTCGATGCGTTCGGCGGTCACCTGCAGGGTGTTGCCGGCCTCAACGTGCACGGCCTCGGTGAGCAGTGCATCACTGCGCAATTTCAGATCGCCGCTGGCCTGCAACTCGCTGCGCTGCACCTTGCTTTCGCGTTCGGCTTGCACCTCGCGGTTGTGATGGCCTTCGAACAAACTGCCCAGGCGGTCGATGCCACCGGTTACCGTCAGCCCGCCACCACTTTCGGTGGTGCTGGTGACTACGTCACGGTCGTTGCGGGTCGCCCCCAGTGTCACTTCCCGCGCCTGCACATCGAGGTCGCCGGCAGTGGCCTGGACCTTGCTGCCGTTGACCTGCAGGTGCGCGCTGCTGCTCATGCCCACCGAGGCACCCTTGAGCTCACTGGCAACCTGGCTGGTCGCGCGCTGCTTGCTGGTGGTGGTCACGACCTCATACGCCACGCCAGCCGCGTATTGGCGAGACTCGGGCTTGCCATCCTCGGCTTCCTGGGTCTGTCTGGCGCTGGCCGTGAAACCCCGTTGTTGGTCGCGGGTTTCGCGTTCATCGACCGATTGCGCACTGCCAATCAGCAGGTCGCCTTTGGCCTCGACTTGCAGATGCTTGCCAGCGGCAACCTTGGCGCCCTGGATGCGCATCTCTTCGGCGCTGGCCAGGCGCAGGTTGCTGGTCGAGCTGACGTCGCTGACCAGTACCTGCTGTTTGCGGTCCGTGCTTTCGTGCGTGCTGCCGATCAGGCCGAACAGCTTACTGTCACTGGTGCGCTGGGTGGAGGTCGTGCTGCCATGGTCCGCCGCGATGGCCAGCGAACCGTTCTCGCTGTAGAGCACCGCGTCCTTTTTACCGAACACGGTACTGCCTTTGATGGCGACCTGGTCGGCTCTGACTGTGAGCTCGCCATCGCTGGTTATGGTGCTGCCCGCGACGACCTGGCCCTCGGTGTCGTTACCTTTTCGATCGCCAAAGAATGTACCGGATACCAGGTCGCCTCGGTAATCGCGTTGGGTACCGTGTTCCTGCAAGGTGGTGGTACCGATGTCGGCCTGTTTTGCCTGGATAGCCAGATCGCCGCGGCTGTGCAGGCTGCTGCCCTGCACGTTGAGGTTGTCGCTTGCCTTTATCGACATGTGCCCGGCGCTCAGGGTACTGCCCTTTGCGGTTTCCTTGAGCTGGTCGCTATCGCTGTCACCGCGCCATAAATCCTTGCGATGACGCACCTGCTGTTCGGTGCGTTTGCTGTCGATGCCGGCGAGGATGTCCAGGCCGGCACCGCTGTCGACCATCAGCTCGCTACCGGCGTCCACCTTCGCTGCGGTCATGCGCATGTCGTCGCCGGACTGCAACAGCACGCTGTCAGTGCCCAGCAATTGACTGCCCTGTTGCTGCTGGTGGGTGGTGGTGGTTTTGCTGTTGTAGGTTTCGCGGGTGACGAACCAGAACTTCTTGTTCCAGCTGTCACTGTCGTGCTTGATGTGCTCGATTGTCTTGGCGTCCAGTGTGAGTTTCTTGCCCGCCCTTGCTTCGATTCGCGGGGCCTGGCCGTCGACCGTTTCAAGCATCAGGTCATCGGCAGCGGTGAGTTTCAGCACGCCGCGCTCGCTGCGCAGCTCGGTCGGGCGGTCGCCACTGCCACTGACATGCAGGCCCCCGGCCGAGCTGATGTCGACCCCCTCGGCGCCCAGAATCTGCGAGGCCCCCACACGCACACCCGCGCCTTCGGCGGTACTTACCACACGGATACGCCCGGCGCGCATGGCGCCGAACAGGCTGGCATCAATGCTCGACGAGGGGCTGGGCAGGTGTTCGACCACCTCGCCGCTGCGGCTGTCGATACGGTTGCGACCGACGGTGATGTCGAGCGTTTCGCTGGCCATGAGCAGGCCTTTGCTGTCCACGCGTGGTGCGATCAGTTCGAGTGCGCCACCGGCATTGCCCTGGCCATGCTCCAGTACCTGCAGGGTGCCACTGGCCGTGAGCGTATCGAGGTACCTGAGCTGTTGCTCCTCGAATTGCGGGGTGCCCACCACGAAGCCTGCGCGGGTGGTGTTGATGAAACTGCCGCCATTGAGGGTGATGCCATTGGGGTTGGCCAGTATGTAGTCGGCCGGGCGCCCGAAGATTTCCTGCGGCCCCTCGATCAGCGAGGCGTTGCGGCTGACCACTTCGTTAAGAATGGTCGAGGCGGCCTGGCCTTGAAATTGCGGGTTGGCCGCCAGGGCACCGGCCAGTTGCGACTGCCCGGCTGCGGTGGCGTTGTTCAGCACCAGGCCAGGGGTGGCCACGTTGTAGTCGATGAACTGGTTGTGTGACAGCCCCTTGGCGTTGGGCGGCACGATGTCGATCACCGGCACCCCGTGGCCATTGTGGATGACCGGGGTCCCCCCGGGGCCGCTGGCTGCTTCCAGCCCGGTCTGAGCCAGTGCGGCGCTGGGCCCGAGCACGGCGAGGAAGATTGCCCAGCGCAAGGTATCCGGGCGAACAGGCGGTAACTGCGAGAGTGTTTGCATTTTCTCGTTCTCTTTGTTGTGGGTGAATCAGATGTTCAGGGTCCAGTCCAGCACCCAGAAGCCGGGCTCCAGCAGCGGGCGGGGCAGGTCACTGGTGTACAAGGCGCGTTGGTAGTCCAGGCGCAGGCGGCTGCCGGGCAGGCTCAGTTCCAACCCTGCGGCGGCCCCGGCCAGGCGCTGTGACGGTTTGCCTTCGGCGGTGCGAACCCAGCCCTGGTCCAGGCCGATGTAGGGGCGTATCTCGAAGGGGTGGGCCCAGGTCAGTGGCAGCGCTTGGCTGAACGTATTGCGCCAGACGGCGCTGCTGGCACCGGAGTAAGTGTGCAAACGAAAGCCGCGGACAGCCGAATCGTCGCTGACCAGCAGTTGTTCGACGGCAGGCAACAGGTCGCGGCTGTACTGCAGGGCCAGCTCGCTCTGCCAGCGCCAAGGGTTGGGTGCCGGGCCCTGACGCAGGTGCAGCAGGTTGGCGCGGTATTTGCGAAAGTCCGGGCGCAGGCGTTGAGCACCCAGGGGCGCGCGGTCGGCACCCAATGCGTCAATGCCTTGGGCAACGCCGAAGTAGCCGTTCCACAAGCCATTTTCGAGCCACAGCAGGTTGAGACCGGCCTCTACCGTGGCCAGCGTCGGGCTCTGCTGGACGATAACTGCGCCAGCGCTGCGGTTGATCAGCTGCTTGCGGTCCAGCCGGGCGCTGGCGCTGAGCATGCCTTGCTGGTTGCGCCACAACACCCGCTCGACACTCAGGCCCTGATAGCTGCTGCTGCCGTCGGCAGCCTTGTCGCTGTAGGGGAGTGGGGCTTGATAGCTTAGCTGGCTGGCGCTGAGGGCAAAGGTCCAGGCGCCGTAGGGGATGCTGTAGTACAACGATATCCCTTGGCTTTGGCCGGGCGTATCGAGCACCGTGCGGGTCCACGACAGGCGCAGCTCATCATTGAGGCCAAGCGGGCTGTCCAGGCCAATGCCGAGGTTGACGCGGTGGCGGCCGGTCAGCTCGCTGCCCCGGTTGTCGAAGCGGCTGTCCAGGTGCCAGCGTGAAGCAACCTTGCCCGGCTGCACGACCACGCGGGTGCCGCCTTGCAGTTCGCCGGGCAGCAAGGTGGCGCCCAGTTCATAGGCGCGTAGGCGGTTGAGCTGGTCCAGGCCTTGCTCAAGGTCGGGCAGGTACAGTGGCTGCCCGAGCAGGCCTGGGAAGGCACTGGAGAGGGACAGGGGCAGGTCGGGCCCTGCCAGTTCGATGGTTTCGACAAAGCCTTCGACAATGACGATGTCCAACGGCATGCCTTGTTCTGGGGGCTGTCGCAGGTAGGGTCGGCTGGTTGGGTAGCCGGCTTGTACATAACGTTGGGTGATGGCTTTGAGCAGCCGATTGATGTCGGCGATGCCCATGCAGGCAGGCGTGAGCGCACGGAGGGTGAGCGCCAGTGCCGAGCTCGAAAGCCGGTGCATACCCGCCACGCGCACGCCATCGACTGCCCAGCAGCGATCATCGTGCGGTCGCTGGGAAGTGCTGTTGGTCGGTTCAGTCGGGGCGGAGATGCGCCGCCAGCGCTCCAGCCGCTGCTGTTGCTCCAGTTGCCGCAGCCCATGCTGTTGATCGCGCAACTGCTGGCTGGCAGGGTCGTCGGCCAGCACGTGGGGAATGGACAGCACGCCTGACAGGCAACTGGCCGACAGCCAATGGGCGATGCGGTGAATCAGGCACGGCATTGAAGCACCCCGCAAATGATGTACGGTTTTCGTACTCGTCTGCGTGGATGCTAAAAATTAAGTCACTCGTCTGGATGCAGTACCCTGCCTAAGCAACTGTCAGGCAAGTTCTCGCAAAGTGGTGAGAAGGTTCCTACAACCTGTACTGAAAGGCCCTATATCAAGGCCTGATCTCGATCAGCGTTCCATCCCGTACCAAGTCCCACACTTCCTGCATGTCGCGGTTGCGCATGGCAATGCAACCATCCGTCCAGTCCAGGGTATGGAAGTACCATTCCGGGTATTCATCGTTGATCGGCGTGCCGTGAATCATGATCATGCTGCCGGCACTCACCCCTGCCCGGGTCGCGCGGGCGGCATCGCTGATGTTCGGGTAGTTGATGTGCATGGCCAGGTTGAAGCGGTCGCTCTGCTTGCGCCAGTCCAGCCAGTACAAGCCCTCAGGGGTTTTCTTGTCGCCTTCGCGTTCCTTGGCGCCCTTGGGCTGCTTGCCCAGCGAGATGCGGTAGGTTTTCAGCGGCTCGCCACGGCTGATCAACTGCAGGCGGCGCTCGGACTTGATCACCAGTACCTTGTCGATCAACGGTTGCATGGCTTGCTGCGAAGGCGATGGGGTTTGCGCTGCCGGTGCGGGCTTGCGGATGATGGTTTCGGTGAAGGCCGCCTGGGACACCGAGGTAACGCAAAGGCAGAAGAGGGCAAGCAACCAGCGCATGTAACAGTATCCCTGAAGGCGTTTAGGTGTGTGGCGAAACGTTCATCGGCGGCAGGTATTCATGGCCTATGGGGTAGTGCTGGCCGATGCGGTCGCGATAGTAGCATTCTAGTGTGCGAGTGACGGTGCGGAAAGCCAGCGCGTTCCACGGTATCTCATGTTCTTCGAACAGGCGCACCTCCAGGCTTTCGACACCCACGGCAAAGTCCAGGTCCGCCAACTCGGCGCGGAAGAACACATGCACCTGGTTGATGTGCGGCAGATCGAACAGCTGGTACAGGGACGTTGGCCCGACCCGGGCGCAGGCTTCCTCTACGGTTTCGCGACGCGCGGCCTGGTCGAGGGTTTCGCCGTTTTCCATGAAACCGGCGGGCAGGGTCCAGAAACCCCGGCGCGGTTCGATGGCGCGGCGACACAGCAACACCTGGCTGCCCCAGGTCGGTAGCACGCCGGCCACGATGTTGGGGTTCTGGTAGTGGATGGTCTGGCAAGAGCCGCAGACGTACCGCAGGCGGCTGTCGCCCTCGGGGATCTGCTGAGTGACCGGTTGGCCGCACGCGCTGCAGAATTTCATGTGTGGTTCCTTATGTTCAAGGCTATCTTGGCGCGGCCACCGTGCCGCCGCAAGCGCTGGGGCTTGGGTGCTTCGCGGCTTTGGTGCATGATGCAACACAGGACCTGGATACGAGCGTGCGCAATGCTGGACGAGCTACTTCGCCGAATGAGCAACCACCAACCCGCGTCATTGGAAACCGACAGGCGGTTCCCCGAAGCGGCGGTCCTCTTGCCCATTACCCGCAGCGAAGCGCCCGAACTGGTTTTGACCCTGCGCGCCAAGGGCCTGTCTACCCACGGTGGTGAAGTCGCCTTTCCCGGTGGCCGCCGCGACCCGGAAGACCCGGACCTGGTCTTTACTGCCCTGCGCGAGGCTGAAGAAGAAATCGGCCTGCCCCCTGGCCTGGTGGAGGTGATTGGCCCGCTCAGCCCGCTGATTTCGCTACATGGCCTGAAAGTGACGCCATTCGTCGGGCTTATCCCGGACTTCGTCGAGTATCGCGCCAATGATGCCGAGATCGCGGCAGTATTCACCGTGCCGCTGGAATTCTTCCGCCAGGACCCGCGTGACCATACCCACCGTATCGATTACCAGGGGCGTAGCTGGTATGTGCCAAGTTACCGCTATGGTGAATACAAGATCTGGGGGTTGTCGGCGATCATGATCGTCGAGCTGGTCAACCTGCTGTTCGATGCCGGTATCAGCCTGCATCAACCCCCGGAGTGTTACATCGAAAATTGAGCGGGGCCTACCCCGCCGTCTGCGTCGCAGCCTGAGGAACAAGCATGAAATATCGCCTGGGCGACCTGCGGGTCGAGAGCCACCCCACCAGTTGGGCCGCCCCCAACGCCACGCTCATTGGCAGCGTGCGCCTGCAAGCCAATGCCAGTGTGTGGTTTGGCGCGGTGTTGCGCGGTGATAACGAGCTGATCGACATTGGCGAAGGCAGTAACGTGCAGGATGGCACGGTGATGCACACTGACATGGGCTCGCCATTGACGTTGGGCAAGGGCGTGACCGTGGGCCACAATGCCATGCTGCATGGCTGTACGGTGGGCGACTTCAGCCTGGTCGGTATCAACGCAGTGATCCTCAATGGCGCACGCATCGGCAAGCACTGCATCATCGGCGCCAACGCACTGATTGCCGAGGGCAAGGAAATCCCGGACGGTTCGCTGGTGATGGGCTCGCCGGGCAAGGTGATACGCGAGCTGACCGAGCAGCAGAAACGCATGCTGGAAGCGAGTGCTGCACATTACGTGCATAATGCCCAGCGTTATGCGCAAGCGTTGGTGGTTGATGATGAGTGATGTAGCAGAGCGGCCGGTGGCATCGCCGTGCGTGAGCATTTGCGCGCTGGACGAGCAGGATATCTGCACCGGCTGCCAGCGTACCGTGGCCGAGATTGGCCGCTGGGGGCGGATGGACAACGACGAGCGCCGGGCGGTGCTCAAGCGTTGCCATGAACGGGCAGTAGAAGCCGGCCTCATCTTGCAGGCCTGACGCGAACCCTGTAGGAGCGGGTTTACCCGCGAACGGCCCAGCGGTAATCTGTACGGCTTGCCCACAGACAGCCCGCCATGTTCTATCTGATTGCCTATATCAGCAGCGTAGTGCTGATCAACTACGCCTTCTCCAGTGCCCCGCATCTGGACATCATCTGGTCCGCCTGGGGCGGCCTGGTGTTCATCCTGCGCGACATGGTGCAAACCCGCTTCGGTCACGGCGCGCTGGTGGCCATGCTGGCGGCGCTGGTGTTGTCCTATGTCACCTCGGAGCCGGCCATCGCCCTGGCCAGCGCCACTGCGTTCTTCATTTCCGAGCTGATCGACTGGCTGGTGTTCAGCATCACCCGTCGGCCGCTGCGCGACCGCCTGTGGCTCAGTTCGGCGCTGAGCATCCCGGTGGATACCTTCATTTTCTTCGGCATGATCGGCGCTTTGACCCCGGCAGTCATCGGCACCGCGATGGCCTCGAAGTTCGCCGGTGTAACGGCGGTGTGGCTGGCCATGGCATTTCGCGCCCGGCGGGCCGCCGTGGCCGGTTGATGGTGTAGAATAGCGGTCCTTTTTCAGCGGGTGGCGCCTAGCCTGGCGCGGCCCCGGATGCCTTCGAGGACCTGAAATGACCCGTATCGGAACCCCATTGTCGCCCACCGCGACCCGTGTACTGCTCTGCGGCTGTGGCGAGCTGGGCAAGGAAGTGGTAATCGAGCTGCAGCGCCTGGGCGTCGAAGTAATCGCCGTCGACCGTTACGCCAATGCTCCGGCAATGCAGGTGGCGCACCGCAGCCATGTGGTCAACATGCTCGATGGCGTTGCCCTGCGCGCGGTGATCGAAGCCGAGAAGCCGCACTACATCGTTCCGGAAATCGAAGCCATCGCCACCGCCACCCTGGTCGAGCTGGAAAACGAAGGCTTCACCGTGGTGCCCACTGCCCGCGCCACCCAGTTGACCATGAATCGCGAAGGCATCCGCCGCCTGGCTGCCGAAGAGCTGGACCTGCCAACCTCGCCGTACCACTTCGCTGACACCTATGAAGACTACGCCAAGGCCGTAGCCGACCTGGGTTACCCGTGCGTGGTCAAACCGGTGATGAGCTCGTCGGGCAAGGGCCAGAGCCTGCTGCGCAGCGATGCTGACCTGCAGAAGTCGTGGGACTATGCCCAGGAGGGCGGCCGCGCTGGCAAGGGCCGGGTGATTGTCGAAGGTTTCATCGACTTCGAATATGAAATCACCCTGCTGACCGTGCGCCACGTGGGCGGTACCACCTTCCTTGAACCTGTCGGGCACCGTCAGGAGAAGGGCGATTACCAAGAGTCCTGGCAGCCACAGGCCATGAGCCCGAAGGCGCTGGCCGAATCGCAGCGCGTGGCCAAGGCGGTCACCGATGCCCTCGGCGGTCGCGGCCTGTTTGGTGTGGAGCTGTTCGTGAAGGGCGACCAGGTGTGGTTCAGCGAAGTGTCGCCGCGCCCGCATGACACCGGTCTGGTCACCCTGATTTCCCAGGACCTGTCGCAATTCGCCCTGCATGCCCGCGCCATTCTCGGCCTGCCGATTCCGGTGGTGCGTCAGTTCGGCCCGTCGGCCTCGGCAGTGATCTTGCCCGAAGGCCAGTCCCAACAGACCAGCTTCGCCAACCTGGGCGCAGCGCTGAGCGAGCCGGATACCGCCATACGCCTGTTCGGCAAGCCGGAAATCAACGGTACCCGCCGCATGGGCGTGTGCCTGGCGCGTGACGAATCGGTCGAACTGGCGCGGGCCAAGGCGACCCGTGCTTCGCAGGCGGTCAAGGTCGAGTTCTGATCCGAGAGTGCTGGGGCTGCTTCGCAGCCCTATCGCGACACAAGGCCGCTCCCACAGGGATCGCGTAAGCCTGGAAGCTGCGTTATTCCTGTGGGAGCAACTGTCTTGCTCAATTTCTAAAAGCTGGCGCCTTCCCTGTGGGAGCGGGCTTGCCCGCGAACACG
>NZ_JBYSYE010000039.1:0-56157 GCF_058782925.1 Pseudomonas sp. FW305-E2 | reverse complement strand
CCTTGCGTCGCGAAAGGGCCGCGCAGCGGCCCCAGGATCTCCGCATCATGCATAGATTGCTGGGGCCGCTTTGCGGCTCTTTCGCGACACACGGCTCCACACACTTGCAATGCATGGCCTTCAGACAGGCATAAAAAAACCCGCCAGAAGGCGGGTTTTTTTGAAAGCTAGGAAGCTAGATCGACTTAGGCGATCTGAACTTCTTCAGCCTGCATGCCTTTCTGGCCGCGGGTAGCGACGAAAGTAACAGCCTGGCCTTCTTTCAGGGTTTTGAAGCCGTCAGCTTGGATGGCTTTGAAGTGCACGAACAGGTCATCGCCCGACTGAGGGGTGATGAAGCCGTAGCCTTTCTCATCGTTGAACCACTTAACAACACCGGATTGACGGTTGGACATTTTTCTGTCTCCTTGGACAATTTGATAACGGTCAGGAAAAACCCTGCCCGGGACTGAGCGCAAAGAGAGCAGAAAATTCAGCGATGGGCCGATCAGGATCGTGCATCAAACTAGAGATTCTCGGTGTCACGTGCAGCACAGTGGCAACACCTTACCCCACTTTCCGCAACCTGCCAATGGTCAGAAGACGCTTTAGGCAAATTCGGATCGGCGGCGGCTGCAGCCCCCACCCGGCGCGGGATGTGGGATGGAACTTTAACCTGGGCGCCGGGACCGGTAATATGCGCGTCACGATTTTCACCTCGCAACTCTTCAGGACACCCCGCCATGAGCATCAAATCGGACAAGTGGATTCGCCGCATGGCGCAGGAACACGGCATGATCGAGCCGTTCGTCGAGCGCCAGGTGCGCGGCGAGCAGGACAACCGCGTGATCTCCTTCGGCGTCTCCAGCTATGGATACGACGTACGCTGCGCCGACGAATTCAAGGTGTTCACCAACATCAACTCGGCCACCGTCGACCCGAAAAATTTCGATGCTGGCAGCTTCGTCGATATCAAGAGCGACGTGTGCATCATCCCGCCAAACTCTTTCGCCCTGGCGCGTACTGTCGAATATTTCCGCATTCCCCGTGACGTGCTGACCATTTGCCTGGGCAAGAGCACCTACGCCCGGTGCGGCATCATCGTCAACGTCACGCCGCTCGAGCCCGAGTGGGAAGGCCACGTGACGTTGGAGTTCTCCAACACCACCACGCTGCCGGCGAAGATCTACGCCAACGAAGGCGTGGCGCAGATGCTGTTCTTGCAGTCCGACGAAGAGTGCGAAGTGTCGTACAAGGACCGTGGCGGCAAATACCAGGGCCAGCGCGGCGTCACGCTGCCGCGTACCTGAGCCGACAAGCGCGGGGAATTACCCGCGCCTTTGGCACTCCAACGAAGTAACGCCGGTGTGCATGATGTACATCGGCTTTCGTCAGGAGCAGCCAATGAAACTCCATCCCGCAATCAGTGCCAAGCTGGCAGGCCTGCAGCCCAATCACGTAGGGTTGTTGCCCTGGTCACTGCTGGCGCACCCGCTGCCCATGCAAGCGGGGGGCGTGCCCCATCAACCTGACCCCGATACCCCGCAACCGCCGGAACCCGGTGAGACGCCTCCCATGGAGCCGGGTGAACCGACCTTGCCGGACGAGCCGCCTCCCGCCCCTGTCGCTTAAGCGTCGCTAAAGCGGCCAGACGCGGTCAGCGCCAGCCAGGTACAGCCGGCTGGCGCTGGCGGGGGTGATTTCCCACCCTCCGGTGAACTCACCGAATGCAGGTAGCAGGCTGACTTGCTCATCGATCACGAAGCAAGGCAGGCGCAAGCGCTGACGGGCCTTGCCGCGCAGGACGAAGACGGGGTGTACGTGGCCCGCCAGTACCGGGTGTGTGCGGTGGGGCTGCGGCTCGTGCTGCATGGCAAAGGGCTCCAGAACCCAAGGCTCGTCCACGACCTGAATATCGAGCGAGGCGGGTGGATCGCCGGCGTTGCGGTCATGATTGCCGCGTATCAGCACTATTTTCAGTTCTTTGTGCCGCTTGCGCCAATCATCCACTTTGGCCAGCGTTGCCGGTGCACGGGCCGTGCGGGCATGCAGAAAGTCGCCCAGGATGATCAGTTGCTCACAGTCCTGTGCGGCCAGCAGGCGATCGAGCCTGGCGAGTGTCGCCTCAGTCGTTCCACGTGGCACCGGTTGATGCAGGGCGCGGTAGCTGGCGGCCTTTCCGATGTGCACGTCGGCCACCAGCAAGGCGCGGCGGGCGGGCCAGTAGATGGCTTTGTCGGCAAGCAGCCAGAGCGCCTGCCCCCGGTGTTCGATGGGTTGGTAATTCATCCCGCGTCCGCCGCTTGTTCCAGTTCCGCCACCATCCGCGCAATGCGGTCTGCCAGCTTCTCGGTGCTCAATGTCTCGCGCATGCCTTCCACCAACAAGGCAAACGCCAGGGGCCCTGGCCGCTTCAACGCCCGCAGGTCCAGTTGCAACTCACTCATTTTCAGCAGTTGCCGATGCAGCCGTTCGATTTCCAGCTCTTCGCTCAATACTTCATCCCGCGCCTGGCCAAGCAGCAAATTCCCCGCGTCGTGCTTGCGAAACACCTCATAGAACAGCCCGCTGGAGGCCTGGATTTGCCGCGTGCTCTTCTGCGCGGCGGGATAGCCACCAAACACCAGGCCGGCAATCTGGGCAATTTCACGAAAGCGCCGCAGTGCCATTTCCCCGGCATTCAGGCTGGCCAGCACATCTTCCAGCAGGTCCGTGGTGCCGAGCGCTTGTGGCAAGTGCCTGGCCCAGTCCACCTGGGCAGGGCTGAGGAGTTCGAATCCGTAGTCATTGACGGCAATCGATACCGACAGTGGTTGTGCGCGGCTAACCCGCCAGGCAATCAGATTGGCCAAGCCCAGGTTGGCCATGCGCCCCGCAAAGGGATACAGGAACAGGTGCCAGCCCTGGCGGGATTTGAAGGTCTCGGCCAGCAGTGTGCCTGTGGTGGGTAAGGCTGACCACTGCGCCTGAAGCGCAAGCAGCGGGCGTACTGCCCGCATTTCCGGCCCGTCAAAGCGTTCATGGGCGGCAGCATCGAGCTGCTCGACCAGCGCCTCGGCCAGTTCGCTCGAGAGCGGCATGCGCCCGCCGTTCCAGCGCGCTACCGCAGCCTTTCGCGCCGTGCTGCGACGCACATAGGCCGTCATGTTTTCCACGCGCACCAGCTCCAGTACCCGCCCGGCAAATACCAGCGTATCGCCGGGGCGCAGGCGGGCGATGAACGCTTCTTCAACACTGCCCAGCGTTTTCCCGCCGCCGCCCTTGCTCCAGTATTTCAGTTGCAGGTTGGCATCGCTGACGATAGTGCCGATGCCCATGCGGTGGCGCCGTGCCAAGCGTTCGCTGGTAACCCGATAAACACCGTCGGCCTGGCGCTCGACGCGCTGGTAGTCCGGGTAGGCGGTCAGTGAGCTGCCGCCGTGGCAGACGAAGTCCAGCGCCCATTGCCATTGGCTGTCGCGCAACTGGCGAAAGGCCCAGGTGCTTCGCACTTCGGCGAGCAGTTGCTCAGGGCGAAAACCGCTGCCCAAGGCCATGCTGACCAGATGCTGTACCAGCACGTCCATGCACAGGCGCGGTGAAAAGCGGGCTTCGATGTGGCCGGCTATCAGCGCCTGCCGGGCCGCCGCCGCTTCCACCAGTTCCAGGCTATGGGTGGGCACCAGGGTGACCCTGGAGCGCCGCCCAGGCGCGTGTCCTGAGCGACCCGCCCGCTGCATCAGGCGGGCGATGCCCTTGGCCGAGCCGATTTGCAGCACCCGTTCCACGGGCAGAAAGTCCACGCCCAGGTCCAGGCTGGAGGTGCAGATCACCGCCTTGAGGCTGCCTTGCTTGAGGCTGCGCTCGACCCAGTCGCGGGTATCGCGGGCCAGCGAGGCGTGGTGCAGGGCGATCAGCCCGGCCCAGTCCGGGCGGGCCTCAAGCAGGGCCTGATACCAGATTTCTGCCTGGGCGCGGGTGTTGGTGAACACCAGGCTACTGGCACTGGCATCGATCTCGTGACAGACCTGGTCGAGCATCTTCAGGCCCATGTGTCCAGCCCAAGGGAAGCGCTCGATCGCTGTTGGCAGCAGGGTGTCGACTTGCAGCGCCTTGTCTTGCCGGCCTCGCACCAGCAGGCCGCCCTGGGGCAGCAAGACATCCCGTGCGTGTTGCAGATTGCCGAGCGTTGCCGACAAGCCCCAGGTCGGTAGGCCTGGGTGCCAATGCCGCAGGCGCGCCAAGGCCAGCTGCAGTTGTACCCCGCGCTTGTTGCCAAGCAGCTCGTGCCATTCATCCACTACCACCAGTTGCAGCGTGGCGAAATCCTCATGTGCCTGTGCCCGGGTCAGCAGCAGGGTCAGGCTTTCGGGGGTGGTGATCAGCACACTGGGTAGCCGCCGGGCCTGTCGGGCGCGCTCGGCACTGTGGGTGTCGCCGCTGCGCACCCCTACGCTCCAAGGCAGCTGGAGTTCATCAAGCGGCGCTTGCAACGCACGTGCGGTGTCGGCGGCCAGGGCACGCATGGGCGTCACCCACACCACCTGTATGGGGGCCAAGTGGCGGCCCTGGGGCCTGGGCTTGAACGCACGTAGTGCAGCGAGCCAGACCGCATAGGTCTTGCCGGCACCGGTACTGGCATGCAGCAAACCGGACTCGCCCCGTTCGACGGCAGCCCATACGCGCCGTTGGAAAGCGAAGGGCTTCCAGCCGCGCTTGGCAAACCAGGCATTGGCGAGGTCGGTAGCAGCAGGCATGAGGCAGATGGCCCTCCGAAGGCTGTGCTTCTACAGACCACTTGCCGGCTGCAATGGTTTTACCGGATCAATTGGCCAACAGGTAGCCGCTGCGGCATACCTGTTCGCCGGCCACATGGGCGATGACCATGCCAGCCGTGGCCATGCGCCGTACGCTACGCGCATACAGCAGGCCTGGCTGGCTGTTGCGCAGGGCGGTGACTCGGTCACTGAGTGGGTCGATGACTTCGGCAATCAGTTGGCCGGCCTCCAGGTGCTGGCCCGGTTTGGCGTGGTAAACCAGCAACCCACCCAGTGGCGTTGCCACGGGTTCCACCGCGGCCAACGGCGTGGCGTGGCGTAACAGCGCGGGCAGAGCGGCGCTGGTGCCTTCGATGACACCTGCATGGGTCAGGAAGTCGAGGATCGCCTGGCAGTCCTTGCTGGCCAGATCATGGCTGACATCCGCCTGGCCACGCAGCTCGACGGTGACCGAGCAGCAGCCCAGCGGAATCGGGAAGCGTTTGCCGAAACGTTGCTGCAATTGCCACCAGACCAGGCTGAAACATTCATCGAACGACTGCCCGCCCGAGTCCGTTGCCAGCAGGCTGGCCTGGGCGCCCAGGTAACGGGCCAAGGGTTCGATCTGGGGCCAGGCATCGGGGGTGGTGTACAGGTGCTCGACTGCTTCGAAGTCGCAGTGCAGGTCCAGCACCATATCGGCATCGCAGGCCAGGCGCTGCAGTATCAGGCGCTGGGCCTGCAGGGGTGTGCGAGCCGGGTGTGCGTCCAGGCCGCGGCGCAGGTATTCGCGGATCAGTGCAAGGTTGTGCGTCGGGTCCTGGGTGAGGTGTTCTTCGATCAGGTCGCCGATGCTGTCCGACAGGTCGACGAAGTTGCGATTGAAGTTCTCGCCGCTTTGCAGTTCAAAACGCCCCAATGGCGCATCCAGCAGCACTTGCTCCAGGCCCACCGGGTTGGCCACCGGCACCAGAATGATCTCGCGCTGCAGTCGGCCTTGCTGTTCCAGCTCGACCAGACGGCGCTTGAGGTGCCAGGCTACCAGCATGCCCGGTAGCTCGTCGGCGTGCAGTGAGGCCTGTATATAGACTTTGCCACCACTGCGAGGGCCGAAGTGGAAACTGTGCAGTTGGCGGGTGATGCCCGGTACGGGGGAGAGCAGGTCATGGGTTGAATGGTGCATGTTGGTCCTGGCTGCGTGGCGAAAACGGTCTGCGACACGGGTCGGCTCAAAAATAGAAGCATAGTTTCAGCGAATGCGCCTCATCCTGCAGCAGTCGGGCATCGCAAACTTTTTCAGGCCAGTAGCGCCTGCAAGGTGGCCAGGTCATCTGCCTCCTCCACCGGCTTGTCCAGCCGCCAGCGCAGCATGCGCGGAAAGCGCACGGCGATACCGCTTTTGTGGCGCCGGGACAGGGCGATGCCTTCGAAGCCCAGCTCGAACACCAACGTTGGGGTCACACTGCGCACCGGCCCGAACGTTTCCACCGTGGTCTTGCGGATGATGGCGTCGACCTTGCGCATTTCTTCGTCACTGAGCCCTGAATAGGCCTTGGCAAAGGGCACCAACGCCCGACCAGGGGTACCTGCCGGTGCATCCCATACGGCAAAGGTGTAGTCGCTGTACAGACTGGCCCTGCGGCCGTGGCCGCGTTGGGCATAGATCAGCACCGCATCGACGCTGAACGGGTCGATCTTCCACTTCCACCAAATGCCCATGTCCTTGGTGCGCCCCACGCCGTACAGGGCCTCGCGCTGCTTCAGCATCAGCCCTTCCACGCCCAGGCTGCGTGACTGTTCGCGCTGGCGGGCAAGGTCGGCCCAGTCCGGGCCTTGCAGCAAAGGCGACAACAGCACGGGGGCAAGTGGGTGTTCATCCACCAGGCGTTCCAGCTGGCTTCGGCGTTCGTGCTGCGGTCGGCTGCGCCAGTCATCGCCCTGCCACTCCAACAGGTCGTAGGCCTGCAACACCACCGGCGCATCGTTCAGCAGCTTTTTGCCCAGCGTTTTGCGACCGATGCGCTGTTGCAGCAAGGCGAAAGGCTGCACGGCCAGTTCCGTCTCGGTTTCACCGGGTTTCCAGACCAGGATCTCGCCATCGAGCACCACGCCATCAGGCAACGTCTGTGCCAGGCCATGCAGTTCGGGGAAACGCTCGGTAACCAGTTCTTCGCCGCGTGACCACACCCACAGCTGGCCATCGCGCTTCACCACTTGCGCCCGAATGCCGTCCCACTTCCATTCGATTTGCCAATCGCTTGGTGGCCCGAGCAGGGTATCGAATTGATCGCTGGACACTTGCAGCGGATGGGCCAGGAAGAAGGGGTAGGGCTGGCCGCCACGCTGGTTGTGTTCATCGGCGGACTCCGGGGCGATCAGCCTCTGGTAACTGGCTGCAGTGGGGCGATGGCCTATATCGGTGTAGCCGACCAGGCGCTGGGCCACGCGTTTGGCGTCCAGCCCGGCCAGTTGCGCCAGGGCGCGGGTGACCAACAGCTTTGACACGCCCACGCGAAAGCTGCCAGTGATCAGTTTCAGGCATAGCATCAGGCTGGCGCGGTCCAACCGGGCCCAGAGCGGCGGCAGGCGCTGGCGGACTTGCTCAGGCGGCAGCCCGCGCAGGGGCAGCAAGTGCTGTTCCACCCAGGTGGCCAGGCCTTCATCGTTGCCATCGGCGTGCAGCGGCAGCAGCAGCGAAATGGTCTCGGCCAGGTCGCCCACGGCCTGATAGCTTTCTTCGAAAAGCCAGTCCGGCAGGCCAGCCAGTGCCGTTGCCAGTTCGCGTAGAAGGCGGGTGGGCACCAGTTGGCGTGGGCGCCCGCCGGCCAGGAAATACACCGCCCAGGCAGCATCGTCGGCGGGCGCCATGTCAAAGTAGTCGCGCAGTGCCTCGAGCTTGGCATTGCTGGAGGTGGTCGCGTCCAGGCGCAGGAACAGCGTAGCGAAGGCTTTCATGGCGAGGGGGCGGTGTTGGGCACATCGTCTTCGTCGCCATACTCGGTGACAAAGGCGCGGGCATCCAGGCCTTGTTCGGTGAGGTAGCGCACCAGTACCTCGACCGAGCCGTGAGTGACCATCACCCGTTGGGCACCGGTCTGGCCAATGGCCCAGAGCAGGCCGGGCCAGTCGGCGTGGTCGGACAGCACAAAGCCTCGGTCCACGCCGCGCCGTCGGCGGGCGCCGCGTAGCAGCATCCAGCCGCTGGCGAAGGCATCACTGTAATCGCCAAAACGGCGCATCCAGCTACTCCCGCCGGCCGATGGGGGCGCCAGGACCAGTGCCTGGCGCAGCAGAGGATCGTTGCGCGGTATATCGCCTGCGTAGCGGGTTTCCGGCAGGCGGATACCGGCATCCCGATACACCCGGTTGAGCGGCTCCATGGCGCCATGCACGAGGATCGGGCCGATGCTGGCATCCAGCCCATGCAGAATCCGCTGGGCCTTTCCGAAGGCATAGCAGAACAGCACGCTGGCCTTGCCCTGTTCACGGTTGGCCCGCCACCAGGCATTGATGCTGGCGAAGATCTCGCTTTGACTTGGCCAGCGGTAGATCGGCAGGCCGAAGGTCGACTCGGTGATGAAGGTGTGGCACGCCACCGGTTCGAAGGGCGTACAGGTGCCATCGGGTTCTACCTTGTAGTCACCGGATGCAACCCAGACTTCACCTCGATACTCCAGGCGCACCTGTGCCGAACCCAGCACGTGCCCGGCTGGGTGCAGGCTCAACGTCACGCCTTGGTGCAGCAGGCGCTCACCGTAGGGCAGGGTCTGCAAATGGATGTCCTGGCCCAGGCGGCTGCGCAGAATGCCGGCACCGGGGCTGGCGGTCAGATAATGGCCATTGCCGGTGCGTGCGTGGTCGCCGTGGCCGTGGGTAATGACAGCCCGGTCCACGGGCCGCCAGGGGTCGATGTAGAAATCTCCGGGCGGGCAGTACAGGCCTTCGGGGCGGGCGATGACAAGGTCCATGGCACGGGCACTGGTTCTGGGGTTATCCGTTAAGAGGCATGGTGCCAGACGTTAGTTCGGATGGATTTGGGAGGGCGCTGCTGAAAACTTCATCAAGCCCCCTCATGCCCCCTGAAGAATGCCGTTACCGCCCCGGTACCAATGTAAGCCGCTGGTTGCCATACGCCCTGCCGAAATTCTGCTGTTGCAGTGGCAGGCTCATGAAGCGCCCTTTGAACCAGGCATCCAGCCCGTCGCGGTAATGCGCGCTGGCCGGGTTGCCGGACTGGCCGCTGCTGGTCAGTATCTGCAACGGTTCGGCCTGGCCGAAGTCGACGATCATCCGTGCCGAGGCTGGCAGATGCGTGTCGAAGTCGCTGCCCCAGGCGAATGGTGTGAGGGCCAGGGTAGTGAAGTCGCCGCCTGCGGCAAGCGGCGCACGGCTGATCGCATCCCCCAGGCCATGGTAGGCCGGTGCCGGCCAGCGGTACTGGTGCAGCTGGCCCCACTGCCAGGTGCGTCGGTCGGCACCCAGCTGCGCGATCCCGGCCTCCATTGCGCCCGCCAGGCTGCGGGCGAGGATGGCGGGCTTGTCTTCTTTTTGCGGCGTGTTGCGGTCATCCCAGAAGGGGCTGTCATCGCGGCCCAGCAGATGATCGGCCTGCGCCGAGAACGACAAACGTGCATTGCTGACGAATGCCTGCCACGCGGGGCCGGCCTCCGGGCCCAGGTCATCGAGGAAGGTCTGGCGAGCGACCTCCTGCAAGAACAACTCGTACAGCGCGGCATCGGCCGACACCGGGCTCAGGCGGCCATCGAAGGCCTTGAGACGGGCCAGCGTGTCGCGGGCCTTGTCGCGCTGCCCGGCGGGGAGGGCGTCGATCGCCTGCTTCAGTGGCTGGGCCATGCCGGGTGCGTTGAACATCTGCTTGAGCTTGTTGGCCAGCAGGGTCACTTGGTCGTTCTGCAGGGCCATCAGGCTGCGACTGTCGTGGCGACCGTTGCCGGCCAGTTCTGCCAGGCGTTCGGCACGTTCGGGGTAGTACCAGGTGCTGGACAGCTGCATGCCATAGCCGCGCGGCAGGCTGCGCTGGTTGGCGTGGCCGATCCAGCCTGCGGGCGGGTCCTGGTCGTACGGGTGCAGCATCGGGTCGGCATAGCCGTCCCAGTCGTAACGCCCGTCCCAGCCCGGCGAGGGCAGCAGGCCCTGGCCTTCGCGGCGATTGGGGTAGCGGCCACTGACTTGCCAGCCGATGTGCTCAGGCTCGGCGAAAACGAAGTTGACGGCAGCAGCCGTCACTTCACGTGTGCTGTCGAAGGCCCGCTCCACGTTCTTGGCCCGCGTCAGGTCGAACAGAGCATCCAGGCTGCGATCACCTTTGAATTGGGGCAGGTTCAGCGCCAGGCCCAGGCTGGCGTTTTCTGGCTGGGCCAGCAGGGTGCCGTGGCGGGTGTCGTACACCACTTCGCGCACGGGTCGCTGGCCACGTACAAAGTAGGTTTCGCTGCGGGCGCGGGCCGGCAGCCATTTACCATCGGCCAGGTAGCTCAGCTGATTGCCTTGGCGGCGCAGCTGCTCGAGGAACAGGTCCTGATTGTCGGCCATGACCGCGCTGCTGCTCCAGGCCAGCTTGCCATTGTAGCCGGCCAGCACAATTGGCAGGCCCGGCAAGGACAGGCCGGCAACCTGGTACTTGCTGGTATTGATTTGTACCGGGCTCAAGGCCCAGGCGGCGCGGCTGTCGCTGGCCAGCAGGCTCTTGCCGCTGCGGCTGCGCTGCGGGCCCAGGGCCAGGTTGGCCGACCCCGGGCTACCGAGCAGGTCGAGGTCGGCGAGCTTCTGGCTGGCAGCTGCCAGGGCTGGCAGCCCCGGCAACTGGCTGGCCAGGTTCAGGCCCTTGAGCTTGTCCACTTCCATTTCGGCCAGCGGCTCGTCCGGGGCCCCGGGCAGCAACCAGGCCAGCTTGTCGCTACCGGCTTTCTGCGCCAGGGTCAGGGCGCTGAGTTCCTCTTGCAGGTTGACCGACTGGCTGAACGCGTACAGGCAGAAGATCAGCGCCGAGTCTTCAGGCTTCCAGTATTCGGGGCGATAGCCACTACTGGCCAGGCCTGCTGGCAGCTTGTCGCGGTAGCGGAACAGGTAGGCGTTGACCCCGCGCGCGTACACTTCGAAGAAGCGCTTGAGCCGTGGCGATGCGTCGGCGTATTGCTGGGCGGCACTTTGCTTGAGGTTGGCGGCGCGCATGAGGCGGTCGATATCCAGCGCCTCGCTGCCGGCCAGTTCGGCCAGACGGCCTTGGGCGAGCAGGCGCATGGCGACCATCTGTTCGATGCGGTCGCCGGCGTGCACATAGCCCAGGCTGAACAGCGCATCATGGAAGCTGCTGCTTTCGATCAGCGGCGCGCCCATGGCATTGCGCCGTACCGAAACATTCTGTGCCAGGCCTTTGAGCGGCTGCACGCCGCTGGTCGGTGGCACGCTATCCTGGTAGCCGCCCGTCTGGCAGCCGGCCAGCCCGAGCATGCCGAGCAGGGTGGCAGCGGTTGCAAACCGCAGGCGGAAGGGAGGAAAGGCGGGGGCGGCCATGGCAAGGGCTCCTGCAAGGCGAGGCTGGTTTGGAAAGGCGCTAAGGTAGTAAGCGCGCAGGCGCCATGCAAGGTCCCAGGTCGGTTTATTTGATCGCGTCGGGTCAAACCTCGAAGTGCTCGGCCAAGGCGTCGGAAAAATGCGTGCAATTGATGCGCGTGTAGCGTTGGTAGTCACGGCTCACCGCGAATGCAGAGCCCGGCATCAGCAGGATCTTGTGCTGCTCCAGTTTACGCATGAAAGGTTGCAGGTCGGGCAGGTCCGGGTGGTAGACCCAAAGGAACATACCCCCTTGCGGCGCAATATCGAACTGCCAGCCGCGCTCAAGCAGCAAGCGTTGGGTTTGCACTTGCTGGCGGATCAGGCGCTGCTGCACGTCTTTCATGTGCCGGGCATACGTGCCATCCGACAATATGGTGTTGACGAAGCGTTCGCAAAACGCGGGGACGGCGACGCAGGTCAGCAGTTTAAGGCGTGTGAGCGGTTCGATCAGGTCTTGCGAGCAGGCAATGAACCCCACGCGCAGCGATGCCGACAGGCATTTGGAGAAGCTGCCGATGTAGATAACCCGGTCAAGGTTGTCCAGCTCGGCAAAGGTCTGGCGCACAGCAGGGCTGAAGTCCCCATAGACATCGTCCTCGACCACGAAGAACTCGTGTTCCACCGCCAGGCGCAGGACGCTGAAGGCGTTGTGCGGGCTGATGTTGCTGCCGGTCGGGTTGTGGAAGGTGCTGTTGCAGAAAAACGCCTTGACCTTGTGCCTGGCCAGGTGGCTTCTCATTTCTTCCACATCTGGCCCGTCCTGGGTCCGCCGAATGCCGACGACGTGCCCGCCAGCCAGTTGGATCAGCTTGATCAGGTTGCCGTTGCCCGGCTCGTCGACGAAAACGTGGTCGCCCGGTTTGATCAGCAACCGTGCAACCAGGTCCAGGCCTTGCGTGGCACCCAGTGTGGTCAGCAGCTGGTTGGGCCGGGCTTCGACACGGGTCAGCCGTTTCATGTGCACGCACAGCTGTTTGCGCATGGGCAGGTACCCCTGGATGTCGCCGTACTCTGCCAGCGAGCTCTGCTCCAGCCGCGCTGTGCGACGAATTGCCTTGGCCAGCAGTTCGGTGTCGCGCCACGCTGGAGGCAGCCAGCCGCTGCCCAGCTTGGTGAAGTGCTGGCCGCCCTGCAGCAGCCGGAACAGGGGGTCGCCGGCCATGCATTCGGGTTCGTGGATCACGCTGGTCTGCCTGGCGCGGTTTGCCACGAAGTAGCCTCGCCCAGGTGATGCCGTCAATACCCCTTCGCTGACCAGCTGGGCATAGGCCGACACGACGTCGTGGTAACTGAAGTCCACTGCAGCGGTCAGCTTGCGGATGGAGGGCATGCGTTGCCCGGGCAACCACTCGCCTGCATCCAGGCGTTGTTTCAAAAGGTGATGAAGGCTGCAGGGGATCATGGCAGGTCCGAAACCGTTAGAAAAAAAAGCCTAACAGTTAACGGAAATGCTTGTCGACTGTTCGTTTGCAAATGGCCAGCACATGCCAATATCCCCGTGTCGGAACTTTCGGCTGCCAACAAAGGCGGCACTTTTAGCGTCTGTGCAGACCAGACAACTGGATATCAAGCCCATGCACCCTATGGACATGCAATCAGCCGTCATTGCCAGGCTTCCTGTCCCTGACGAACTGGAGTCATTCAAAGTTGTAAAGAATCTTGTGACCTCGGCGTTATTGGAGTGTTGTTCAATCGTCGAGTTCGAAGCACTGAAAGAAACACCGGTCATTGAACGTGTGACTGAACAGGCACATGCCGATTTACAGGCATTTGCCATGAAAGATCCGGCTGCCGGCCGCGACCTGGTCTTCATTGCAAAAACCTACACCTCTTATTCTGCGGTTTTGCATTATCGGCTGGCCCATTGGATCTACAACAATAGCGCCGCGACCTACGGCGCCGGCGGTCAATGCCTGGCCGCCATGATCTCCAGGCGCGGAAAAATGCTTTCGGGGGCGGAGATCCATTTCCGCAGCCGCATTGGTGCGCGCTTCATCATCGATCACGGCATGGGCACCGTCATTGGTGAAACGTCGACCATTGGTGACGATTGCTACGTGCTTGGCGGCGTAACCCTGGGCGCCCGCGGTATCAGTGACAACCCCTCGAGCCCCAGGCACCCGACGTTGGGTAACCGGGTGCAGATCGGCGCTTTCGCCAGTGTGCTGGGCGCAATTCATGTCGGTGACGGTGCGTTTATCGGGCCGGGCTGCATTGTGACCAAAGACGTCCCAGCCGCTGCCCGGGTACAGGTTAAAACATCATTGCAGGTGGTATTGGAATCATGAACGCTCTGAACTATGAAGTTTTAAGAAATACCGAAAAACTGTATTACAAAGACCAGTACCTGGCGGGCGCGAATACGCAAGTAGCGCGGGTGCACAGTGACGGCATCGAGTTGCTGAGTACGGTGGCCTATCCAGAAGGGGGCGGCCAGGAAGCGGACTTCGGCACCATTGAATTACCGGTGGGTACCGTGCGATTCGTCTGGGTTAAAAAACTCTACGGTAGCCCTATTCGCCTGGACGGTTTCAAAGGCGGAAAACTGGGCGGCATTATTATTCACAGCCTGCACCCGGATGATTTACACCTGTTGGATGAAGTCACCGTGGGCATGCCGGCCCGCGTCACTATCGATATTGAACGGCGCGAACGGCTGACGTTGTCTCACAGTGCCAGCCACTTCCTGTATGCCGCCGCCATCGGGCTGCGTGAAGAACTGAAGCAATGGACTATCGGCTGCCATATCAAGGAGGACACGGCACGTTTCGACTTCCTGGTCGAGGACGCGTTCACGGCTGAAGACGTGCTTGAAATTGAACGACGGGCGAATGAACTGATTGGCTGCGATGCGCCGATCGAGCACTACGCGGTTCAAGGCCTGGAAGACGCGCGTTTGTGGACCTACGACGGCATCGAAATCCCGTGCGGTGGTACGCACCTCGATTCGCCTCGGCGCATCGGGCGTCTTAGCGTCAAGCGCAAACGCCTGGGTAAAGGCAAGGAACGGCTGATCTGCGTGTTCCCCGAGGCCGAAATCGACTTGTCCACTTATCACGAGCACGCACTATGAACAGCACGTTACCGCGGCGCACGTACCTGTACTTCACGGCACAGTCGATCAACCTGACGACTGCCGTGATGTCGGTGACGATGGCCGCCATTGTCGGGGCTGCGCTGGCGCCTGATGCCGCATGGTCCACGGTGCCGTACGGGTTCCAGTTTCTGTGCCTGATGTTGGCAACTTATCCGGTCTCCAAGCTGATGAGCCGCATCGGCCGTAAAAAGGCGTTCATGCTGGGCGCGATTCCCCTGGCGCTGTCTGGCGTCAGCGGCTTTCTGGCGGTGGAGCACCAGCATTTTTCAACGCTGGTCCTCAGCCACTCTGCATTGGGTGTGTACATCGCGTTCGCCAATTTCAACCGGTTCGCGGCAACCGACAATCTTTCCCAGGCCTTGAAGCCCAAGGCACTTTCGCTGGTCGTGGCGGGCGGGGTCATTGCTGCTGTCGTCGGGCCGACGCTTACCGAGTGGCTGCGTGACGTGGGTGGTTACCCCCTGTTTTCGCTGTGTTATGCCGCGTTTGTCGGCCTGGCGTTGCTTTCATTGTTGATTGCGCTGTGCCTGCCCAACGATGCCGGTAAGGCCAGCGCGGTCAACAGCGCAGCAAAGCCGGCCAGTGTCCGTGCCGAGCCGGCAGGCCCGAGCGTGGTTGTGGCAATGGCTGTCGCTGCGCTGGGCTACGGGATCATGAACCTGCTGATGATCCAGGCCTCGATGCACATGAAACACATGCACGAGGACTTCACTGACGTCCGCCTGGCGATCCAGTGGCATGTGATTGCCATGTTTGCCCCGTCGTTCTTCACCGGCGCCATCATCCAGCGGCTGGGTATCAAGACCACCATTTGCGCGGGCCTGGCCCTGTTGATCGGTTGCTCGGCGATGAATATCTGGTCGCACAGCTACGCCATGATGACCCTGGCACTGATTGCCCTCGGGCTGGGCTGGAACCTCACTTACGTAGGCGGAGGTGCCTTGCTGGCCCAGTCACTGCAGAACAGCCCGGCAGCGATGCAGATGCAGGGCAAGAACGACCTGGCCATTGCCATTTTTGCCACCCTCGGCGCATTCAGCCCCTCGTTGTTGCTGAGCTCGGTTGGCTGGGACGGTACCAACGCCATCTGCATGGTCCTCTGCCTGGGGCTGCTGGTTGCCACTGCCGGCCTGCTGCAGAACAAGGTCGGCCTGCAAACGTCAATGGAAGGTAGCCGCAAATGAGCGAGCTCATTAGTGTCAGCGATCGTATCTACACCAAGCTGGAAATGAACAACCCGGGCGGTAGCCACAAATACCGGGCGGCGCGGCGGATCGTCGAACATGCCGTGCGCAAGGGTGAGATCATTCCCGGGGTGACGACCGTCATCGAAAAAACCGGTGGCAGCTTCGGCTTTGGCTTGCTGGCGGCCTGCCACAAGTACCAGGTCGCCGTAGAGCTGGCGGTCGGGCTGAGCTTCAGCCAGACCAAGCGGGATCTGCTGGAGTGTTTCGGTGCTCGGCTGATCGGCAAGGAAATGCTGATGGCCGGTGCCTCACCCAAGGACGTGGTGATGCATCACCTGGATAACCAGGCCGCGTTGGGTAAGTCATACTTCTACACCGACCAGTTCAACAACCCGGTGGGCATCGAGGCCCATCGTTATCAGACCGCCAGTGAACTGGCCCTGCAACTGACCAACGCCGGGGCAGGGCGGCAGATCCTGTTCGTGGGCTGTGCGGGTACTGGCGCCAGTTTCACGGGTATCACCCTGGGGCTGAAAGACCATGGCTTCGACGTGTCGACGGTGCTGGTCGACCCCAATGGCTGTGATTCGAGGGCTGGCGTGTTCGCCGATCATCGTTTTGAAGGCATGGCCGTGGGCGTTTGCCCGCCGTTCATGGACTGGTCGCTGGTGGACGAGCGGGCTCAGGTGCAACATGCAGAAATGCTCGCCGCACAGCGCTGGTTCTACATGCAGAGTGGCATTTTTGTCGGTAATACAGCCGCTGCCTGCCTGGCGGTTGCCCAGCGCATGGCCCAGCACCCGCGGTATGTCGAGACCACTCTGGTGACCATCGCCTATGATGCCGGCCTCTGGTATCAGGATCTGCTGGGGGCTAACCGGCGAAAGGCCGCGTAGCCACCTGTGTCAGGCCCATGGTCCAGAGGCTGGCACGCTACCTGGGGAGCGGGCAAGCACGCGAAGCATGCGACGCGGTGTATGGCACGGGCTTCGCCCGTGTTCGCGGGCGCGCCCGCTCCCACAGTGATCGCGCAATCGCTCAGATGTTGAATCGCGTCAGTCGATCAGGCGCCGTGGCACTTCTTGTACTTCTTCTCGCTACCGCACGGGCACGGGTCGTTGCGGCCAACGTCCTTCAGGGCGTTGCGCACCGGTTCTTGGGTGCCGTGGTTGCAGTGCGGGCCGTGTACATGGCCGTGGTCGTGGTGGTGATCATGGTCATGGTTGCAGTCAGGGCCATGAACGTGGGGTTGTTGGGACATTGCAGGGTTACTCCGGTATGTGATCGCCGGGGATTATCTCACCACTGCGCGAGATGTGCAGGTCCCGATGGATGAGCAACCCGGTCGCCAGTTCGCCCTGCAGGGTGTAATGCAGCGGCTGCTTGCTTCTGAGCAGCTTGGCCAGTGGCTTCAGGTGCTGCCACAGGTTGGTTCGTGCGGTGATCTTGAAAGTGCGCCGTGCATGCCCGCCCACGCTGCGCCATACGCTGGCTTCATCCTGCACCAGTAGCAGGTCATTGAGGCGTATTGCATACGACACGTTGCGAATGAACAGGCGGCTGTCATTGGGGTTGTCGACCCGCAGGTGCAGCACGAACTCCTGTTCCAGCAACCTGGCCTTGACCGTTTCGACCTCGACCAGATGCACTTCGGGCTCGCGCCAGTCCTCACCCCAACTGGCACAGCCCGTCAGCCATGCCAGTAGCGCACCGAGCAGTAGCAGACGGGTGCGCTTGATCATGTTCAGTTCCCTACGTAGCTGGCGCAGCATTTCTTGAATTTGTGCCCGCTGGCGCAGGGGCAGGGGTCGTTGCGCCCGGCCTTCAACCCGACCGTTGGGTCGATGAAGTACCAGCGGCCGGCATGCTGGACGAACGCCGAGCGTTCGCGGTGCTGATGATCGCCGTCTTGGTCGTGCCAGCGTGCGGTGAAGGTGACGAAGCTGTGCTCGGGTTGGCCGCCCAGCACTTCTGCGCTTTCCACTTCCAGGCCCAGCCAGGTGCTCTGTGCACTCCAGTCGGCCATGGCAGCACGGTCCAGGCCGGCTTGCTGGGCCGGTAGGGTGGTGGCTACCAGGTAGTCGACAAGGCCCAGCACGTAGGCACTGTAGCGTGAGCGCATCAGGGCCTGGGCATCCGGTGCCGGGGTACCGGCATGGTAATGCCCGCAGCAGGCGTCAAGCAGGTTGCCACTGCCACAAGGGCAGACCGAGACACTCATCATCACCACCAGTACTTGCCGAAGTTTTCAGGGTTGGCCCAGAACCTGGCATTGAGCCAGTCCGGGACCTGCTTATAGTCATGTAGATCATAGGTGAACAGGCTCAAAACCTGTTGCTCACGGCAGAATTTCTCGCTGGCCGACATGGCCAGGGCAAAAAAGTCGGTGTCCTGCCAGCCGCAGGCAGCCAGGTCGGCCAGCACTGCAACCCGGCTGGCATTGAGGTTGCGAATACCGCCGAGCAGCTCCAGGCCGGTGCGC
Organism: Pseudomonas sp. FW305-E2; assembly: GCF_058782925.1. Classification (NCBI taxonomy): domain Bacteria; kingdom Pseudomonadati; phylum Pseudomonadota; class Gammaproteobacteria; order Pseudomonadales; family Pseudomonadaceae; genus Pseudomonas; species Pseudomonas sp. FW305-E2. The sequence goes on along the minus strand of NZ_JBYSYE010000039.1, from coordinate 38,100 downwards.
TTGGGCAAGTGTTCCAGGCAGTCCACCAGTACCGCCAGGTCAAAGCGCTTGGCGGCCAGTTCGGCCGGCAGCGGGCCAGGGGCGGCGGTGTCGATGGTCACCTGGGGGTGCGCCTGGGCGAAGGCGTCCAGCGCTGGAAAGCGCGTACCCACCAGCAGCAGCCGTTGTGGAGTGAAGCGCTCGAGCAGGGCTGCCAGGGCCTGTTGCGGGGTGCGTGTGGAGAAACCTTCGGTCATTGCCATTCCTCGTTCAAGTCATCCAAGACTAGCGGGCCGCGGCGTGCGGGCAAAGGGGCATGTGACCGTGTCGTAGCTTATTGCTGGCAGGGTTGGAATGCGCGGTCTTTACTCCCAGAGATCGGCCTTATGCCGATTCCCCCTAGGAGAAGCAATGAAATGAGCATAGTACGCACAGCGTTACCCCTGGTACTGCTCACCAGTGTGTTGACTGGTTGTGCAGGTTTGCAAAAAACCGACTGGCCGAAATGTGCCGCCGTCGGGGGTGTAGGCGGCGCCGCCCTGGGCGCCATCGAAAGCTCCAGCTGGGCTGGCTGGGGCGCGTTGCTGGGCGGTGGCCTGGCGGCGGGCTATTGCTGGGCCCATGGCGATGGCGACGAGGATGGCGACGGCGTGCCTGACAGCCGTGACAAGTGCCCTGGCACCCCGCGTGGTGTACAGGTCGATGCCAACGGATGCCCGCCTGAGCCGGTTGCGGTGGTCGAAGAAGTGGTGGTGCAGAAGGAAGAAGTCATTGTCATCCGCGATGTGCACTTCGAGTTCGATTCTGCGCGCCTGACGGCCAGTGACAAAGAGCGCCTCAATACCATTGCCACGCGCCTGAAACAGGAAGCGCCCTCTGCCCGCCTTAGCGTCAGCGGCCATACCGACAGCGTCGGTTCCGACAGCTACAACCAGAAACTGTCCGAGCGACGTGCCCATTCGGTGACCGATTACCTGGTCGAGAGCGGTGTACCGCGCAGCAGCTTCGTTTCGGTGGTCGGCGCGGGTGAAACCCAGCCGGTGGCAGACAACGCCACGGCCGAAGGGCGTGCCATGAACCGTCGTACCGAGATCAAGATCCAGCGGTAAGACGGCGGGCGCCCGTGCCTCGAGCAGTGGCACGGGCGCGTCTTCATGCCGGCCAGCCGTTTGTGGCCAATGACACAGGAGCATTCAGCATGAGTGTGACGTCGAAGGCGGCACTGCCGCTGTTGGTGGCTGCCAGCCTGCTCGCGGGCTGCGCTACGCACAGCGATGGCAGCGCGCCCCTCAATCAAAGGACCTGGCCCATCTGTAGCCTGCTGGGCGGCTTGGTCGGTGGTGGCCTTGGGGCCATCGAGAGTTCTTCCTGGGCTGCCGGTGGCGGCGCCTTGGGTGCCATCGCCGGCGGGCTGATTTGTTACGCCCAGGACGGTGACGAAGATGGTGACGGCATTTTCGACCGGCGCGATCACTGCCCCGAGACCCCTGCCAACACGGCGGTCGACCACATGGGTTGCCCACTGAAGCAGTACCCGGCCGCGCCACCTGCCAGTGCACCCGAACCCTCGCCAGAGGTGATCACCCTCGATGACAACGGCGCGGTGATGTTCGCCTTCGACTCCGCCGAACTGACGCTGGCGGCCCAGCAACGCCTGCAAGGCCTGGTGGCGAAACTCAATTCACCGACGGTGACCAAGGTCCGTGTGATCGGGCACACCGACGGTGTGGGCTCCGACAGCTACAACCAGGCACTTTCCGAACGCCGCGCCAGCAGCGTTGCCGAGTACCTGATCGGCCAGGGCCTGGAGATGGGCAAGGTCACCAGCCAGGGCCGTGGGGAAAGCGAGCCGGTTACCGACAACGAAACCGAGGAGGGCCGCGCGCGCAACCGACGGGTGGAGCTGCACCTCAACTGAGTGGTGCTGGCGCCTGTCTTGGCCTTGCCGTTAATGTTGTTCGCACGGTTTGCTCGATCAGGCCACCTCGACATGACAACTCTCTATAGGGGCGTGGTATGAAGTTCATCCTGGGCCTGGGCAAGGTCCTGACGGTCGCTTTCTGGGGGGTGGTGCTGTTCAATCAGCTGATGCCACAACCCTTGCCCTTCAATCTGCTGATCAATGCCGCAGGCATCGTCTTGTTTGGCCTGCACCTGCTTGAAGTGCTGTTTTTCAATCGCAGCCTGCGCGGGCGCAGTCACCGCTGGTTTGACCGTTTGCAAATCCTGTTGACGGGTATCTTCCATGTCATGTCCATTCCCCGTCCGCGGGAGGCGCCGCGGGTGAACTGATCTTGCAGCGCCTCTGATGCTCACTGCGATCCCTTGCCAGGAGCGGGCTTGCCCACGAGCACCGGCAACGCCGGCGCCATGCACCGTGGCACCGGCTTCGCTGCAGGTTTCACGCAGCGCCTGTCAGATGACCAGTCGCGAACTGGCCACCGCCACCACTGCCAGCCCCAGCAGCAGATTGACACCCACCATCCGCCGAATGCGCCCCAGTACCGCCGCACCCGCCGGCCAGTCCTCGGCCTGCACCGCTGCCTTCAATTCCGGCAGCAGCAACGCCTGAATGCGCATGAACAAGGCAAACATGGCGATCCCGCCACCGATCATCACGTGCACGTACCGGGGCGCTGTCTCGAAACCGCTGAAGCGCATGTGCAACATGCCGATACCACTTATCGCCAAAATCGCCACCGCCAGCCAGACCCAGCCGAAGAAGCGTCGGAAAACTTCCACCCACAAGCGCAGGCGGGCAGGCCCTTCAAGGGCTGCAACCGTTGCCGGGCGCAGCACCAGCCAGGCGAAGAACATGCCGCCGACCCATACGAGTGCGGCCAGAACATGCAGGGTGTAGGGCAGGGCAAAGGCGAGCATTCGGATCTCCATGCGGCAGAAAGGGCAATAGCGGGGTATGATAGCCGCCCCATGCGAAACACTGAAAATATATCCAGCCCTCCGGGCGCCTGCAGACCATGATCAGCAACGAACTCAAAGCCACTATCCAGGGCGCCTATTCGCGTTTTCTCGAAGCCAAGAGCCTCAAGCCGCGCTATGGGCAGCGCCTGATGATCGCCGAAGTGGCCAAAGTGCTTGGCGACATTGCCTGCGACGATGAAGGCCGCCGCGCTGGCGAGCCTGCCGTGGTGGCCGTGGAGGCGGGCACCGGTACCGGCAAGACGGTAGCCTACAGCCTGGCGGCCATCCCGGCTGCCAAGGCCGCCGGCAAACGCCTGGTGATCGCCACGGCCACCGTGGCCCTGCAGGAACAGATCGTCTTCAAGGACCTGCCCGACCTGATGCGCAGCAGCGGCCTCAACTTCAGTTTCGCCCTGGCCAAGGGCCGTGGCCGCTATCTGTGCCTGTCCAAGCTCGACATCCTGTTGCAGGAAGGCCACGCCCAGTCAGCCACGGCTCAGTTGTTCGAGGAAGAAGGCTTCCGCATCGAAGTCGACGAGCGCAGCCAGAAGCTGTTCAACAGCATGATCGAGAAGCTTGCCGGCAACCGCTGGGACGGTGACCGTGACAGCTGGCCAGAGGCCCTGGAAGACCAGGACTGGGCACGGCTGACCACCGACCACAGCCAGTGCACCGGCCGCCACTGCCCCAACTTCCAGCAGTGCGTGTTTTACAAGGCCCGCGAAGGCATGGGCAAGGTCGATGTGATCGTCACCAACCACGACATGGTCCTGGCCGACCTGGCCCTGGGTGGCGGAGCGGTGTTACCCGACCCGCGCGATACCATGTACGTGTTCGACGAAGGCCATCATCTGCCAGACAAGGCCATCGGCCATTTCGCCCATTATTCGCGGCTGCGTTCCACCGCCGACTGGCTGGAACAGACCGCCAAGAACCTGACCAAATTGCTGGCCCAGCATCCGCTGCCCGGCGACCTGGGCAAGTACATCGAGCAGGTGCCGGAGCTGGCGCGAGAAGTACGCACCCAGCAGCAGTTCATGTTCACCCTTTGTGAACAGGTGGCTGACTTCCGTCCCAGCGAGGACACCGAAGGCCGTGAGCGCCCGCGTTACCGTTTCGAGGGTGGGGTGGTGCCGGAGCAGATTCGTGAAGTGGGCATCGAACTGAAAAAGGGCTTTGCCCGCCTCAACGATCTGTTCACCCGCCTGGCTGACCTGCTCAAGGAAGGCATGGACGGCGAGGTCAATATCGGCATCGCCAGCCACCAGGCCGAAGAGTGGTATCCGCTGTTCGGCAGCCTGGTCACCCGTGCCCAGGGTAACTGGGAGCTGTGGACGGCCTTCACCGCCGAAGACCCGGAAGACAGCCCGCCCATGGCGCGCTGGCTGACGTTGGCCGAAAGTGGCGCGCTGTTCGACATCGAAGTCAACGCCAGCCCCATCCTCGCCGCCGATATGCTGCGGCGCAGCCTGTGGAGCGTGGCCCACGGCGCGCTGGTGACCTCGGCGACATTGACCGCGCTGGGCAAGTTCGACCGTTTCCGCATGCGTTCGGGGTTGCCGCGCGACGCAGTCACCTGCGTGGTGCCCAGCCCGTTCGTGCATGGCGATGCCGGCCTGTTGCGGGTCCCCGACCTGCAGGCCGACCCACGCGATGCAGCAGCGCACACCGCGGCGATCATCCGCGAGCTGCCGAACATCGTCGAGGATGCCCGTGGCGCGCTGGTGTTGTTCTCGTCACGCAAGCAGATGCAGGATGTGTTTGATGGTCTGGACCGTGACTGGCGCAAGCTGGTGCTCATCCAGGGTAACCTTTCAAAGCAGGAAACCCTGAACAAGCACAAGGCGCGGGTCGACGATGGCCAGCACAGCGTGCTGTTTGGCCTGGCCAGCTTTGCCGAAGGTGTCGACCTGCCGGGTGCGTATTGCGAGCACGTGGTCATCGCCAAGATTCCCTTTGCTGTGCCCGACGACCCGGTCGAAGCTGCGCTGGCCGAGTGGATCGAGGCACGTGGCGGCAACCCGTTCATGGAAATTGCCGTGCCTGACGCCTCGTTGAAGCTGATCCAGGCCTGCGGCCGCCTTCTGCGTACCGAGCAGGATCGCGGCGTTATCACCTTGCTTGACCGGCGCTTGGTCACGCAGCGCTACGGCAAGGCTATTCTCAATGCGCTGCCGCCGTTCCGGCGGGAAATTTCCTGACCGCCGGAGCACTTGCGCCGGCGCATTGTCCATCACCCGTCTTGGGCCCATCAGGGTCCTGAAGGAGAGCCCCAGCCTTATGATCCGCCGCACCCTGCCCGCCGTATTCGCCTTGTTGTGCAGTTCGCCCTTGCTGGCCGGGCAGCAGACGCTGTTCAGCTTCGTGCGCCCGGCTTCGGTGGTCAATGTGGCGACGGTGGATGCCGGCATGCCGCAGTACAACGCGGAACAAACGGCCGAGGGCGAGGTGTTGCGGCGTGTGGTGTTCAACCCGGCCCAGCAGCCGACCCTGCGCCTGAGCCCGCAGAGCGGGGTGTGGGACTGGTCCGCCGGGCAGTTCCTGACCTTGCGCCTGCAAAGTGCCATGGATTGGGCATTGACCGTGGATGTCACCGTGCAAGGCAGCGATGGCCGCACCTTGACCAGCCGTATCGACCTGCCCGCGGGTCCCGCACAAACCGTGCTGGTGCCCCTGACGGCCAGTTCGCCGTTGGACCAGGGCATGCGCGCCGGCCCACCGATGCCCTGGAACCATGGTGGTCAGCGCCTTCTTTTGACCAGCAGTGCCGGTGCAATCGACCTCAAACAGGTGACCTCGGTCAGCTTGAGCATCCCCAGCCCCAAGGTGGCGCAGAGCCTGCTGATCGAGCGTGTCGGTATCCAGGATGACAACCAGGCGTACAGGGCGGCTTACCACGAGCTGATTGATGCTTATGGCCAGTCGACTCGCGGTAACTGGCCCGAGAAGGTATCCAGTGACGAGCAGCTCAAGGCGGCCGATACCCGTGAACAGCAACAGCTCAAGGGCTGGTTGGCAGAGCGTGGCAAGCAGCGATTGGACGCTTACGGTGGCCTGGTGGGCGGGCCGGCCTTTGCAGCCAAGGGCTTCTTTCGCACTGAAAAGCGTGATGGCCGCTGGTACCTGGTAACGCCGGATGGGCACCCGTTCTATTCTCTGGGGGTGAACGCCGTGGCGGCAGACGGCGGGCGTACGTATGTCGCCGGGCGCGAAGGCATGTTCAAGGCCTTGCCCGCTGAGGGCGATGCATTGGCGGCGTTCTATGGCGAAAGCAACAACGACGATGGCAATGCCTCGTCGCAAGGGCGCAATTTCAAGCAGGGGCGCTGGTTCGACTTCTACGCCGCCAACCTGCAGCGTACTTATGGCAAACCCTGCCCGCCCGCAGTGGAGGGCCAGCCAGCCGATTGCGCGCCGCCGTTGCTGGATGCCGACCGCTGGCAGGCGCATGCGCTTGATCGCCTTCAGGCCTGGGGGTTCAACACCGTTGGCAACTGGAGCGAGCCGGCGCTTGGTCAAGCCAGACGCATGCCGTATACCTTGCCGCTGTCGATCGTAGGCGACTACGCCAGCATCAGCACTGGCATGGACTGGTGGGGCCGCATGCCCGACCCGTTCGACCCGCGTTTTGCCATGGCCACCGAGCGTGCCGTGGCCATCGCCGCGCGTGATCACCGTGACGACCCTTGGCTCATCGGTTACTTCGCAGATAACGAACTGGCCTGGGCAGCCCCTGGAAGCGACCCCAAGAGCCGCTATGGCCTGGCCTACGGCACCTTGCGCCTGACCACCGACGTGCCAGCCAAACGCGCATTCCTCAAGCAGTTGCGCGACAAGTATCGCAACCAGGAAGGGTTGTCCAAGGCCTGGGGCATCGAACTGACCGCCTGGGAACTCATGGAAGATCCTGGCTTCGAGGCGCCGTTGCCTGACCCGGAGCACCCGGAAATCGAACGGGACTACCAGCACTTCCAGCGGGTATTTGCCGAGACCTACTTCAAGACCATTTCCGATTCGTTGAAGTGGCATGCGCCCAATCACATGCTCCTGGGTGGCCGCTATGCGGTCAGCACACCGGAGGCGGTCAAGGCCTGCGCCGAGTTCTGCGATGTTCTGAGCTTCAACTTCTATACCCTCAAGCCACAGGACGGCTACGACTTTGTCCGCCTGGCGGAGCTGGACAAGCCGGTGCTGGTCTCCGAGTTCCAGTTCGGCTCGCGTGATCGCGGGCCGTTCTGGCCGGGGCCATTGGAGCTGGCGCGGGAAGAGGATCGCGGCCCGGCCTATGCAAACTTCCTCAAGGCAGCCATGGCGCAGCCGATGATCGTTGGCGCGCACTGGTTCCAGTACCTCGACCAACCGGCCAGCGGTCGCCTGCTCGATGGTGAGAACGGCCACCTTGGGCTGGTGGCGATTACCGATAGGCCCTATCCAGGGTTTGTCGATGCCGTGCGCAAAAGCAATCTGCAAACCATGAACCAACTGCGTGCCGAGCTGGAAAAACCGGCCCCCTGAGATCAGGCTGATGCCGTCAACTCAAGTGAGAGCGGCCTTGTGTCGCGACCACTTGGCCCAAGCCTGTTTGCAAAACACCCAACTACTGAAACAATGCACACCTTTTTGGATATGGTCGTACGGAGAGCAGCGGGTGCAGATCCAGGGTCACTATGAGCTGAAGTTCGAAGCTGTGCGTGAAGCTTTTGCCGCGCTGTTCGATGATCCCCAGGAGCGTGGCGCCGCGCTGTGCATCCAGGTGGGTGGCGAAACCGTCGTTGACCTGTGGGCTGGCAGTGCCGACAAGGACGGCCAGCAGGCCTGGCACAGCGATACCATCGCCAACCTGTTCTCCTGCACCAAGACTTTCGCGGCTGTTACCGCCCTGCAGCTGGTCGGCGAGGGCAAGCTGGCCCTCGATGCTCCGGTTGCCAACTACTGGCCCGAGTTTGCCCAGGCGGGTAAGCAGTCGATCACCTTGCGTCAGCTACTCAGCCACCGTGCCGGCTTACCGGCCATACGCAAGCTGTTGCCGGCTGAAGCCTTGTATGACTGGCAGTTCATGGTCGATGCCCTGGCAGCCGAGACACCGTGGTGGACGCCAGGCACAGAACACGGCTATGCCGCCATCACCTATGGCTGGCTGATCGGCGAGCTGATTCGCCGTGCCGACGGCCGTGGCCCTGGCGACTCGATCGTGGCCCGCACCGCCCGCCCATTGGGGCTGGATTTCCATGTTGGCCTGGCCGACGAAGAGTTCCACCGCGTGGCGCATATCGCCCGTGGCAAGGGCAATGCTGGAGACAGTGCAGCGCAACGCTTGCTGCAGGTGACCATGCGCGAGCCTGAGGCACTGTCGACCCGTGCCTTTACCAATCCGCCCGCGATACTGACCAGCACCAACAAACCGGAATGGCGGCGCATGCAGCAGCCAGCGGCCAATGGCCATGGCAACGCACGCAGCCTGGCGGGGTTCTATGCCGGGCTGCTGGACGGCAGCCTGCTTGAATCCGAACTGCTCGATGAGCTGACCCGCGAGCATAGCCTTGGCCAGGACCGTACCTTGCTCACCCAGACCCGTTTCGGCCTGGGCTGCATGCTCGACCAGCCCGATGTGGCCAATGCCACCTTTGGTCTCGGCGCCCGCGCCTTTGGCCACCCCGGTGCCGGTGGTTCGGTCGGTTTTGCCGACCCGGAGTACGATGTGGCCTTCGGTTTTGTGGTCAATACCCTCGGCCCTTACGTGCTGATGGACCCACGCGCCCAGAAACTGGTACGCGTCCTTGCCAGTTGCCTTTGATCGGGTAATGCGGGTATTGCCACACCCCTTTGACTATCCTCAATGCCAACGCCTGAAGTTCGTAGGCAAAATATCTTTCTATTTCATGGTGTATCGCTGATGTCTTCACATAAAACCTTAGCACTCGCCCTGTGCCTGACCGCCGTTACCGGCTGCGCCAGTCACTCCCCGGACGGCTCCAAGGAAGGTGGCTCCAGCTGGTGGCCTTTCGGTTCGGACAAGGTTGCCGAGCAGGAAGTGAAGTCAGCCGTCACTGAAAACGTGGCCAAAGCCGATGCCAAATCCGAAAGCTCCAGCCGCTGGTGGTGGCCGTTTGGCGGTGACGACAAGCAAGCCAAGGGGCCGGTGGTGCCAAAGATCGATCAGAAGGCCACTCAGGCCTGGCTGGACGAATACGAGCCCAAGCTGCGCGAAGCGATCAAGGACAGCAAGCTGGAGCTGGAGCGTCGTGACAATGTGCTGGCGGTAACCCTGCCGGTGGACAGCTCGTACAATCCCGATCGCCCGAACATGTTGCTGCCCATGTCCCTGGGCCCGATCACCCGCGTCGCCAAGACAGTCGAAGGCGACCCCAAGACTGCCGTACTGGTACTGGGCCATGCCGACAGCAGCGGTGCCGCCGTTGCCAACCAGAAGCTCAGCCTGGAGCGCGCCGCTTCGGTATCGGCCATCTTCCGCCTCAGCGGCCTGCAGCGTGACCGCCTGACCCTCAAGGGTATGGGTTCGGTGATGCCGCGCGCTGCCAACGACAGCGCCGAGGGGCGCGCCCTGAACCGCCGCGTGGAAATGTTGCTGACCCCGCAAAACACCATGGTCGCGCTGCTGGCCAAATACCAGCAGGCCGCCCCGGCACCCGCCCCGGCCTCGATGGTGGCGGTGCAGGATGCTAAGGCACCCGCCGCCAAGGCCGCTGGCAGCAAACCGGCCGTCAAGGCTGCGGTGAAGAAACCTGTAGCCAAGGCCAAAACGCCTGCGAAGACTGCAGCCAAGAAAAAAGCTGCGCCGGCCAAGCCTGCCGCCAAGAAAGCTGCCGTTGACAAGAAAGTAGCTGCCAACAGCCCTGCGAAGACCAACTGATCGTCAAGGAACCGCAGTAATGACCCAATCCCTGGCCGATATGCGCCGCGACTACACCCGTGATGGCCTGGCCGAAGCCCAGGCACCAGGGGAGCCGTTCGCCCTGTTCCACCAGTGGTTCGCCGATGCGGTGAAAACCGAGCAGGTACCGGTAGAAGCCAACGCCATGACCTTGGCCACGGTGGACGGCGAAGGTCGCCCGCATTGCCGTGTTTTGCTGTTGAAGGGGCTCGACGAGCAGGGTTTCACCTTCTTCACCAACTATGACAGCGCCAAGGGCCAGCAACTGCAAGCCAACCCCTTTGCGGCAATGACCTTCTTCTGGCCGGCCCTGGAGCGTCAGGTGCGCATTGAGGGCCGGGTGCAGAAGGTCACGGCGCAGGAGTCGGATGCCTACTACCAGGTACGCCCGCTGGGCAGTCGCCTAGGGGCTTGGGCTTCGCCACAGAGCCGCGTGATTGCCGGGCGTGAAGAGCTGGAGGGCCTGGTTAAGGCCACCGAAGCGCGTTTCTCCGACACCCAGCCGCACTGCCCTGAGCATTGGGGGGGATACCGTTTGTTGCCCGAGCGCATCGAGTTCTGGCAGGGGCGGGCAAGCCGCCTGCATGATCGTTTGAACTATCGGCTGGTGGATGGGCAGTGGCTGCGAGAGCGGCTGGCGCCCTGAGCAACTGGGGCCGCCAAGCGGCCCCAGCCATTGATCAAGCTACCCCGGATAACCTGCCGCCTCGCGCTCCAACCACCCCGCCAGTTGCTTACGCCCCACCTTCTCCTGGCGCGCCTGCGCCAACCTTTCCAGCATGAACGCGCGTTTTTCAGGATCGGCCCCTGCCAGCGACAACGCCAGGTCGCGGTCCATCCAGCGGCGCATGCGCACATACAACCACCAGTGGAAATACAGTCCCGCAACGGTGGTGACCACGACGATGAAGTAATCCATGGCTATTCTTGGTCTCACTTGAAAGGCCTTCGACACAGCCCGGCAGGCTGTACCCCGGCTGAATGAAAACAATTTTATTACGTTTGTACCGTGACAGCCGTCAATGTGCAGCGTCTAATGAGCACCTGACTTATGGAGACTTTACCCATGCGTAAATCCGCTTTGCTGGTGGCGACCTTTACCACCATGTCGCTGCTGCTGGGGGGCTGTGCCTCGAGCCTGACCGGTGACAGCTACTCTCGTGACGAAGCCCGCCGCGTGCAAACCGTGCGTATGGGTACCATCGAATCCCTGCGCCCGGTCAAGATCGAGGGCACCAAGACCCCGATTGGCGGCGGTGCCGGTGCCATCGTGGGTGGTGTAGCCGGCAGCGCCGTGGGCGGTGGCCGTGGCAGCATCGTGGCTGCCGTGATCGGTGCCGTGGCCGGTGGCTTGGCGGGTTCCGCAGCAGAAGAAGGCCTGACCCGTACCCAAGGTGTCGAAATTACCGTTCGTGAAGATGATGGCAGCATGCGCGCCTATGTACAGGCCGTGCAGGAGAACGAAGTCTTCCGCGTTGGCGAGCGCGTGCGCATCATGACAGTTGACGGTACCAGCCGCGTTTCGCACTGACCGTAGCGCAGTAAAACAAAACCCCGACATGGCTGCTGCCCGTCGGGGTTTTTTCATGCTTCAGCCAAGTCAGGCAACGCGGGTTTTGCGGCTGGCCATTGCGGTGACGGCGTAGCCGATCACCGCGGCAAAGAACGAACCAGTAAGAATACCCATGCGGTCCATGCCGGCATACTCACTGCTACCCGGGGCGAAGGCGAGCGAGCCTACGAACAGGCTCATGGTGAAGCCAATGCCGCAGAGTATCGCCACCCCCAGAATTTGCCCCCAACCCGCACCCGCAGGCAGCGCGGCCAGGCGCAGCTTGACCGCCACCCAGGTCAGGCCGAAAACCCCCACGATCTTGCCCAGCAACAGGCCGACCGTGATGCCCATCGGCACGGGGTGGATGAAGCTGTCTACGGTCATGCCTGCCAGCGAAACGCCGGCATTGGCGAAGGCGAAAATGGGCAGGATGGCATAGGCCACCCAAGGGTGCAGGGCGTGTTCCAGCGCCAAAAGAGGTGACGATTCAGCATTGCGTGTACGCAGGGGGATGCACAGGGCCAGGGCGACACCGGCCAGAGTGGCGTGCACGCCACTTTTGAGCACGCAGACCCACAGGATCAGGCCAACGATCATGTAGGGCCCGAGCTTGACGACGCCAAGCCGGTTCATCGCCACCAGCACCACCAGACAGGCCGCAGCCAGCAGCAGCGACACACTCGACAGGGTGCCGGAGTAGAACAGGGCGATGACAATGATCGCACCCAGGTCGTCGATGATCGCCAGGGTCATCAGGAACAACTTCAGTGACACCGGTACGCGCTTGCCGAGCAGGGCCAGGACGCCGAGGGCGAAGGCGATGTCGGTGGCGGTAGGGATCGCCCAGCCTGCCACAGCTGCAGGGTTGTCACGGTTGATGAACCAGTAGATCAGCGCTGGCACCACCATGCCGCCCACGGCTGCGGTGGCAGGCAGAATCACTTGTGAGGGCTTGGACAGGTGACCGTCGACCACCTCGCGTTTGACCTCCAGGCCGATGAGCAGGAAGAACAGGGCCATCAGGCCGTCGTTGATCCACAGTAGCAATGGCTTGGCGATGTTCAGCGCGCCGACCTGGACGGCGACGGGTACGTCGAGCAAGCCGCCGTACAGGTAGGACAGTGGCGAGTTGTTGATGATCAGGGCCAGAACGGCGGCGGCGATCAGCAGCAGGCCGCTGGCAGCTTCGAGCTGGAAGAAACGGGTAAACAGGCTACGCACGGGCTGTAGGCCCTCCATGAGCAGTTTACGAAGGGTGCGGGCGTACACCCTAGCCTGTAGAGATATGCTTTCAAACAAAAGACATATTCGTTTTTGTTATATGTTGTTGCTGACAGGCCTGGGGCAAGCCTAGATGGATTTGGGGAAGGATGGGGGGAAGTCTGGAGTAGGTGCTGGAATAGCTGGAGTAGGTGCTGGAATAGACTGATGCCGGACCGGGCCCTTTCGCGGGTAAACCCGCTCCTACAGGGGGCCATTGTTCCGTGTAGGAGCGGGTTTACCCGCGAAGAGGCCCTGTCAGTCGCTAAAGAGTCAGAGGCCGAGCATATCCCGCGCCACCGCCTCTGCGATGCGAATGCCATCCACACCAGCTGACAGGATCCCGCCCGCGTACCCGGCCCCTTCACCCGCCGGGAACAGCCCTTTGAGGTTCAGGCTCTGGTAGTCCTCACCCCGGGTAATCCGCAGTGGCGACGAGGTACGCGTCTCGATCCCGGTCAACACCGCATCATGCAAGTTATAGCCCTTGATCTGCCGGTCGAACGCCGGCAGTGCCTCACGGATCGCCTCGATGGCGAAGTCCGGCAGGCTCGGCGCCAGGTCACCCAAGGTCACGCCCGGCTTGTAGGACGGCTCGACACTGCCCAGTGCGGTCGAGGGCCGGCCGGCGACAAAATCACCCACCAGCTGCGCCGGGGCCTGGTAGTTGCTGCCGCCCATTACATAGGCGTGCGCCTCCAGGCGCTCCTGCAGTTCGATACCGGCCAACGGGCCACCCGGGTAGTCGCGCTCGGGGTCGATGCCGACGACGATGCCGGAGTTGGCGTTGCGCTCGTTACGCGAATACTGGCTCATGCCGTTGGTGACGACTCGCCCAGGCTCGCTGGTGGCCGCGACCACGGTGCCACCCGGACACATGCAGAAGCTGTATACCGAGCGGCCATTCTTGGCGTGGTAAACCAGCTTGTAGTCGGCGGCACCCAGTTTCGGGTGGCCGGCGTACTTGCCCAGACGTGCCTTGTCTATCAGCGTTTGCGGGTGCTCGATACGGAAGCCCACCGAGAACGGCTTGGCTTCCATGTAGACACCTTTGGCGTGCAGCATGCGGAAGGTGTCGCGGGCGCTGTGGCCCAGAGCCAATACCACATGGCGAGAGTGCAACTGCTCGCCGCTTTCGAGCACTACACCGGTCAGTTGGCCATCTTCGATCAACAGGTCGGTGACCTTCTCCTGGAAGCGCACGTCGGCCCCCAGGGCGATCATGTCCTGGCGCATCTGTTCGACCATGCCGGTGAGGCGGAAGGTGCCGATGTGCGGCTTGTTGATGTACAGGATTTCGTCTGGCGCACCGGCCTTGACGAATTCTTCCAGCACTTTGCGGCCGTGGTGTTGCGGGTCCTTGATCTGGCTGTACAGCTTGCCGTCCGAGAAGGTACCGGCGCCGCCTTCACCGAACTGCACGTTGGACTCAGGGTTGAGCACGCTCTTGCGCCACAGGCCCCAGGTGTCCTTGGTGCGCTGGCGCACTTCCTTGCCGCGTTCGAGGATGATCGGCTTGAAGCCCATTTGTGCCAGCAACAGGCCGGCAAAGATGCCGCACGGGCCGAAACCGACCACGATCGGGCGCTCCTGCAGGCCTGCCGGGGCCTGGCCGACAAACTTGTAGGTGACGTCTGGGGCTGGGCCGATGTTGCGATCATCGGCGAACTTGCTGAGCAGCTCGGCTTCGTTGCTGGCTTCCAGGTCGATGGTGTAGATGAACAGCAGTTCGCTGTTCTTCTTGCGCGCATCGTAGCTGCGCTTGAACAGGTTGAAGCTGAGCAGTTGCTCGTCGCGGATGCCCAGGCGCTGGACGATGGCTTCGCGCAACGCTTCGTCGGGATGGTCCAGGGGCAGCTTCAGTTCGGTGATTCGTAGCATGGCAGGGTCCAGTATCCCGGCCATGGGCGGCCGGCGGCTTTACACAAACCGCCAAGTATAAGCTGTTAGACGCCCTGACTGGCAGGATAAAAGCGCCCGGCGATCAGTTGTCGCGCGCACCACCGTAGTAACCGCAGCCGCGCAGGGTCTGGCCGTCGATGCGCAGTTCGGCGCGCAGGTGGTGGATGGCGCCGGTGGCGCTGTCGACGCAGCGTTGCGGGGCGACCCACAGTTCCACGTGCTGGCCGTTGGCTTCGCTGGTCAGGGTCAGGCCGCCGCCGGGCACTTCTTCTTCGAGAAATGGCAGTGGCAGCGGGTCTTTGCCGATGCGGTTGAGCACCATGCCCTTGCCGCTGGCCTTGATGTCCCAGTCCGGTTCATGGCCATTGGCGCGCAGGGTCAGCTGCTTGAAGTTGGGGTCGTCGCAAGCGCGGGTGGAGGGTTCCAGGCGGTACAGGCGGCTGACTTCCAGCTGGCCGTCGTTGTCGGCCTGCTTGACGCCCGTGAGGCGACCGCGCACGTCGGCGAACAACTTGGCATTGGCGTCCTTGGCCAGGTTGGCGGACTCCTGCAGGATGCCGGTGCCGGCGACGTCGTTGATCACGAAGCGGCGTGCTTCGCTGCAGGGCTTGAACAACAGGCGGCCGCCGTTGGCGCTCAGTTCGCCCTGCATGCGTGTGGTGCCGATGTTCGGGTCACGGGGCTGCTCGGCCAGTAGCTGGCAGCCAGCGAACAGCGGCAGCAGGGCACTGAGCAGCAGGGTAGGGGTGAGGCGCATGGGGCGGGCTCCGGGGAATCTTTGCCAAAGAGCTGGCCACGATACACGTCCTGCGGGCAGAAAAAAGGGCCCGAAGGCCCTTTTTCATTCAACCCCCCAGGTAGGCATCGCGCACCTTCGGGTCGGTCAGCAGTGCCTCACCGGTGCCCTGCATCACCACCCGACCGTTCTCCAGCACATACGCCCGGTCAGCGATCTTCAGCGCCTGGTTGGCGTTCTGCTCCACCAGGAACACCGTCACGCCATCGCGGCGCAGCTGTTCGATGATGTCGAAGATCTGCTGGATGATGATCGGCGCCAGGCCCAGCGAAGGCTCGTCGAGCAGCAGCAGCTTGGGCTTGCTCATCAGCGCCCGGCCGATGGCCAGCATCTGCTGCTCGCCACCGGACATGGTGCCGCCGCGCTGGATGTAACGCTCTTTCAGGCGCGGGAACAGTTGCAGGACCTTGTCCAGTTGCTCCTGATAGTCGCCCTTGTCGGTGAAGAAACCGCCCATGGCCAGGTTTTCCTCGACCGTCAGGCGAGCGAACACGCGACGGCCTTCCGGCACTACCGCGATGCTTTTGCGCATGATGTGCGAGGAGGGCTGGCCGACCAGCTCTTCACCCAGGTACTTGATGCTGCCGCTGTGCGCCTGCGGCGAGCCGCACAGGGTCATCAGCAAGGTCGACTTGCCGGCACCGTTGGCGCCGATCAGGGTGACGATCTCGCCCTGGTTGATCTCCACGTTGACGCTGTGCAGCGCCTGGATCTTGCCGTAGAAAGTGGAAACGTTTTCGAACTTCAGCATTTACGCTTCCCCCAGGTAGGCTTTGATCACGTCAGGGTTGTCGCGGATCTCCTCCGGCGTGCCATGTGCCAGGGGGGTACCCTGGTTGATCACCACGATATGGTCGGAAATGCTCATCACCAGCTTCATGTCGTGCTCGATCAGCAGCACGGTGACGTTGTGCGACTCACGCAGGTAGGCGATCAGAGCCTTGAGGTCTTCGGTTTCCTTCGGGTTCAGGCCGGCTGCCGGTTCATCGAGCATGATGATGCGTGGCTGGGTCATCATGCAGCGGGCGATTTCGAGGCGGCGTTGCTGCCCGTAGGCGAGGGTGCCGGCCGTACGGTTGGCGAACTCGGTCAGGTTGACCTTCTCCAGCCAGTACTGCGCGCGTTCCATGGCCTCCTTCTCGCTGCGGCGGAAGCTCGGGGTCTTGAACAGGCCGGCGAAGAAGTTGGTGTTGAGGTGGCGGTGCTGGGCGATCAGCAGGTTTTCCAGTGCGGTCATTTCCTTGAACAGCCGCACGTTCTGGAAGGTCCGCACCACGCCCTTGCGGGCGATCTGGTGGCCGGCCAGGCCCTGAATCGGCTGGCCATCGAGCAGGATGGTACCGCCGCTGGGCTTGTAGAAGCCGGTCAGGCAGTTGAACACGGTGGTCTTGCCGGCGCCGTTCGGGCCGATCAACGCCACCACCTGTTTTTCCTTGACGGTCAGGGCCACGCCGTTGACCGCCAACAAGCCGCCGAAGCGCATGCTCAGGCCGCTGACTTGCAGAATTTCGCGGCTCATCGACGCAGCTCCATGTGTGGACGTTGCATAGGCAGCAGGCCTTGCGGACGCCAGATCATCATCAACACCATCAGCGCACCGAACATCAGCATGCGGTATTCGCTGAACTCACGCATCAGCTCAGGCAGCAGGATCATCACGATGGCCGCGAGAATCACGCCCAGTTGTGAACCCATGCCACCCAGCACGACGATGGCGAGGATGATCGCCGACTCGATGAAGGTGAACGACTCCGGCGTCACCAGGCCTTGGCGCGCGGCGAAGAAGCTGCCGGCGAAACCGGCGAAGCAGGCACCCAGGGTGAATGCCGAGAGCTTGATCACGGTCGGGTTCAGGCCCAGTGCACGGCAGGCGATCTCGTCTTCACGCAGGGCTTCCCAGGCGCGGCCGATCGGCATGCGCAGCAGGCGGTTGATCACGAACAACGCCAGCAGGGCCAGCAGCAGGGCCACCAGGTACAGGAAGATCACCTTGTTGATCGAGTTGTATTGCAGCCCGAAGAACTCGTGGAAGGTCTGCATGCCCTCGGCCGCACGGCGTTCGAAGGTCAGGCCGAAGAACTCCGGCTTGGGGATGTTGCTGATGCCGTTGGGGCCGCCGGTCCAATCGGTGAGGTTACGCAGGAACAGGCGGATGATCTCACCGAAACCGAGGGTCACGATCGCCAGGTAGTCACCACGCAGGCGCAACACCGGGAAGCCGAGCAGGAAGCCGAAGGTGGCAGCCATCAGGCCGGCAATCGGCAGGCACACCCAGAAGCTCCAGCCCAGGTAATGCGAGAGCATGGCGTAGCTGTAGGCACCGACGGCATAGAAGCCTACGTAGCCGAGGTCGAGCAGGCCCGCCAGGCCGACCACGATGTTCAGGCCCAGGCCCAGCAACACGTAGATCAGGATCAGCGTGGCGATGTCGACCGCACCGCGAGAGCCGAAGAACGGCCATACCAGTGCTATCACGATCAACCCGATGATGACGTAGCGCTGGGTCTTGGGCAGGGTGAGGTAGTTGCTGACTGCCGGGGGGATCAGCTTGCGATCCGATCGGCGGCCCATCACCGAACTCCACTGCTTGTCGAACAGCACGCGCAGGAACATCAGCACCGAACACACGGCGATGATGCTGATGGTGAACGAGCCCTGACTGTGCACGACCAGGCTGATCCCGTCGATGCTCAGTTTCAGGCCCAGTACCGGGAAGGCCACGGCCCACACCAGCAAGGCGCTGAAGAACGCCTGTTTGAGATTTCTGTTCATACTTTTTCAACCTCCGGGCGGCCCAGGATGCCGGTCGGCCGGAATAGCAGGACAAGAACCAACAAGCCGAATGCCACCACGTCCTTGTACTGGTCGCCGAAGATATCGGCACCGAACGCTTCGGCCACGCCCAGCACCAGCCCGCCGAGCATGGCGCCCGGGATGCTGCCGATGCCACCCAGTACCGCCGCGGTGAAAGCCTTCAGGCCCACCAGGAAACCGGCGTTGGGGTTGATCACCCCGTACTGCATGCTCAGCAGCACGGCCGCCACGGCAGCCAGGGCGGCACCGATGACGAAGGTGAGGGCGATGATGTTGTTGGTGTTGATGCCCAGCAGGTTGGCCATCTTGATGTCCTCGGCACAGGCGCGGCAGGCGCGGCCCAGGCGGGAACGAGAGATGAACAGGGTGAGCAGGGTCATGGCCACAAGGGTGACAACGAACACCAGGATTTGCATGTAGCTGATCAGTACTTCTTCAGCACCGCCTGGCCCGAAGGAGAAGCTCCCGGGGATCAGGTTGGGGATGGACTTGTCCTTGGAGTCTTGCGAAAGCAAGACCGTGTTCTGCAGGAAAATCGACATGCCGATGGCGGAAATCAGCGGGATCAGACGGTTGCTGTTGCGCAGGGGGCGGTAGGCAACCCGTTCGATGCTGTAGCCATAGGCACTGGTGACGAAGATCGTCGCGACGAAGGCGACGGTCATCAGGATCGGCAGCGAATGGATACCCATCATGGCCAGGCCCGCCAGGGCGATGAAGGCCACGTAGGAACCGATCATGTACACCTCGCCGTGGGCGAAGTTGATCATGCCAATGATGCCGTACACCATCGTGTAGCCGATGGCGATCAAGGCATAGGTGCTGCCGATGGTCAATCCATTAACCAGTTGTTGGAAGAAATGGTAGATCTCAGGCATTACAGCGCTCCTAAAAACCTGATTTGCATTTCACTGGCAGGGGTACGGCCAGGAAACCGCGGGTGACGGTTTTAAGATTTTCAGGTGAGCCTGCCCCCGGATCGCGGGGATCGGGCCCATGAACCTCATAAAACGAAGCCCACTGCTCGCACAGTGGGCTCGTAGGTCAGCTATTAGTCACGCAGTTACTGAGGGGAGACTTCGGTCTTCGGCTTGCCGAAGTGCCATTCGTAGACCACGAACTTGAAGTCTTTCAGGTCGCCTTTGTCGTCGAACGACAGGTCGCCGGTCGGGGTCTTGAAGGTGCCTTTGTGGATGGCCTCGGCCACCTTGTCGGTATCATCGGAACCGGCTTTCTTGATGCCTTGAGCGATCAGCTCGACAGCCGAGTAGGCAGGGAATACGAACGGGCCACTTGGGTCCTTGCCGTCAGCCTTGATGGCGTCGACGATCTTCTTGTTCGCCGGGTCTGCGTCGAACGACTTCGGCAGGGTGACCAGCAGGCCTTCGGAGGCGTTCTGGGCGATCTGCGAAATGGAGTCGTTACCCACGCCTTCCGGACCCATGAACTTGGCTTTCAGGCCTTTTTCCTGAGCCTGGCGCAGGATCAGGCCCAGCTCTGGGTGGTAGCCGCCGTAGTAGACGAAGTCGACATTGTTCTGCTTGAGCTTCTGGATGATCGAGGAGAAGTCCTTGTCACCCGCGTTCAGGCCTTCGAACACGGCAACCTTGGTGCCCTTGCTTTCCAGGGTCTGCTTGACGGCGGTGGCGATGCCTTCACCGTACTGCTGCTTGTCGTGCAGGACGGCAACGACCTTCGGCTTGACGTGGTCGGCGATGTAGTTGCCGGCGGCCGGGCCCTGTGCGCTGTCCAGGCCGATGGTGCGGAAGATCAGTTTGTAGCCACGGGCGGTGATTTCCGGCGAAGTGGCGGCCGGGGTGATCATGATCACGCCTTCGTCTTCGTAGATGTCGGACGCAGGCTGGGTGGAGCTGGAGCACAGGTGGCCGACCACGAACTTGACGCCGTCGTTGACCACTTTGTTGGCGACTGCCACGGCCTGTTTAGGGTCGCAGGCGTCGTCGTATTCCTTGGCTTCGAGCATCTTGCCATCCACGCCGCCCGCGGCGTTGATATCCTTGATGGCTTGCTTGGCGCCGATGAACTGCATGTCGCCGTACTGGGTCACAGGACCCGTCTTGGGACCGGCGATGCCGATCTTGATGGTATCGGCGGCAAGCGAATGGCTGGCTACCCCGGCCAGTACCATTGCGGCGAACAGCTTGGAAATCTTGATCATAGTGCTCCACTCATTCTGTTGTAATTCTTATAGTCCTGGCGGCCAGGGCTACAGACCGGGCGGGATTTGCGGCGTGGCCATGCCAACGCGCTAGCCCACCTTCCCCCGGAACATGTCCCGGAACTGTACCGGTACAGTGTAGAGCGCTGTTCGAGCGCTTGAAAAGCGGTCGAAAAGTGCGTCTTTCCTGCGTTGTCGCTTGATCGACAGAAAGATACAGAAAGGCGCCATCAAACTGCCTGCATCTGCGACCCCGTCCCACAACTTCGGGGCCAATCGACCAAATTACATATTTGAAACCGGGTTTTTCTGCAAAAATGCCGGCCTTTTTTATTGACCGATTTTTTGCGGATACCACCCATGACTGATCAAACAAGCACCCTCTATGCCAAATTGCTTGGCGAGACGGCAATCATCGAGTGGAAAGCGCTGGAGCGTTTTTGGGCCAAGGGTGACCTGATTTGGGTCGACCCCAGCCTTGACCTGATCGCCGTTGCTGAGGCGATGGCCGAGAATCGCAGCGAGATCTTCGCCAAGTGGCGTAGTGATGGCACTGTTGGGCCGGTATCGGCCGAGCAGGCATTGGACCTGCAAAGCCGCGACCCAGAGATCTGGGCGGTGGTGGTTTCGCCGTTCATCGTGATACAGGTGAAGGGCCAGGAAGAAGCGTGATCTTTTTTGGTGCGCAAAAATACGCATCAGCTCCGTTTTGGTGCTTGAAAGCGATCAAGGCGGGTAGAGGGAAGTAACAATTCGGCGTGGCGGTAACAGTTTACGGGATGCGTAATGTGGCCGCCGTTCTGGCAGGCACTAACGGAATCGTAGCCCGCCTGGGAAATGTTCGAATCAGTCAGGAGTTTATCGATGAGCACTGCACTACCTTCGCTTGGATTCGCCGGCATCGGCCTGATGGGCCTGCCCATGTGCCGCCGCCTGCTGGCAGCGGGTTATCCGCTGACGGTATGGAACCGCAGCCCGGACAAATGCGCCGCACTGGTCGCTGCTGGAGCGCGCCTGGCCAGCAGCCCGGCCGAATTGTGCCGTGACAGCGACATGGTACTACTGTGCCTGGCCGACACGGCGGTGGTGCGTGAGGTGGTGTTTGGCGAGCAAGGCATTGCCCAGGGCGGGCGAAGCGGCCAGTTGCTGATCGATTTCTCTAGCTTGGAACCCACCGCCACCCGTGAAATGGCTGCCGAACTGGCAGCACTGTGCGGCATGGCCTGGCTGGATGCACCTGTCTCTGGCGGTACGCCCGGTGCCGAAGCGGGCACGCTGGCGATCATGGTGGGCGGTGAAGCGGCCGATCTGCAGCGTGCACGCCCGGTGCTGCAGGTGCTTGGTCAGCGCGTGACGCATATGGGCGCGGTGGGCACGGGGCAGGTGACCAAGGCTTGCAACCAGATGATTGTAGCGTGCAATGCCCTGGTAATTGCAGAAGTGGTGGCATTGGCCGAACAGTCGGGCGTGGACGCGACGCTGATCGCTGAAGCGCTGGCGGGTGGCTTTGCCGATTCCAAGCCATTGCAGATTCTTGCGCCGCAAATGGCCGAGAGCCGCTTCGAGCCAATCAAGTGGCACGTCCGCACGCTGCTCAAGGACCTCGATGGCGCGGTCAAGTTTTCCCGCGAGCAAGGCTCGGCGACGCCACTCAGTGGCCTTGCCGCGCAACTGATGCGCTTGCACGGTAGCCAGGGTTACCTGCAAAAAGATCCGGCGACCCTGGTTGAGCTGTACCGCAACAAGGTGTGATCCGGCCGCTCTGGCGCTGCAACCGCTCCAGCAGTGGGCGCAACTCGGCCAGCGGTACGGGGTGCCCCAACAGGTACCCCTGCAGGTAGTCGCAGCCATGGCTTTCGAGGAACGCCCGCTGTTCGGCGGTTTCCACGCCCTCGCTGACTACCCGCAGGTGCAGGGTATGCGCCATGGCGATGATCGCCTGGACAATTTCGCGGTCTTTCTGGCTGCCCGGTACATCCTGCAGAAAGGTGCGGTCGATCTTCAGCACATCCAATGGCAGGCGCTTGAGGTAGGCCAGTGAGGAGTAGCCGGTACCAAAATCATCGATCGAAAGTGTCACCCCCAAGGCCCGGACGCGTTTGAGCAGGCTGACCGTGCGCTGGATATCGCCCACCAGGGCGTTCTCGGTCACTTCCAGCTCCAGGTGGCGCGGCGCAAGGCCGGCGTGGAACAGTGCCTTTTCAACTTCGTTGGGCAGTTCGTCGTGGCTAAGGGTGACTGCCGAGCAATTGACCGTGACCTGGACCTCGTCGTAGCCGTGGCGCTGTAAGTGGGCCAGGTCGGCACAGGCGTGGCGCAGCACCCACAGGTCCAGGTCGATGATCAGGCCGTTGGCTTCGGCAATGCCGACAAAACGGTCGGGCCCGAGCAGGCCATGTTGAGGATGCTGCCAGCGTACCAGCGCTTCCAGTTTGGCCACTTGCCCGCTGCGCTGGTCGAAAATCGGCTGGTAGTGCACACACAGCCCGCGTTCTTCAAGCAGCGCCAGGCGCAGCTCTTCTTCCAGTTGCAAGGCGATCGACGCGCGAGCCTTCAGGCTGTCATTGAAGAAATTCAGGCTGTTGCGTCCGTTGTCCTTGGATTGGTAGAGGGCCAGGTCGGCATGCTTGAGCAACTCTTCGGCTGTGCCGCCATCGTCTGGGAAGATACTTATACCAATGCTGGTGGTCATGACCATGCGCCGTCCGCCCAGGTCGATGGGGTCTTTCATCCGTTGCATGATGCGCTGGGCCAGGTGGCGGGCTTCGTCGCGGCTGTTCAGGCTGGTGACCACGCAGAACTCGTCGCCACCAAAACGCGCAACCAGGTCGTGGCTGCGGGTAGCGGCCTTGATGTGGTGGGCGATTACCTTGAGCAGCTCGTCACCGGCGTCGTGGCCGAGGCTGTCGTTGATGCGCTTGAAATGGTCGATGTCGAGGAACATCACGGCTAGGCGGTTTTCGCTGGCCTGAGTTTCGACCAGGCGCTCGGCGAATACCTGGTTGAATCCGCGGCGGTTGAGCAGGTTGGTCAGGGCATCATAGTGCGCCGCCTGCTGCAGCGAAGCGCGGGCCTGGTCCAGTTGGCTGAGCAGTACGCTGACCCGGCGCAGGTCGTGCTCCTTGCTTTGCAGCTTCTTGTCGGCCAGTGCGGCGCTGATGCTGGCGCCACTGATCAGCAGGGTGATGAAGCCGATGCCCAGTCCCAGCTGCAGGCTGTTGTCGCCAGACGGCAGGCGCAGTGCGGTATCGGCAGGGATGACCAAGGTCATGGCCGACATCGCGGTGAAATGAGTGGCGACGATGCCGCCCGCCATCAGCAGGCTGGCGCCGTACTTCATGGCTTGGTACAGGGTGCCGCTGCCATTGCGCAAGTAGCGGGCCAGGTACAGCGAGGTCAGGGCGGTGAGCAGTGCAATGGCGGCAGAGGCAAGTAGCAAGCCGGTTTGGTAGTACTGGCGGGCACCCGTTTCCATCGCGGCCATGCCGACAAAATGCATGAGGATGATGCCCAGGCCGATCAGCCCTGCGCTCGGCACGCAGTGGTGCGCGCGCATCTTGCTGCGTTCGAGGCTGTGCATGGCCAGCCAGGCCACGCCCAGTGCGATGAGCAGCGAAAGAATGGTCAGGGATACGTCGTAGTGCACTTCTACCGGGGCCCGAAAGGCCAGCATGCTGATGAAGTGCATGGCCCATATGCCGCCTGCCAGGCAGCAGGCTCCTAGCATGTTCCATTGCCGGTGGGCGGTGGGGTCGTCGCTGTGGGACTGGCGCTCGGCCATGTCGAGGGTGGCGAAACAGGCCGCGCAAGCAACGAAGTAGGCGAGCAGAACCAAGAGCGGTTCATGACGGCAGTCGATGACGATGCGCCCGGTTGCGGGAAGATCGGCGAACAGTTGCAGCCCCAGCCATTCCATGGAATGCCTCTTGATCGAGTTTTCACTCGTCTGCGCTACAACCCTGTGCAGACTGTCCAGAGGCAGTATAGGAAGGAGTACTTAAGCCTTCCTGACTAATGGCACAATGATTTCTACGATTTGGTTATAACTTCAATCGCAGTGAGGAATAAATTTGGGGCCCTGATACCTTCCTGTGGGAGCGGGCGAGGCCGCGAAGCATCCACTGCGATGGATGCCACCGGCTTCGCCGGTGTTCGCGGGCGTGCCCGCTCCCACAAGGGCGCGGGGCCTGCGTTAGCCAGCCACCAGCACGCGAATGGCTTCCAGGCGCAGGGCGGCCTTCTCCAGCATTGCCAGGCCATCTTCGCGCCGCTTGCGCAGGGCGTCGATTTCGCTGTCACGCACACTTGGGTTGACCGCTTGCAATGCCACCAGGCGCGCCAGCTCTTCGTCGGCCTCGGCTGTGAGGCGGCGCTGGGCTTCGGCCACGCGCTCGTTGTGGGCCGGCAGGATCTTCTCCTCGCCGCCACTGATACGCTTGGCCAGCACATCGCGCTGGGCCTGGACGAACTTGTTGGCGCTGGCGCGCGGTACGCTCTCGAGCTGGTCGTTGAGGGTTTCGAAGGCAACGCGTGACGCCAGGTCGTTGCCATTGGCGTCGAGCAGGCAGCGCAGTGCCGCCGGCGGCAGGTAGCGGCCCAGTTGCAGGCTGCGGGGTGCCACCACCTCGCTGACGAACAGCAGTTCAAGCAGTACGGTGCCTGGTTTGAGCGCTTTGTTCTTGATCAACGCCACGGCGGTGTTGCCCATCGAGCCTGACAGCACCAGATCCATGCCACCCTGCACCATCGGGTGCTCCCAGGTGAGGAACTGCATGTCCTCGCGTGACAGCGCCTGGCCACGGTCATAGGTGATGGTCACGCCTTCATCGTCGCCCAGCGGGAAGCTGGCATCGAGCATCTTCTCGCTCGGCTTGAGGATCAGTGCGTTCTCGGAATGGTCTTCGCTGTCGATGCCGAAGGCGTCGAACAGGGTTTCCATGTAGATCGGCAGGGCGAACTGGTCGTCTTGTTCGAGAATGGCCTCGACCAGCGCCTGACCTTCGCCGGCGCCGCCGGAATTGAGCTCCAGCAGGCGGTCACGGCCAGTGTGCAGTTCGGCTTCCAGGCGCTCGCGCTCGCTGCGGGCGTCGGCCACCAGGGTATCCCAGGCCTTGTGATCGCCGCCTTCTAACAGCGGCAGCAGGCGTGGGCCGAACTGGTGCTGCAGGGCATTGCCGGTGGGGCAGGTGTTGAGGAAGGCGTTGAGCCCTTCGTGGTACCACTGGAACAGGCGCTCTTGCGGGCTGTCTTGCAGGTACGGGATGTGCAACTGGATAGTGTGCTTCTGACCAATCCGGTCAAGGCGGCCGATGCGCTGTTCGAGCAGGTCGGGGTGCGCCGGCAGGTCGAACATCACCAGGTGATGAGCGAACTGGAAGTTGCGGCCTTCGCTGCCGATTTCCGAGCAGATCAGGACCTGGGCGCCAAACTCTTCATCGGCAAAGTAGGCAGCGGCGCGGTCGCGCTCGAGGATGCTCATGCCTTCATGGAACACCGAGGCCGGGATGCCGGAGCGCACGCGCAGGGCGTCCTCCAGGTCCATGGCGGTTTCGGCGTGGGCGCAGATCACCAGCACTTTGGTGCGCTTGAGCATCTTCAGGGTGTCGATCAGCCAGTCGACGCGTGGGTCGAAACGCCACCAGCGCTCGTCATCGGCCACTTCACCTTGGGCCTGGAAGGCAACTTCCGGGTACAGCTCGGCATGCTCGCCGGCTGGCAGGTTGCGGTATTGCTCGGGCGTGGCCAGCGGGTAGGGGTGCAACTGGCGCTCGGGGAAGCCCTGAATCGCCGCACGGGTGTTACGGAACAGCACGCGTCCGGTGCCGTGGCGATCCAGCAGTTCGCGAATCAGCCTGGCGCTGGCCTGGGTGTCGCCGTCGCTGACCGCAGCCAGCAGGGCTTCGCCTTCGGCACCCAGGAAGCCCAGGATGGTGGCGTGGGCCTTGGGCGACAGGCGGCCCTCGTCGAGCAGTTCCTGCACCGCTTCGGCTACCGGGCGGTAGTGCTCGCTTTCGGCGCGGAAAGCGGCCAGGTCGTGAAAACGGTTGGGGTCGAGCAGGCGCAGGCGGGCGAAGTGGCTGTCCTGGCCAAGCTGCTCGGGGGTGGCGGTGAGCAGCAGTACGCCCGGAATCACTTGGGCCAGTTGCTCGACCAGGCCGTATTCGGCGCTGACCTGGTCTTCGTGCCAGACCAGGTGGTGGGCTTCGTCGACGACCATCAGGTCCCAGCCAGCGGCAAACAGTGCGTCCTGGGCCTTTTCGTCGTCGACCAGCCACTCCAGGGCAACCAACGCCAGTTGGGCATCCTCGAACGGGTTGCTGGCGTCGCTTTCGATGAAGCGCTCGGCGTCGAACAGCGCCACTTGCAGATTGAAGCGCCGGCGCATTTCCACCAGCCACTGGTGCTGGAGGTTTTCCGGCACCAGGATCAGTACGCGGCTGGCGCGCCCCGACAGCAGCTGGCGGTGAATGACCAGGCCGGCTTCGATGGTTTTGCCCAGGCCCACTTCGTCGGCCAGCAGAACGCGCGGGGCGCTGCGGTCGGCGACTTCGCGGGCAATGTGCAGTTGGTGGGCGATGGGCTGTGCGCGGCAGCCGCCCAACCCCCACAGTGCCGATTGCATCTGCTTGCTGGTGTGCTGCAGGGTGTTGTAGCGCAGGCTGAACCACGACAGTGGGTCTATCTGCCCGGCGAACAGGCGGTCGCTGGCCAGGCGGAACTGAATGAAGTTCGACAACTGGGTTTCGGGCAGGGTGCGAGGCTGGTTCTGCCCGTCCAGGCCGTGGTAGACCATCAGCCCGTCGATGTCCTCGACTTCGCGTACGGTCAGCTTCCAGCCTTCGAAGTGGGTGATCTGGTCACCTGGCGAGAAGCGCACGCGGGTCAGCGGCGCATTGCGCAGGGAATACTGGCGGGTGTCGCCAGTGGCCGGGTAGAGCACGGTCAACAGGCGGCCATCCTGCGCCAGGATGGTACCCAGGCCGAGCTCTGCTTCGCTGTCGCTGATCCAGCGTTGCCCCGGTTGATACTGCTGCGCCATACTGCCTGAACTCCCGCGATGAAAAAGCCGATTATGTTAACGGATCGGCCGGTCAGACCAAAGTGCCGATAGCACCGAAAGGTATCGAAAGGCACAGTCTAGTCGTTTCATCGCCCTGCACAGCGCCGCCGACGAGGGCTCCGGATCAACATGTCTGCCAAGCACCGCTGGATCAGCGCTTCGATGGCCGTGGGCAGCCTGGTGCTGCTGAGCGCCTGCGAGCAGAAAAACTTTGAGACATTGCCCCCCATTCCGATGGAGCAGCTTGAGGTACTGGGCGTACAGACGCCGATAAAGAGCGTGCACTTTCGTGACAGTGACGGCGAAGGGCTGCTGGTCCTGAGCCGCAGCGATGGCCAGGCCAGCGACCTGGAAAGCGAACAGGAAGTGGACAAGGTGGTGCTCAAGGCCACCTTGTACGGGCGCACGGCCGAGAACGACACCTTCAAGGCGCGTTGGCAGGTCGAGCAGGAAACGACCTGCCCGGGGCTGGACCTGGACGTGGACTTCTATAATGACGTCAGTGATGTGAGCGACCTGAACAAGAATGGTGTGGCCGAGATAACGGTGGCCAGCCATGCGTTCTGCGGCGGCGGTATCGACCCGCATGACATCGCCATCGAGATGCGTGAAGGGCAGGCCAGTTACACCATTACCGGCCAGTCGCTGATCACCCCGGCGGGCGAGGAACCGATCGGTGGTGAGCGCGAGGACAGCGCTTCGCTGAAAGCCGCGCCGCAGGTGTTACGCGATCATATGGATGCGGTTTGGCAACAGGTGTACAAGCGGCCCTGGAGCGAGGCCAGTCCGCCAGTCGACGACGAGCCGGGTGACGAAGCCGAGTAAATGTTGTCCATGACATCAAGGTAAAGCTGCGCCTGCCGATACAGGGGGCATAGGAGAACGTCCATGCTGCCGCCGATCATTCCGCTCAGTGCCGCCCCGGTCACCTCGCAACAGGACCCGGTCAAGCCAACCCCCGATATCAAGCCGGTGGTGCCGACGCAGCCTGCGTCCGGCGAAAGTGCCATTGACCTCAAGCGCCAGCGCGACCCGCAGGAGCAGGTATTGTTGCTGCGCGATGAACAGCGCCGCCAGCAGCAACACCGCAATAAGGGCGAGCAGGAACGCTACGATGCCGTCCCGGGTGACGAGGTCAATGCCGACAATACCGTGCCGGTAGCGCCATTGATGGGCGAGCATGTACGCCAAGGACTGCTGGTGGACA
This sequence comes from Pseudomonas sp. FW305-E2, assembly GCF_058782925.1. Taxonomy (NCBI): domain Bacteria; kingdom Pseudomonadati; phylum Pseudomonadota; class Gammaproteobacteria; order Pseudomonadales; family Pseudomonadaceae; genus Pseudomonas; species Pseudomonas sp. FW305-E2. Next base: position 9,534 of record NZ_JBYSYE010000039.1, on the reverse strand, counting down.
TCGAAGTCTGATACGGGGCTGGTCAGCGCCTGCGCCTGGCTTCATCATGCATTTCTCTGTTGATCGTCGAGCCCACCCATGAGCCAAGACAACCTCATCGATTTCGATGCCGAACGTGCCAAGCGCGTCCACGACCTCAAGGAAAAGCGGCTGAACGAAATGCGCAATGCTTTCGAGCAGGCCCTGCCTTTGAGTACCAGCAAGAAAAAGAAGCCCAAGGGCAAACCTAAGAAGCGTTGAAACTTGACGCAGGTCAACCCTGCGCCCCGCTCGCGTGCCCGGCCTCGGGCACCATTGACACTGATCAATTTTCCCCGCCGCCACATTGGTTAACGTGTACCCATCGGACAACGGCAAACGAATGGGGAGGCCAGCATGTTCTTCGACAACGTGGTTATCGCCGGTGTGGTAACGGTCGGGCTGATGGTCGCCTTCTTTGCCGGTCTGGGCATTTTCATCTGGAAGGACTCGAACAAGCGCAAGCCGCGCTGACCTTCCGGGTACACGAGCACGCAAGGCATTTAGGGCGACTTCGGTCGCCCATTTTTTTGCCTGCATTTTTTATTGCCTGAGCTGTCCCTCTCAGTGCAGGCCCATCGCATATACATGATTAGCTAGCTAATTAATCGTTTCCGCTTTATTCTGCTCATCATTGTCTATCTTTTCAGCAAGACTTTTCCCCGCAAGGTCCGCCTCGTGCCCATCACCTTTCAGGCCCTGTTCGCGCCCAGCAGCCTCGCCCTCAAGTTTGCCATCAAGACCCTGCTCGGTGGCGGCCTGGCGTTGTGGCTGGCGATGCGCTGGGGGCTGGAGCAACCCTCCTGGGCATTGATGACTGCTTTCATCGTCGCCCAGCCGCTATCGGGCATGGTGGTGCAGAAAGGCTTGGCGCGGTTGGCCGGCACGTTGGTCGGCACAGTCATGTCAGTGCTGTTCATCGGCCTGTTCGCCCAGACCCCCGGGCTGTTCCTGCTTGCCTTGGCGCTGTGGCTGGCCCTGTGTACTGCCGCGTCCACCCAGTTGCGCAGCGCCTGGGCCTATGCTTTCGTGCTGGCCGGCTACACCGCAGCGATCATTGCCTTGCCGGCCATTGACCACCCCCTGCAGGTATTCGACCAGGCCGTGGCGCGCTGTACCGAGATCTGCCTGGGTATTTTCTGTGCAACAGCCAGCAGTGCCTTGCTCTGGCCCATGCGGGTCGAGCAGCAACTGGGCGGGCAGGCGCGGCAGGCCTGGCAGAACGGCCTGCAGGCCGCCAGCGCCATGCTGGGCGGAGAGGACGAGGCGCGCAAAGGCCTGCTGGAAAGCCTGGGACGCATCGTTGCCATCGACAGCCAACGTGAACATGCCTGGTTCGAGGGCAATCGCGGGCGCCAACGTGCCCGTGCCATTCGTGGCCTTAGCCAGAAACTGCTGGTGTTGTTGCGTATTTCCCGTTCGGTGCGCCGCCAGTGGCGGCAACTGGATGAGTGTGAGGTCGAGCACTTGACGCCTTGGTTGCAGGAAGTGCGTACGCTGCTCGACCAACCCGACCAGCCCAGCCTGTTGTTGTTGCGTCAGCGTATCTGGGATGCCGCACACGACGAGCAGATCAGTTCGGCGGAGCACTTCTGCCTGGCGCGCATGGCCCTGCTATTGGACTATGCCATGGCCGCCAGCCAGGCACTTGAGGATGTGGAGGCGGGCAGGGCGCCCAAGGACGTGTCCCAGGGGCTGGCCGTGCACCGAGACTGGTCGCTGGCCTTGCTGTTCGGCTCGCGCAGTGCGCTGGCCTTCCTGGTAATGAGTGGTTTCTGGCTGGCCACGGCCTGGCCTTCGGCACCAGGTGGCCTGGTGCTGACCTGCGTGGTCTGCAGCCTGTTCGCCAGTCGCGAGAACGGCGCACAGATCGGCCTGAGTTTCCTGCGCGGGATATTCCTGGCGATACCGGCGGCGTTTCTGGTCGGGCAGATCATGCTGCCGCAATGGAGCAGTTTCGCCATGCTCTGCCTGGGCATGGGCGTGCCACTGTTTCTTGGTGCACTGGGCATGGCCCATCCGCGTACCGGGGCTACGGCCACTTCCTATTGCCTGCACTTCATTGTGCTGGTGTCGCCGCTCAACGCCATGCAGTTCGGCGTGGCGACCATGTTGAACAGTGCCTTGGCCATGCTGGTGGGGGTGTCGGCAGCGGTCATGGCCTTCCGCTTACTGGTGTTCCGCCACCCGGCCTGGCTGGGCCGGCGCTTGCGTGCTGCAACGCAGAACGACTTGGTGCGCCTGACCCGGCGCGACCTGCGCGGGGCTGACAGCTGGTTTGGCGGGCGCATGGCCGACCGGCTGATGCAACTGGCGCGGCATGCCAGTGAATTACCGGAAGGCGAACGCAAACGCTGGGATGACGGCCTGCACGGGCTGGATATCGGCGACGAACTGGTGCACCTGCGCATGTGCCTGGCGGTCGCCCAGGCCCCTTTGGGGCGGGCCGAGCGCGAGTACCTGCAACAAGTGGAAGCAGTGCTGGCCAAAGGGCCGGCTGCCGGGCGTGGGCAGCGGCTGGATGCTGCCAGTGAGCAGTTCATTGCAGCCTTGCGTCGGCTGCCAGCCAGCGACCCGCTTCGCCTGGCCGAAGGGGCGGTACTGCAATTGCAGAAAAGCTGGGGCAAATGGTGCCGCTGGCAGGAGGACACCCATGGGTTTGCGTGAGTGGGAAGTGGGCGGCGTGCTGCTCAGCCCGTTTCTGCTTTATGTGTTGTTGGCGCTGCTGCTCACCGGCCTGCTGCGCCTGGTGGTGCATGCCACACCGTTGGGGCGCTGGATCTGGCATGAAGCGCTGTTCGACGCAGCGCTGTTCGTCTGTGTGTTGTTCCTGGTGGTACGTCTGCTGGGAACTTTATAAAGGAGTGTTTCGATGCGTGCGGCCGTACGTATTCTGGTGACCCTGTGTGTGGTGGCCCTGGCGGTGTTGGCCGGCTACCAGCTGTGGCAGTACTACATGCTCACCCCATGGACACGCGATGCCCGTGTGCGCGCCGATGTGGTGGTGATTGCGCCTGACGTGTCTGGCTGGGTTCGCGAACTCAAGGTTCATGACAACCAGCAGGTCAAGGCTGGCGACTTGTTGATGAGCATTGACCGCGAGCGCTTCCAGGCCGCGCTCGATCAGGCCAGTGCGGTGACCGAGACCCGCGCCCAGCAACTGCGCTTGCGCGAGCGTGAAGCAGCCCGGCGTACTGCCTTGGGGCCAGAGGCAATCAGTGCCGAGTTGCGTGAAAACGCCCAGATCAATGCCGCCATCGCGCGTGGTGAGTTGCATGAGGCCGAGGCGCAGTTGCAGGTGGCCAGGATCAACCTGGCGCGCAGTGAGGTGCGGGCACCGCGCAGCGGGCATATCACCAATCTGCGTCTGGCCGAAGGCAATTATGTGAACACCGGGGAATCGGTGATGGCGCTGGTGGATGATTCGACGTTCTACATCCAGGCCTATTTCGAGGAAACCAAGCTGCCGCGCATTCGCGTTGGGGACACCGTGAAGGTGTGGCTGATGGGCACGGGTGAACCGATGCAGGGGCACGTGGAGAGCATCAGCCGCGGCATCACCGACCGCAACAGCAACCCGGACAGCCAGTTGCTGCCGGAGGTAGAGCCGACCTTCAACTGGGTACGACTGGCCCAGCGCATACCTGTGAGGATTCGCCTGGATCAGGTGCCGGAAGGGCTGACCTTGAGTGCGGGTATGACGGCGAGTGTGCAAGTGCATGAGGTCCGCGACCCGCAGTGATGGTGCTGCCTCAATAGACAGAGATGTAACGGTCGAAGCGGTACAGCCGGGTCGTGTGGTGAAGGCAGTATAGCTTGAGGTCGTCGACGACGTCGGGCAGGCACGAAAAAACTTGGCGAACGGCCCGCCAGTTGCGTTAGGCTGCCGCTGTGAGTTGCCCGACAGAGGCAACCCTTCTTCCGCCAGGCGTGCGTATCTTCCGATTTCATTGCGAGGTTACGTCATGGCCATCACTTCCCAGGATATCTGCAACGCCGCCGATCAGCTAAAGGGCTTTGTCGGTTTTCACGGCAAGCGCGGTGTTCATATCGTGCGTTTCTCCGAGGACGCGTTCGGCATGGACGTGGCCGACGCCAGTATCACCCCCTGCAGCGAGTTTGTCTGGCGGCCCGAGCAAGGGCTGCGCATGGTGTTGTGCCGCGAACGGCTGTCGCTGTTGCTGGATCAGCATGTGGATGACCGCTTGAACATTGGTGAACCGCTGCGCGCCTACCTGCGCCGCTGTGATCTGCCCGAAATCGTGGCGCAGCGCAGCCTGCAGCAGCACACTCAGTCTGTTTAGGAGCAAGGCCGCGTCTACAAGGGCTGTGCAGTGCTTTGGGAGGTTTGGTGCAACAACGCCGCCAATCCGGCGCTGTCCAGGGGCATGCTCAGGTAATAGCCTTGCACTTCATGGCAGCGATCGTTTTCCAGCGCCTTGAGTTGATGTTCGCTTTCCACGCCTTCGGCTGTCACTGTCAGCCCCATCGCCTCACCCAGGTTGATGATGGCCTGGACCACAGCGCGGTCGCTGCCGCCGTTGTTGTTCAGGCCGCTGATGAAGCGTTTGTCGATCTTGATGCTGTCGAACGGGTAAGTACGCAGGTAGCCCAACGACGAATAGCCGGTGCCGAAATCATCCATGTTCAGGCGCACCCCTAGCTCCTTGAGCGACAGCATGGTGCCTAGCGCGCCCTCGATGTCGTTGAGCATCACGTTCTCGGTAATCTCCAGTTCCAACCGCTGGGCGGGGAAGGCCGTGTCGAGCAAAATTTCGCGCACGTCGGCTACCACATCGCTGCGCAAGAACTGCGCAGGCGACAGGTTGACCGAAACCAGCACGTCGGCTGGCCAGTCATGGGCAGTGCGGCAAGCTTCGCGAAGCACCCAGCGGCCCAGCGCAACAATGATGTCGCTCTGCTCGGCCAACGGAATGAAGGTGTCCGGCCCCAGTAACCCTTCCTGTGGATGCCGCCAGCGCACCAAGGCCTCGACCGCGACGATACGCAGGTCGTCGAGGCGGTAGCGTGGCTGGTAATGCAACTCGAACTCCTCATTGCGCAGGGCCCGGCGCAGGTCGTTCTCCAGCTGGCGGCGGTACTGGATCTGCTGGTTCATTTCGGCAACGAAGTAGCGCCATGTGTTCTTTCCATCGGCCTTGGCCTGGTACAGGGCGATGTCGGCGCAGCGGATCAGCTCACCTGCATCGAAGCCCTGGTTACGCGTCTGGGCAACGCCAATGCTGGCACCGATGTGCAGCGGCTGGCTTTCGAAGACGATGGGTTGCTGCAGCAGGCCGATCAGGCGCGCACAGAAGCGGTCGATCTCGCTGCTGTTGTCCATGCCGCTGAGTACCAGGATGAACTCGTCGCCGCCCAGACGCGCGACCAGGTCGCCATCGCGGGTGGTGTCGCGCAGGCGCGTTGCCACTTCTTGCAGCACGGCATCTCCGGCGGCATGACCGAGCGAGTCGTTGATCGGCTTGAAGTTGTCCAGGTCCAGCAGCAACAAGGTCAGCGGCGGCGAGTCACTGCCGCGCAACAAGGCTTGCTCCAAGTGCCGGGCGAGCTTATTGCGGTTGGCCAGCCCGGTCAGTGGGTCGTGCAGCGAAAGATGCTGGATGCGCGCGTGGGCGTCGACTTCGTCGGTGATATCGCTGGCGGTACCCCGAAAACCGATGGCCTTGCCATCGCGCCAGATAGCGCGGGCGGATATCCGGCAGTAGCGGTTCTGGCCATTCTGGTCGCGGTAAGTGCAGCGCAGGTTGGCCAATTGCTGCGGGTCGGCGGTAGCCAGGGCGTCGAGCCAAGGTGACAACGGCGTGGTGTCGCAGGCCAGCAACTGGTTGAGCGGGTGGCCCAGCCAGCCGTCTACCGGGTAGCCGGTGACGTTGGCGAAGCGTTGCGACAGGTAGGTCAGGCGTTGATGCCGGTCGGTTTCCCAGATCCAGTCGGATGCCGATTCGGCCACCGCGCGGAAACGCTGCTCGCTGGCCTCCAGGGCCTGGTTGCTTTGTTGCAGATGCACGAGCGTGAGGCCGATTGCCCGGGAGCTGCGCAAGGCATGGCGGAACAGGTACAGCATCACCAAGCCAAGTATCAGTAGTGCGCACAACAGTGCTGGCAACACTGCCCGCAGCATCTGACGCCCCGGCAGTGGGCTGTTCCAGGTCAGATGGTAGCCGGTGTCGCCCAGGTCGATGCGCAGGTGGCTGTGATCCTGCATATCCTCCTTTTCCACGTGCATGCCCGTCAGGCCGGCGCCGTTGCCCAACTGCGCCAGTTTGCTTTCGGTGAGCTGGTCAATGAACAGCATCACCGGCGCCTGGCTCACCTCGCTGTCGGTAACCTCCCGGTCCGGGCGCACGGCTGCTGCACTGAGTGCGGCCGGCCAGCCATTGAACAGCACGAAATGGGTGATTTGCTCGCGTGAAACTGCCGCCGCGCGGGCTTGTTCGATGATCGGCTGCAGCGGTGTGTCTATGTAGGTGTTGGCACCTGCCTGGCTGGGCTGGCCTTTGAACAAGGCATAGGTGGTGCGGTCGTTTTCCACTACGAACACCCCTTCGTAGCCGCTGGCGCTGTACAGCGACTCACCTATGTTTTTTTCCTCGTAGGCCCATTGCCAGTCGGCTTGGCCCGACAAGTGCTCGAAGGCTGCATCCCATACGGCATAGCTGGACAGAAACTGGCGCGAGGCGAGCAGCCGTTGTTCCAGCGCCTGGTTCGCATGGAAGGCGCTACGCTGGCGCTCCTGTTGGTCGAGTGTGCTGGCGATATTGAACAGAGCGCCGAGAATGACCAGGCAAGCCAGGCCGAACACTGCGCTGAAACCGGCAATGAGGTGGCGCACCTGAAAGCGCGGTGTGGGGCTAGCGGGTAGAAGCTTGGCGGTCCTGGCCATGCGCGAGCGGCTCCTTCAGGCAACCTCCCGCCAGGCAGACAGGAAGGAGGTTCAATCAGGATAGGCCAGCCTGAGCGCGGCAGCTTCACCGCGGGCAAAATTGACCTGATCGCGGCCAGCGTGCTTGGCGATGTACAGCGCCTTGTCCGCCTGTTCGAGCCAGTGCTCGGGGGACTCGAGGTTGGCCTCGAAGGGTGACAGGCCGATACTCAGGCTGATGCGCAGGTGCGGTAACTGTGTGTTGCGGTAGCTGGAAACCCGCTCGCGCAGACGCTCCATGACTTGGCAGGCCTGGGCTTCGCTGATTTCGGGCAGGATCACGCAGAATTCGTCGCCGCCGTAACGCCCGGCCTGGTCGCCCTCGCGCAAACTGCGCCGCAGCTCAGCGCTGAGCTGGCGCAGTACACAGTCGCCGACCACATGGCCAAAGGTGTCGTTGATGGTCTTGAAGTGATCGATGTCGATCAGGGCAATCACCGCGTGCCCCTGTCGCTGCCTGCACGCCTGGAACTTGAGCTGCAGCAGGTCCTTCCAGGCGCCGTGGTTGAACAGCCCGGTCAGGCTGTCGGTGAGGCTCAGGGCGCTCAGCCGGCGCTTGTGGTCGCCCAGCTTGATCGCAAGCTGGTAGCACACCCAGCCCAAGGCCAGTGGGTACAGCGCCAGCATTGGCAGGCACGCATAGACCTGCAGGGGCGTGGCGATCAATTGCAAGCCAGGGCCAAGCAGCAGGATGGCGGCGAGCATGCCAGCCAGTTGCGCCAGCGCTCCGCGAAAGACCATGCGCTTGCCGCCGGCGGCGACGTTGTTCATCGTCATCATCGACAGCACGGTCACGCTGGGTAGCGGGTTGAAGTGCATGGCGGCAGTCCAGAACCCGCCCATCAGCGAGTCCAGCAGAAGGTTGCGCTGTTCCGCCTGGTAAGGCGTTGTCGAGCGGGCAGCCCACTGGTAGGCCACGTGCGGCCACAGCAAACCATTGAACAGTACTAGCAGCCATGTCCAGGAGGGGGGCGACAGCGGCGCAATCGCCGCCATGACAGTGAACAGGCCGATTCCCAGGCCAATGACCCGCGGCAGGTAGATGCGCTTGACGAATGAAAGCCCTTTGCCGATGCGATTGTCCATAATGCTGATCTTCTTCTGCCGGTGTACCGTTCATCGCATAATTCGGATGAATATTGTTGAACAGTGTTACTTCGGCGAGAAATGACCTTACAAGCCAATTCACGGTTGATTCGATCACTGTGGTGGGCCGTCGATAACCAGGCTCAGATGCGACTGAGCGCGCCGCGGACGGGAGCGGGGCAATCTGGAGTCACCGCATGGCGGGCAGAACGGATGTGTAGCCCTGGCCCATGAGTAAGCAGGGCCAGGGGCATGAGCTCACCGTAGCGGCACGCTGAGTATCATTTTGGCTCATGTCTGCTGCGCGCGGACTGGGGCTGGTCGTCGTTCAGAAGCCGCGAGGGTGGTTTGCCACTGTCACTGCGCACTTGCGCATGGCTGATCAAGGCGAAGATGAAACTGCCACCGATGATGTTGCCCGCCAGCGTCGGCAGTGCAAATTCCAGCCAGAAACGGCTCCAGGTTTCGTCGCCAGCCCACACCAGGTAGGACACTTCGACTGACCCCACCACTATATGAGTGAAATCGCCAAGGGCCATCAGGTAGGTGATCATCAGAATGATCCAGATCTTGGCGTGCTCCATTGAAGGGATCATCCAGACCATGGTGGCAATCATCCAGCCTGAGACTATGCCCTTGGCGAACATTTGGCTGATGTCGTTCTTCATTACCTTGCGACCGACCTCCAGGAATGCCACATCGGTCTTGCTGTCGAAGATCGGCAGTTCCAGCATCACCCAGGCTACCAGCAGGGTGCCTGCCAGGTTGCCAAGCAACACCACGCCCCAGAGGCGTAGCAGTCGTCCGAAGTTGGCCAGCGTAGGGGCGGTCATGACGGGCAGCACGGCGGTGAGCGTATTTTCGGTGAACAGTTGCTGGCGTGCCAGGATCACGGCGAGAAAGCCCGCACTGTAGCCGATGCTGGCGACCACCTGGGCACCATCGCCTTCCGGCAGGCGGGCGTAGAATAGCCCCATGGCCATCAACGACAGCCCCATGGACAGGCCGGCGGCAAGTGCCGACCACCACAACGCGGCAAGTGTACGTTCCAGTTCCTGGTCGCCCTGGTAGCGAATGATTTCGTGCAGCACAGCCGCCCGCGGCGGTTGGCTGTGGCTGACCTCCTGCTCTTCATCGGCAGAGAGGCCGGGGGTTTTCTCGCTTTGCCCATCGCTCATGGCCGCTACGCTCCGTGGTGTGTTTCTTTACAGATCCACGGCGCTTTCATTAGTTGCCGGTTAGCGGCAAAACGTTGATGGAAAAGTTTTTCAGAACAAGGTGTTGACTCTGATTTCAAAGCGCGTATTATTCGCCTCCTCGCAGCGATGAACGCTTCGGGGCAAGCGGTAAGTTGTTGAAGTTGTTAGCTTTCGAAAGAAAGCAGTGGTAAAAAATAAACGCTTGACAGGTTCTGAGGAAAGCGTAGAATGCGCGCCTCGGTTGAGACGAAAGGTTCTTAACCAAACGCTCTTTAACAAATTGAATCA